>NZ_JBVVNO010000015.1:6010-93995 GCF_056850255.1 Methylomonas sp. Uni0011
CCATCCCCACGGTTAAAGACGTAGGTGTCGGCATGATAGCCGCCGTACAAGGTGTCATTGCCCAAACCGCCGGTCAGGCTGTCGTAGCCGTAGCCGCCGCTCAACACATCGTCGCCGGCGCCGCCCAGCAGCACGTCTTCGTTGTCGCCGCCGCTAAGATTGTCATCCCCATTCGCCCCATAAATCGTATCGTTACCGGCCCCGCCTGAAATGTTGTTGTTCCCGGCATCGCCTACGACAGTATCGTTTCCGCCTGTGCCGTCAAATTTGACCCCGGCCAAAACTAACTCGCTACGCATTTCCGGGGTCATCGGGTAGGTGTTAACGTATTCGACCAGTTTTTCCCATCCTCGCCAACCGCTGTCTTTGAGCGAGTCTTGAGTCATGATGGTAAATTCCGCTAGGTCGGCGGCTGCCTTGCCTGGATTTATCGTGGCGCGGCGATCCAATTCCGCATTCACTTCGGTAAAATCCAAGGCAACGCCGTTTCCGTCCACGCGCAACGAAATTAAATCCAGCAACGGTTGTACCCGCGTTTGCAATACCAGACGTTGGTAAACCGAATTCTTCAGCGCGTCGTAACTGCTTTGCAGCAAATCCTGGGTGACGCTCCACAGGTTGATAGTCGCTGCCGTCGTACCGGCCGGGACTGTGTTGAACGTACGGCCGTTGAAGTGTTCCAGGATGGTCAGTTTGTCGGCCCAGGCGGTGTAGGCAGCGCTGCCGGCGGCGATGTTTTGGATGTTGACGGTCAGACTGTGACCGGCGTAGGCGCCGGTGAAGGTCGCGGCCATGGTGCTGGTTTCGCTCCAGGCTTTCAAGATGGTGTCCAGCAAGGCTTGCTGTCCGGTACGGTCGGCGGCGGCGAAATCGGCCAGCAATTGCGCCAGTGCCGGCGACAGGGTGGCCGCTTCGCGCAGGCTGCGGACTTGGCCGGCGCCCTGCATGTCCGGCAGCGTGGCGACGGCGCTGGTGTCCAGGTGGTCGGTAAACTGGCTGTGGAAGGTATCCTGGATTAGGTTGATGTCGCCCAAGTTGCCGCTGACCTCGCCCAGAGCTCCGCTGCTACCGTCGGTTTTGACGTAGCTGCCGATGTCGGCCAATTGGTTGCCGTTGGCGAGGATTTGGCTGTGGTCGGTGCTGCCGACGTTGATGGCGGCGATATTTTGGCTGCCCAGCGTGAACAGCTCATTGGCCTGGCTGATGCCGTCTTGATTCAGGTCTCGCCACAGGCGCAGGTTGGCGAATTGAGTGTCGGCGGCATCGACTTTGCCGTCCAGGTTGGCATCCAGGTCGCGCAACGCGTCGAAGCCGTCGGCGGCCAGTTGGCCGTTGCTTTTGATCATCGCGTCGCCGAACAGCTCGCGGCCGCTGTCTATGGTGCCGTTGGCGTTTTTGTCCAGCACCAGGAAGGCGTCGTCGGATTTGACCCAGCCGGTGGCGGTTTTGACGGCGTCGGCGTCGTGGTCGAAGTAGATCGGGTTGGCGGTGTTGACCCCGGCGGTTTCCAGGCCGTCGCCGTCCAGGTCGAAGACCAAGGGGTCGCGGCGGACGGGCGGGGTGGCGACGGTGGCGGAGGTGAAATTGCCACCAACTTGCGCGTCAATTGCAGCATCTAATTGTGCTTGTCGACCTGATATTAATTTTGCAGCTCTCTTAATACCTTCCGCCAACGGTTGTTCAGCTATGACTCCTGTACCAAGATATATGGGATTCGCAGCCAATATTCTGACAAGTAATTCAATTGCCGCATCGGTGTCTTCATGCAGATAGATATCAACAGTGTTATCTGCGGACTGAACTACATCATAAGTGTTTGGAACCTGTGTAGCCCCTTTTTGCAAAGCGTCTATCAATCCATTTTGCTGATCAACAGACGTGGTTTTTATAGATAGTTTTGACATAAATTATTCCTTAACTTTATTGATTGACATGAAGTCATTTATTTTCCAGTCCCCCGCTTTCCAACCTCCGTTTTCATCAATTAACCTTATTTTAATATCAACACTGTTTTTTTCGAATTTAACGATCGTTGAGCACAAAGCATATGTATGTTTTTCTGCTGAAAACTTATCGAAACCCTGTTGAATATTACATTCCGGGTTTTTAATAATTTTAATAATATTTCCTAAGTCTACGTTTGCTAAACGACAAATGTCATCAGGAGATAAGTCGGATTTATTTATTAGCCACCATGATGCTCTTTTATTCAAACTCTCAACTCTCCACGGATTGGCAAAATCAAAAAGAGCTTCTTTAATATAATTTTCCGCAATTCTTTCAGAGTTATAAGCGCGAGCGAAGACGCTAATAAAATAAATTGAAACAGTCAAACAAATAATAATGAATATTTTTTTAATCATATGTATTCTCAATATTGAGGGAGATCAGATCTTGCATTACCACAATTTATTGGGTTTTTCATGCCGCGAAACTCCAAGGCCGTAAGGCGCAATAGCCAGCGGGCATTGCGCCGTATTTCTGTTTCTTTCGTATTGTTTAAATTCATATCACTCTCCGTCATAACCTATCCAATGCAAAAAGTTCGTGTTTCCAAAACATGTTTACCGAGATTTTCATGTTGCAATTTTCCGAGTTTCATTATTTGCCGCTATACCCGCTGGTATGGTATCGAAGGTACGGCCGTTGAAGTGTTCCAGGATGGTCAACTTGTCGGCCCAGGCGTTGTAGGCGGCGCTGCCGGCGGCGACGTTTTGGATGTTGACGGTCAGGCTGTGGCCGCTGTAGGTGGCGGCCATGGTGCTGGTGTCGCTCCAGTCGTCGAGGATTTGATCCAATAAGGTTTGCTGGTCGGTGCGACCGGCACTAGCAAATTGGCTGAGCAGGCCCGCCAAGGTGGTGCTGATACTGGCCGCTTCGCGCAGGCTGCGGACTTGTCTCGCGCCCCTTCGACTCCGCTCAGGACATGCCTGCATGCCCGGCAGATTGGCGACGGCGCTGGTTTCCAGGTGGTCGGTAAACTGGCCGTGGAAAGTATCCTGGATCAGGTTGCCGCCGACCTTTCTCGAAGTTAAGCCGATAACGATTGGGGTCAGGTTTTTCCAGTGAGGCAGGCTGGCCAACCCGGATCGATGCCGAGCGTGGTGGTCACGTGGGCGGGCATAGGCTTCCCTGTCGTTTGTCGATTCCCTTCGTGCCATCTGTTAGTCTCTAAAATTGGTTGCCGGTGGAGTTGTGGTTTTAGCCGCGCATCTAAACGATGACAATCGGCGTTAGCTAATTGTCGCAAATCGCTACTTCGAACAAACTTGTCCTTACGTCCAATCGGCAACGCGATAGGGCTATTATTCGCTTTGTCGCCGATCGCCCGCTTGCTCGGCGTTAAATTGACTGTGCTTCCATAACCTCCGCCCATTTCAGAACATACCACGGCTCCAGATAGAGCTTGCCTAACGGCTAAGCCGAAACCGCCCAGTATCCGCAAACGAGCAGGTATCCTGCTATATGCCCCGTCAAGCGGGGATTATGGCTGCCGAATAGGTGACTTGAAACAGCAAGGAAGAACAGACCAAGCTAACCACTAGCAATTGTATCCATTCCCCGCGATGAGTATCACTCGGCTCGGGATTAATTTCGCTTCCTGGGCAGTGATTTTAAAAATCCCGAGTAACGAAGCCAACAGATTTGGTGATATCGCGGCTCGAATTTGCAACTCAGCGACTTGGCTATTAAAAATACGCGCTTTGACCCGTTCACCCAGCAGCTTGAAGCAACGCATTTTGGTTTCAACTGGGCTGCGACGATCGTAACCACTCCATTTCTTCCAAATGGCTCTGCCTAGTCGTTCGGTGCCGCATAGCCACTTGGGTTGAGGTGATAGGAAATACACACCTGCAAATGCTGTTGGCGACGGCGTTTCTGTCGCAAAGGTAAAGGCCGATAGCCGGTGCCGAATAGTTGCACCATTTTGGACACGATCGCCCAAATCGTCCCGCCAGGCAATGACATGGGCACTAGTCACGTCGCGGAATCTTCAGGTCGTTGGATGCCGGCGAAGCTCAAAAGTCTTCAACGGCATTTTGGTAAACGCGGCGGGTTTGCGGATACATCAGGTTGGCGTACCATTCCACCTCAGGTGGCACGTCGGACAGCCGGTGGAAATTTTCGGCGGTTAGAATCCGGTTCGCGATCGGAACAAGTTGTTGGATTTTGGAGGTGTCGGTCACGGACTAATCACACTATTGATACTACGTTATCAATAGTAACGGGTTCAAACTTGGCCGCGCTAAGGGACCGGATTTTCTCTATTACCACGAATGATGTGACCCTTGTCATCAATGCGACCCTCCTTGCGCAACGTTTTAACGAGCCAGCTGCGCAAGTACGCATTCATTGCTATTTTTCGATTTTCATCCGTTAAAATCGAGTTTGCAATTTCGACCTTGGTCTTGGCACAAGTCGGCCCGGATTTGGTTTTGCGGACATTCATCGAGAAACTGGTATTTTTTACCACCCCCGCATAACTTCCACATCTGGAAATACTCACCAGCCGTTAAGAACTCGCGTTCTCTGAGAATTTGCCCCCAGATCCGCTCGTCAAGCTCGACACCGGGCGGCGGAGATTGTCTGAAACAAGGAAGCTTTCCGACGGCCGCGACATCCAGATCGCCGTCGTCCAAGGTATCGCCCATATTGAACCGAAAAGCCGGCGTGTTCGGCGAATATGCCCGCCAAGGATAACGACTATGCGTTGGGTACCTTGGCGTAACGGCATACAGACTGTCGGCTTCCTCCCGGCAGGCCGCATATTTTTTTGCCCGATCGTCGGCGTCAGGTTTTAGCGCAATGTGAGTCGCGCAGCCGTTTAGACCCATACTGGCCAACAAACCGAATAGAACGCAAGCTTTAGAACGCATAGTCCTGGGCGGATCTAGCTACGGCCGTACAAAGCCCGCCTGGAATGAGCCGGAGAACTCATATTAAAAATTCCTCTTTGCTCCGCCCGGCCCCTAATAATTCCTTCATCCATTTTGGCGCAACACCACGACCTGTCCAGGTTTGGGTTGCATTAGCCGGGTTGCGATATTTCGGTGCAACTTGGGGGTTGCGAGAGGCTTTTGTTTTCACGGTGGCATCAATAATCTCCACCGACACATTAATCGAAGCCGCTAATTCTTTAATTTGAGCGATCACCAGTTCTCGCTTTTCGCTGATTCTCGCACTGAGCTGACTTTTTGCG
Source organism: Methylomonas sp. Uni0011 (assembly GCF_056850255.1). Lineage (NCBI taxonomy): Bacteria > Pseudomonadati > Pseudomonadota > Gammaproteobacteria > Methylococcales > Methylococcaceae > Methylomonas > Methylomonas sp. Uni0011. Next base: position 11,211 of record NZ_JBVVNO010000015.1, read on the forward strand.
CTATTGATAATATCGAGCAATTCGCCTTAGGATTTACCATCAAATTCAAGCATTATTTATTCCTTAATAGAGAAACTAAAGTATTAACACGTTATCGCGGCTAACGCATAGCCTCTGCGCTGTTTTGTTCGCAGTATGTCATTTTGAGCCTTTATCGCCTCTTCTTCCGATTCATACCAATTAGAGCGCACGGTTCCGGGCGATCCAACCCGGCCCCACTCCCTTACTAAAGACCAGTCGCTAAAAATACCGGGTGATATCGTCAGCGCATAGAATCGATGAATATTCGAATCCGGTTCGTGTCGTTCCAGGTAAATATCGCACATAAGAATAACGTTAGTAAGAAACGATATTATCAATATACGATAAAAATGAAGAATAGTCATCTGTATTTCTGAAAAAGACTAAGCGATGATAACCGGCATTTGCGAGTCATTTTTAATATAAAAATAATCACATTACCAATTTAAGGCGCCATTCCGCTATAAACCCCAAATAGGTTGCATCGCCAAGTTTGCGATCGCGCGATTAATGGGTAACTCTTGGCTGAGTAATATCTAAATGGCTCGGAAAACGCCATTTGCCATGCCTTTGAATGACTGATGAATTCAATATTCGCCAGACAACAGTAATACCCTGTCCGTCCAGTAAAATATCCAACGTCCGACCTGTTGGTCGGACCACGACAAGGAATCCTCGGTCACCCACTTACCCTTTTCGTCGGTCACCGCTAACAGCGCCTGTCCGGCGCCGCTAGTTAATTCGATCCTGAGCCACGGATAACAATTTGAAAGCGGCGGCAAAACCGACACCGCCCAAGCCAATAGTTCAGTCTGTCCGGCGGCCTCGACAAACTCTTTCACGCCTTTGGTAATCCGAATCGAGCTGTGCGCACCGTAGCCATGCCATAGACCGTCGTCGGCTAGACGATAAAGCGTGAGAATCGCGATTAAATTGACTGTGTTCATGACCAATTAGGCCTCAATTCCTAAAGTCGTTGTGGATTGAAGGTTATACAGTTGCGGCATAGGCGATTTGAGGTTTCCCCTGTTGTGGTTCGAACGGTAAACCCGGTTGTTTTGGATCCCAGATGTACGACGCCGTCTGACTGTCGGCGATCAAACCATCGATTCCATCCGCTGATTCATCCCCGGCGCCGTCTCGGGCAATATAAAGTGCCAAGGGCATTCTGATATCGACCAGTACCGCCGACGCTAACGGTTTCGTTCTGGCCAGGTTGTAGCGCAAACATTTGCTGAACGAGCGGCCCTCCGCCACCAAATACTCGATTAGCGCCAATTCGTCGGCAGTTTCGAACGGAATCCATTGCGACGAGACATTCATCAAGCTGAGATTGTCCAACTCCGCGTAGCCGGCTTGGTTAATCGAAAAAGTCGCAATAACAATCAAGTGGCTGGATTCGATCCCTCGCCACAAAAGCAATTCCGCATCGAACTGCTTAACCATGCGCTTATAGGTCTGATCGTTTAGATAAAACGGGTGCTCCGGCAGATGCTTGATAACCAGCTTATGTCCGAAACGAGCCGGCTTGATCTCCTTGAGTTCGCCAATCAACATCCGAAAGCGATTTTGGTTGTCCGAGCAAGCCAAGAACTTCGCCGTTCTGGCGCTGATTTCATCCTTTCTTTCGAGGATGAACGTTTCCGGAATGAACACGATTTCATCCAGTGGCATGGCTTTGGCGACTTTTCCGGCGCAGGCCCCCAACAGGGCTTTGCGCAACCCATGCCAATTGCGCCGTGACTCGGTCGCTGGCGTCCAGCGCTGCCAACCGCTTTGCTCCCAGAGATAATGCAGCAAACCGCGCAGGCCGAGTTTGGCTTCGGACGCTTTAATGCTGGTCGGCTTGGCCGCTTCATCGGTTTCGGATGCTAGGGCCGGCGTTCGGCTTTTCCCTGGAGCCAGACGAAAGTCGAACTTCAATTGGGTAACGCCGGTATCGAGATTTTCTTTGATGGCCGATCCGTACACCTGACCCAAGCCGGACAATTCGGCCGGCGGTTCGTAGGATTCGCAGCCCGGATGATGGTGGCCGCCGGAATTGGGCATCCGTTTCAGCCAATATCGTTCATGGGCATAGGCAATATACGTTTCGACGCCGTCTGCCATGCACAAGCACAACGGCCGTTGCTTATTGGCGTACGCTCGGGCCAATATGTTTTGAAACTCCTCGTGAGCTTCGGTGAATTCGATACCGTCTAATCGATAATGGCTCATGGTTTGTCTGTTTTGTCAGAGGGTGAAGCAGCGTCTTCGGCATAGCTGCCAGTGCCACAGGCGCGGCACGACATATCCGGATGATGGGAACCCGGATTACAGATGTGGGGTTTGACATGAATGATCGCGAACGGCCTCTGCACGTCGGTACGGTTGGATTCAATCCCTTCCAATGAAGGAGAATGCCCGCCATGTTCCGCTTGACTCATAAAACCCACCCCAGAGGCCGCCAGGAATAAGGTGCATCCCATGAAACATGGGATGCGATTCGGTAAATTACATTCTCAAGTGATCCAAAATCAGATCACGCATTACTTCGAAATCGACACCTTCCGCTTCGCAGCAGACTCGAAACGAAAAAGGCGACGTGTCGTCACTTTTCAACCATTCCAAGGCATCCGCCTTTTGTTCGTCGCAGACCCGTAAGTCTTTCAGCGAACTCAACATCGCCAGCAACAAACGGTAACGCAGCTCGTCGAATTCCGATTCCGTGAATTGAGGCAGTGCGTCCCAATCGATCACGAAGATATCGAACTGTTCGACGCTGGGATGAACCTGCACCGCTGTGTCTTTGCGCATTTTCATGAGATCCTCCTAAATTAGACGGAGGACTCCCCCTAAACGGAGAATTCCCCCGTTTAGGGTTTAAATTGACTGCCCGTCGCCGGGAGTCATTAGATATGCTGATTATTTAGGGAAGCCAGCTACCTCCTTGAACGTTAGCGCGAACCGTTATATCAAAAACCGGAATTCAAACCCGCTGGCTAAATGCCTCTGAGATTCACCTGCACGGCATCCCTGCCCCGAAAGTTTAAAAGTTAGCCGTACCGACGCGTCGATTTCGGCGCCACAGCCTCTGTCTCTTCCTCGTCCTCTGTCTCGATATCCGCTACTTCTTTCCCATCGTCGGTATCGAGGTCGACACCTTTGTCAATCAAGGCTTGTGTAGCAGTTTCGACTTCGGTCGTCTTGCCGCGGGCGCGCGCTTCTCGGTAAGCACTACCGCGGAGGCTAATGATCCGGCGGGCCAGTTTCTGAATCCGCAGTTGCCATTGACGCTCGGTGTCCGCGCGCTTGTCGTTCGGGATGATGTTGCTTAGCCAAAGGGTGTCGACCAATTTCATGGCGTCGTCCATTTTCAGCATCAACGAGACGAACTGCGACACCTGAGGCGAGACAATTTCGATATCGTACCGACCGGGATTACTGTATTTGGGCGTTCCGGACACACCGTTATCGTCTCTCAATTTCTCCAGCCGCTCGATTTCTCTCAGCAGATCTTGAGTACACGCATCGATCAACCCGGACACCACCTCTTGTACCTGATCGATATGGTCCTTTTCGCCGATGATGTATAAAATCGTGTCGATCATGTACAGCGCGGACACGACGGATTTGAAGTAGCGTTGATGGACGCGTTTGCTATATTCGCTGTTGAGCACCAGCGACTGCGTAAAGCTGGGGCGACTATAGAGGTCTGTTCCGGATCCGGATTGGGTTTCGGCCATGGCTCACCTTCCTTTACTAAATTGAAAGGTTGCCATGCTAGCGTATTTGAAAATTCAAACCCGCTGGCTAAATGCCTCTGAAATGCACTTTGCCAGCGGGTCAGCTTCTGCATATTGCCACCCCTCCATCTGAAACGGACCAACGAAAAGGTTAGATTGGCGTGCCGGTCCCTGTTGCATGCCGTGAATTTCGTGCGAAGATGAATCATCTGTGAATTATGGTTTCATCCATGTCTAATAGAACCGATACCTATGCCATCGCTTACGAATGCTGCGATACCGTGTTAAGGGAAGACGGCCGCTTTCCGACCATCGACGCGATTCGGGATCGAATCGGTGTGAATAGTCCGACCGTGATCAGCCGAGCCATCAAAGACTGGACACTGCATTTCGCCAACAAGCACAAAGAAACCTTCGAGAGGCCGGATATGCCGGCCGTAATGTTGGATACAGCCGTTTCGCTCTGGCAACTGGCCCTGAAGGAAGCCAGTAAACAGTTTGACGAACAGCGACAACAACTCGAAGAAAACGCCCGTAACGACCAAGCGCTGATTGTCCAATTGCAACAGCAGCTAGTAGACCAACAAACCCAATGGGACACCGAGCGATCGCAACTGAGCCAACACAACGAGGAACTTCGGCACACGAATGCCGAATTGGCGACTGCGCTGGCAGAGGCACGCCAATCGCTCAGCCACACCAACGCCGAATGGGCGAGCACCCGAGAAGCGTTGTCCAGAGCGGAAGGCAGTTTATCGACATCCAAAGCGGCACTGCAGGCACAGGAATCAGCCTGGTCGCATCGCTTCGATCAGCAACACGATTGGCATTTGGCTCGCATTGAGGAAGAAAAGAACGCCGCGCGTCAGGAACATGCACGGACCATTACCGCACTGGGACGCGAGCTGGAGGATTTTAGACTCGAACTGGCCACGGCTCAGGCGCGGATTACCCAATTGATGCAACAACTCAGCGATCGACATGAACACCAACTCAAGTGGGAAGCCGATCTGGCCACCTTACGCGCACAACTAGCTGCTCGGGAAGCGGAGCTTCAGGCCGAGAAGGACAAATGCCGCCGATTACACGAATTGGTCAGAAAGCAACGCCGGCCGGCCCAGAATACCCCCGATAAGGCGGCCGGATGACCCCCAACGAACTCGGATTACTACGGGGATGGATACAAGGCTTATCCTGGCCAGTGCTCGGTGAGGCGTACTTGGATGACGCCGGTACCGCTGAGACCCGTCGCACCGTCATGGCCCTGTCCCGCACCCTCGCGCGCAAAGCCGAGCTGTTGAATTTGACAGCCGATGCCGCCATTTGGCAACAGCCGTGCACCGGCAGTGCCGAGTGGATTGACAAAGCCTTGAAGTCTTTGGATCGCCTGAAAAGCAAACCGGCGCCATTGCCACATCCGAATGAAGCCTGTAGCCGTTGGCTGCCAGCCGCGGCCGCGGCGCGCTTAGCGCAAACCGAAAACATTCACAGCCTGACCCAGTTGGCGGATTTCATCAACCGACATGGCCAGCGCTGGTGGTCGCAAATCCCGCGCTTGGGCCAAACATCCGCCACCGAGATTCAGGCTTTTTTTGCCGATTATGCGGAGGTATTGGGCCTCAGTCTGGATTTGGCGAGAAAACCCCCGGCACGCCCCCCGGTAACAGTGGGTTCGTCCGATATCGCCCCCATCGAGCGATTCCGGCCACCCGAGCATCTGAGCGGGCAATCCGGCTCAAACCGCGCTCCGGTCTCACGGTGTTTATTGGACGCCGGCAACGATTTCGAGGCGATTCTGGCCTGGTTGTCCTTATACGACGCCGGAACCCCGACCCATCGCACCTACCGGAAGGAAATAGAGCGGTTTTTGTTGTGGGCGATCTTTGAGCGCGGCAAGGCGATATCGTCGCTGACCACGCCGGATTGCGCCGAATTTCGCCGTTTCCTCGAAGACCCGCAGCCGGCCGAGCGTTGGATCGGTCCCTCTGGCCAACGTTGGTCACCGCAATGGAAACCGTTCAAAGGTCCGCTGAAACCCAGTAGTGCTCGCCAAGCCGAAATCATTCTGAGTGCCTGCTGCGACTGGCTGGTAGGCCAGCGCTATTTGGACAGCAACCCCTTCGCCGGCTTAAGCAAGCGCGGCTACGGGCGGCGCCAGGGCACCGATCGATTACTGTCTCCCCCACTCTGGGACTATTTGATTGGCTTTGCCGAACGGCAAGCCAACAACTCCGCTACCCCGGACAATAAGCGGGCCGATCACCGGCGAACCTTGTTCATTCTGCGCTTCGCTTACTTAACCGGTTTACGTCTTCACGAATTGACCAAAGCGAGAATTGGCGATCTGGAACGCCTCACCGGTTACGACGGCGACCAATGGTGGTTAAACGTCGTCGGTAAAGGTAAGGCGCATCGCCAGGTCCCGATTGCTCCGCAGCTGATTGACAAAATCAATGCTCATTTGCGAGACCGGCAACTCAAACCAATTGGTTATGCTGCGCCGAACACCCCGATTGTCGGCAAATTACGCAATCGCTTAAGGGATGCGCCTGACGACGCGCAAAGCGCCGTTTTCCTCAGCGAATCGGCGCTGTACCAAAAGCTCAAGGCCTTTTTTGAAGCCGCCGCGGACGATATCGGTCCAACCGACCCTGTCGCGGCGGACAAAATCCGCCGAGCCAGTACCCATTGGCTACGCCATACGCATGGTAGCCACGCCGTTTACAAAGGGGTTCCGCTGGAAATCGTGCGGGACAATCTCGGCCACAAAAACATCGCTACTACCTCGATTTATGTACATTCCGATAAAGACTCGCGGTACAAAGCCATATTGGGAATGTCAGGTGATTAAGGCATTGCTTGGTGGGTGTTGTATTGTGGAAGCGACCGCTTTCGGGCGATGAAACAGAAGGTCTGGCCGGCTCTTTACGACCCTTAGCCGCCATAGAGGTCATCATAGAGGCAATGACAGCTCTAAAGTCCATTGCTGACTCCTCTATTTCGCCAGGTACACTGGAAAACTGCTTTCAATAATTTTGCTATTCGGCGCTGAAATTTCCAGCTAAGAAGTTAGTGAGTTTAATTTAATGTATTTGAATTCAATTTTCCGCTGGAAAATCGTGACGCTATTTTTCTTGTTTAATGGGTAAATTTGCCGCCGTTTCCCAATCTAGACCTACTGGATTATTTTCAATGGTGTTGCAAAGCGGATTCTTTCGCCAAATTTGGCGTTTTTTACATTTACCAGAATCGGCTCCACCAAGGTTTGACGGGGTCAGTGTTAGTATTTTGATTTGCTGAATTTGCATATTGCGCTGCCGCCTGTCTATATAGGGCCGCTAATTGCCTCACTTCTTCGGTGATTAATATCTTATCAGGGCATGTGGCTATTGCTTTATCGACGATTTCTGCTGCAGAAGGTGAATTTGATTCCTGAACCGTCTCATCATTAATCCAAGTGGCAATTCCTGGTGCATCAAATGCATTCATTTTAGGCCCTAAAGCATTTAGCACTAACATGGTATGGTTGAGCAATTGCATTCCAGTCACCCAATTACCCTGTTCAATTTGACAAAAAGCCGCGTTTGCCCAGCAATAAATCATCCACTTGTCGGCAATCCCTCCGGTCGCCATCATCAATAATCGCGCTGCACGCTCATATTGACCATCCCTAAACAAGGCCAAACCAAGATTTGCCTGAACTAAAGGATTTGATTCATAACTTGCATAAATTTTTTGCAAGCCGGTCAGTGCTGCTGAAATAGGAGTCTGCCTACTACAAATAGCTTTATCCAGAAGCGCAAATTGCTTTTTGGCAACTACTGCTGCAGATACAAGTGTTGATAATTCATCAACTTGTTGTTTGGGCAAGGCTAACGACTTTAGAAGATTGCTTGCCTCATCAGTTGCTCCGCAGCATAAAAAGGCATGGATACCATAATAATCATAGTCGGGAACCCGTGGATACTGGGCTTTCATTTGATGAAATAATTCTAATGCTTGTCTGCGGCGCGGAGTGTTAAGCGCATAAATCACCCGATTACCCAAGTACTGCACATAGTTAGGCTCTATTTCTATCACTTGATCCATAACAGCAATGGCTGAGGTAATGTTGCCTAGTGATTCATAACAGAAGGCAAGGTTGTTAAGTGCCACGGTGTGATAGGGGAACTCAGTAAGCACGTTTTTCAATATTGCAACAGCTGATGGGAAGTCATTTTCTTTTTGAAAAGCGCTAGCCTCTTGAATTAACTCTGATACAGGCGGTTCTTCGGGGCAACCAAACATGCCCCATGAAGTTTCGTGTAACTCGAAGCAGCCACCGTTGGCCTCAGTTACCGTTATTATTGGGATTTCAACGGTATTTGACTCCTTTTGCATGTTTGTTCGTAACTCGGCGGTTAATTTCTCTTTCAACTGGCTCGCCTGAGTGGCAGAGCTTGGATCGGACATATACTCATTTCGGATTTGAATGATATGAAGGCATAGCCCCGACATGTCATTGATCAAGTAGTGAGAATAACCTTGGTCGTTGACTCGAAAACTTACGCCAATCCTATAATGACGCCCCCTTACAGTTACAGTCTTTCCGACAAATTGATCAGGGGTATGGTGTTGCAGATTCAGAATTTCCATAGTGTTTATCAACCAATAAAAAATGACGATTTTTAGTTATGCTTAGGATATATCTTGATACTTATTTGTAACGGCTTGCAATTAAAATTGATCTGATTCGCAATCAACGTCTTTTTGAGCTCGAATTAATTGCAAATAAAATAGCTGTCGGGTCAAACAACGAGGCACCGATCACCAGAGGACATTCGAAACCGAAACCTCCAGTTTGGCTATTTTCCAACGCTGTCATTTCTGTTCCCTTGGCGTAGGCGCGAAAAGGTGGAATGGTTGATGGATCAATATGCCGAGGGTTTGGCGCAATATCCTAACGCCAATTTTTCCTATGTCGGCCATAGCCACGGAACGTATTTATTGACCAAAGCTTTGAAAGAATACCCGTGCTGCCGCTTCAAACAAGTGGTATTGGCCGGTAGCGTGGTCAGAACGGATAACGAATGGGAAAAATTGCTTAGGCAAGGCCGGGTGGAAAAAGTCTTAAACTACGTCGCCTCCGGCGACTGGGTGGTGGCGTGGTTCCCCAATGCCATGCAGATGCTGAACTGGCAGGATTTGGGTGGTGCGGGTCACCGAGGCTTTCACTCACCGCAAGTCCATCAGATTCAATACGTCAAAGGTGCGCATAGCGCGGCGCTGCATCAGGAAAACTGGAATGCGATTGCGGATTTTGTGATTGAGGGCAAACCGGTCGAGCCGCCGACACCCATCAAACTAAGCCGACAATCGTTTTTAGTCAGTGTCATCGGCAAAATTGCGCCGCTATTATGGGTTAGAATCATCTATCTTCTCTATCTGATTGGACTTGAATTTTGGCCAGATTTAAGTGGAGAGCAATGGCAGGGAGTGGTGTCTAGCGGGTTGTAAGCGGCTAGTATTTTGTTGGTCTTAACCAAGGTTTGAAGATGGCTATAGTCTTTATCGAGAAATTGCAGGAAGGTAACCCCGATTGCTGTAGTCGAATTGGAGGAATCTTGAACGTCAACTGATGGTCTGCTTTTGCATCCTTAGCCGCCTTTTAAGTATTTGAAGAATTGCGTTGGCGATTGACCGGTATTGGCCGGTTGGTTGAGATCGTCAACGGCGACTTTTCAGGCCCCCGGTTCAGCGCAATTAACTAATTACCAATAGCTTTCATTAACTGTTCGACCTGTGTTTTCATGGCCGTTAATTGGCCTGTTAGAAGCGCAACCTGTTCCCGCGCGTTGCCAGCCTCTTTTTTAGCGCGATCTGTTTCAGCTTCGAGCTTAATCAGCTTTTCGCCCGTACGTTGAAGTTCCGCAGCGGCTCTTTGTCGTTCCTCCTTTCGCTGTTCCTCCGCGGTTTCCACTTTGGTCTGCAGTTTGGTCAATTCCGTTTTCAATTGGTCTCGCTCGGCCGCGATAGATTGGGCAGCTTGTTTCTGAGCCGTCACCTGTTGCCGCAGCCTGGCTTGCTCTGCTTCATGCTGTTCGGTTGCTGCCTTCGCGTTCTTCTCTACCGCCTCCAATCGTTCGCGCAAGGTGGCTAGCTCAACCGCCTGTAACTGGTTCGCGGCCTGCGCTTCGGTCAAGCGTTTGGTCAACTCCCCCACCCTGGCCTTCTCATCCGCCAGCATGGTCTCCAATTCATCGACCGCCTGCGAGGCATCAGCCAGCTCGCGCTCTGATTGGGCTTGCTGTTCGCGCGCCGCTCGCAACACATCAGCTACCCGCCGCTCTTGGGTTTTGACCGCTCTGTCGTTCAGTTCCAGCGCTAACACGTTAATTTTGTCGACCAACCCCTTGGTCAACACCGCCAAGCTTTCGGCCACTTCCAGCGGCAACTCGACGACGGGCTCCGAATTTGTCACCGCTTGAGCCGCATTGTGCCTGTCCCAAACCTCTTTGAGCCGCTTCGGATCGCCGCCGCCGGTTAGCTTGCGTAACGCAAATCCGGTGACATTCCGATTCGCCTTCGTCAACGCCTTGCCGGCTTCGATAATTTGGTCGTCGGTAATATCGGCGGGGCGACCCAAACTGGATTCAAATTCTTCTTGCATGGCGAACTCCCATTCGGATTCAACTGCGACGGCAGGAGTTTGACATATTAAAAGAAATAAAGAAAGTAAGAAAGAAAGTTAAGTCCCACGCTTCACATCTCACGCCATCCTGATTGTCAAATTTGCAATCATTGTCGCCACAGGATTGCAACCCACAAAAAACGTAGCGACAATGTGGCTACCGATTTGAATTTATTTCAGAGGTAACAATGAAAGTTGGGTCGCAAACTGCTATAGGCACTTTTACGGCAGGCGCCGGCCTCGGGTAAGTCATTTTTGGCGGCGCTATATCGGTCGACAAAGATTTGCATTAAGCGCGTTTAACGGGAGTAAATCTGATGCAAACTGAAATTAAAAAATGGGGTAATAGCGCCGTGATTCGATTGCCGGCGGCGATGCTGGCACAGTTAAAGCTGGAAATCGGTTCGCCGGTCGAACTGACGGCTGATGATGGCGGGTTTCGTATTGTGCCGTCCACGACTAAGCCTGTTTTCAAGTTGGACGAGTTGCTGGCTGGCATGACTGCCGATAATCGGCATGATTGCATTGACTGGGGGCCGGATGTTGGCCGAGAGGGTAACAATTAATGGCTGTATCGTACGTACCTGAGCGCGGGGATTTGGTGTGGATTGCGTTCGATCCTCAAGCAGGCCACGAACAAGCGGGGCGCCGCCCCGGCCTGGTCGTTACGCCACGCACTTATAACGTCAAAGCCGGGCTGGCGTTGATTTGCCCTGTAACAAGTCGGGTTAAAGGATATCCGTTTGAGGTACCGTTACCGGACGGCGACCGTGTGAGTGGTGTGATATTGGCGGATCAGATTCGGAGTCTGGATTGGGCGGCGCGTCAGGCCGAAAAGATATCTATGGTGGACGGGGCGGTATTGGCCGAAGTCTTGGCCAAAATCGAGGCTCTTATTCAATAATTCAGCCCGTGGACCAGCTATTACCCTGCATTGTCTTCGGTAAGTCAAATAGTGGCTTGCTCCTGTTAAGGCTTCGGGGATATCGCCAAGCGTTTAACCATTCTACCGATTCTTCGAGCAACACGCTCAGGTACCCAGTCGCCGCTAAAATCCACTTCCACTTCGCAATTTCTTTTGTTATAAAGGCCACTAGTTTTTAGCGTTAATCAACGCTGAAGATCCTGCAACAGCAGGCGCTCCGTCTTTAGGCGGCGGGAACCGATGTTCCCGTACTGAGTGCGTCAATCTCAGCTTTCAATCCATGCGTCATTCAAGACGCCTATACCACCCAACGGGGAACGATCCGATTCCCCAATGGGAGTCCGTCGTTCCCTTTTTTTTAAGGAGAACGATTATGGCTCAAAGCAATCCCGGCAAAAATACCTCCGATACGCGTACTCGCCCGGCAATGCCGGATGCTGCGAAACAAACCTATGGCCTGACGGAGCAATCCTGGAAAGTGCTGACGGAAGTCACCTTTCCCACAGCCAAAACCGCAGAAGCCATCTTGATGGCTCTGGATTATTGCAAAACCCGAAAACTCGACATCTTCAAAAAACCGGTCCATATCGTCCCGATGTGGAGTACCGCTTTAGGCCGCAATGTCGAAACCGTCTGGCCCTCCATCACGGAAATCCAGACCACCGCGTCCCGAACCGGTGTTTGGGCCGGCATGGACCGTCCCGTGTGGGGCCCGGATGTCACCAAGACCTTTACCGGGCGCCACAAAGACGACAACGACCAATGGCAGGACGTCAATGTCAGCGTAACTTTTCCCGAATGGGTGGCGGTTACCGTATACCGGATCGTCGGCGGCCAACGTTGCGCCTTTACCGAGGAAGTCTATTGGCTTGAAGCCTACAGCACGGCCGGCGGCAAAAACTCGCAAGTGCCTACCGCGATGTGGATCAAGCGCCCCAAAGGGCAATTGGCCAAATGCGGTAAAGCGGCGTCTTTGCGCGCGGCCTTTCCGGAAGAATGCGGTTATGCCGCCGAGGAAATGGACGGCAAAATCATCGATATCGACGGTTCCGACGTGATCGATATCGATCCGCCGGCCGAACCGACTACTGCGGCACCCGAGCAACAGCCTCAAGCTGAAGCCAAGCCGGAGGTGATCGATGCATCTAAGCTCCATCCAAATTTGATTAAGGCAGTTGAAACCCTGATTAAACGGACAAAAGATGCAAATGCATGGGCGGCGGCCGAAGAATTCATCACCAGCCGATTTACTGGTGTTGACCTGATCTATGCCCGTGCGGAATTGGACAAAGCCAAACCGAAACCCGCGTTAACGCATACCGAAGGCATGACTATGCCGCCGCTATCTACGAAAGACGCCGAGCTTAACAAGGCTCGTCAAGCACTCAGAAATTAAACCGATTTTCGGTTTTTCTCATTTACCCATCCAGGGCGTCATGATTCGCCCGGTGGGCTATTCGTGACGCTCTTCTCTTGGAGAACCGTCATGAATGAAATCACTACCTTCGATCAATCCCTCAACCGGATACCCAGCTTTACCGACTGGAGCCGTTACGACTCACCGACCGTCCTGCGCCGCTATGGGCCGGGATTTCTTGATAAAACGCTGGATCCGGACACGGAAACCCGGCTATTTCATCGCCGGCATTCCTACGCCGACTTGGTCAGTATCGCCGATACCTTCGGCGGCATCTGCACTCTATCGCCGGGTTGCACCTTGTTGCTATTCGACGATGTCCGTCTCGCACAGCGTTGCCACGCGGTGTTGAAACAACGCAAATTAGAAGGCTTGCTGCACGGCTGTCACATCCGGATCGACGGAGAGTTCGAATGAAAATCGTCGATATCGCCCAACGCAGCGATGCGTGGCGACTGTGGCGATCGCAGGGGGTAACCGCCAGCGAAGCGGCGATTATTCTGAACCGCTCGCCTTACAAAACGCCTTGGCGCTTGTGGGCGGAACGGGTCGGCATCGTCCTGGAAGCCAACCTCGACAACCATCCCTTGGTCCGTCGCGGCCGCGAACTGGAAACGAAGGCGGCGCAATGGTTCGAAGCCACGTGTGACGAACTGTTGTTGCCCTTGTGCGGCGAGTGCGATCAATACCCGTTGATCCGCGCCTCGTTCGACGGCATTCCCGCTAACGGCGAACCCGTCGAAATCAAATGCCCGCATCCCAGCACCTACGAAAACGTGGTGCAGGAAGGCGAGCAGTCGGCCGCCTATAAATTGTATTGGGTGCAAATGCAGCAGCAGTTGTTGGTCGCCGATGCTAAAAGAGGCTATCTGTGCTTCTATCTCGACGACCAGCATGTCAAGGTGTTCGACATCGCGCGCGATGACGCCTTTTTGGTGACTTTAATCAACGCGACCATCACGTTTTACGGTTGGGTCATCACTAAAAAAGAACCGCCGAAAGACCTGAAGCGGGACTTGTATTTGCCTGAAGGCGACGCCGAAATTCAATGGCATCGACTGGCGGCCGAATACCGTGCCCGGCAGAAGAAACTGGAGGCATTGAAAGCCGAAGCCATCCAACTGGCCGAACTGCAAGCCAAGACCGAAGCCCAATGGGTAGAGCAAATGGCCGATTACGTCATCGCCGAACATTCCGGCGTGCGTGTCTGTCGAAGCGTCAGCCAGGGGGGTATCGATTACAAGGCGGCTTTAACGGCCCTGCTCCCGCAACTGACTGAGGCGGAGCTGGCCCCGTACCGCAAGGCTCCGGCCTCGCGGGTACGCGTGACGTGCCGAGACGACAATGGCAAAAACGCGCAAGTAGCGTTTGACCCGGACTCCTTGGCCGTGATGGAAAGCAGTTGGTTTTGAAAACACGTTAGCAACGAACGAACACTACCTCGGTAGTGTTCGTTTCTTTAAGTCGATTCAGGGCTTGTTTTAAGGGGGTAAGCCAAGCCCTCAACCGACTTTTCTAGCGCTATCGTCATCGATACGCTGAAAATCCTGCAGAGCAGGCGTTCCGTCTTCAGGCGGCGATCAAGGCATGTCCTTGGTGGTACCGGGTGCGTCAAACCCGGCTTCGTCCGGCCGTTGCTATCAACGGCCTATTGTATAACCCGAATGGGGCATCACGCCCTATCGGGCCATCGGTGCCCCTGATTGTTGGAGGTGCACTATGACAAAATCAGAAGCTGTTTGGCTGTTTTTAACCGATCTTAAGAATCGCCGGGATACTACCCGTCGCCTGTTCGAGATGGCTAAAACCGAGCCCACCCTGGTCACGACGTATATCGCGTCGTTGCCGGACAATTGGCAACACCGTGACGATCCCGAAGTCGACTTGCTCAAGCAGCTGCACGCAGTTGCGCTGACCGCGATCGCCGAACGCGCAGTGTCTGTCGGTTGAATGTCAACCGTAGGTTAACTGTCGGTCAACTGATCGAAAGTAACCTCGCCACGCATTAAAGGGCTGCTACCCATTTCCAACGCCTGCAGTAAATCGGCCAGGAACACCGGGGAGCACGCCTGAACCAAGGCGACATCGTACTCCGCTGTCGTTTTAATCGTATTGACCGCGTAACCGCGCCTGGCGTTGTTGCGTTGTAAGCGGCGAAATTCCGCTCGGGTCAATCGGACTTTACCCGCATGTTTGATCATGCAAACCTCGATCGGTGTTGATGTTTGATATCGTTTGATGATTACCCACCCCACCCAGGGAGACCTCTCCCGATGGGGGCGTGTCTCCCTTTTTTATAGGAGATACGACCATGAACCTCAATTCTGTTTCGAAACTGCCACGCCGCGAACCCTCCATGTCCACGGCGGATAAGATCCTCGAACTGGCCGCGTTAAAACCGGCCTCGGTTGCCGGGGCTTTACTCAATCATCCCGATATCTTCCGGGATCTCAACGAGTCAATTGCCACCACCTTGGTGCTATCGCTCGTCGACCGCGGCCAAGCCAACACCTTACGCCAATTGCTGGCGAGCAAGGCGATCGGCGAAGCTAAAGCCCACCTTCTGGCCGAATTACTCCTGTTGGAGGCATTCGCCGAGTAACACGGCTTGCAGCAAGCGGGATTCGGCACTCGTGTCCTTATCCCGCACGGCATCGGCCGCGACTTGCAAGGCCGCATTGTACTCCGCCACCGTCTTCGGCGGCGTGGCGCGACCGGTCATCACCCGAAAGGCGTGCTGTTCCCGGTCGCTTAAACGTAGTTTATCCCCTAGTCGAATCATATCGGAGCCCTCAATGGTTTAGACCATCGTAACCGCTATGACTCATTAATCAACCCCGCAAGGGAGGTTCGCTTCCCTACCGGGGGCGCACGCCTTCTATTTCGGGAGTCACTCTTAAATCAGGAGGCAGTATGTACCAACAGTATTCCGTCGCCGATACCTTCGGCGTATCCGCACCGGCCTCGATGACCGTCGAAGGCTTTGTCCCGGCAAATAATCCATTCGTGCCGGTCCAAAAACCGTATGTGTTTCGGCGCGAGCCATTGCGCGACGTCCTGGCGTTCTTTCGGAATCCGAATGGCGATGGACTGTATATCACCGGTCCCACGGGCTCCGGTAAAACCTCGTTGGTTGAGCAAGCGGCCGCCCGCTTACACTGGGGTATGCATGCCGTTGCCGGTCATGGCCGGCTTGAGTTCAACGATTTGTTGGGCCAATTCGTCTTAACCGGCAACGGCACGATGAAATGGACCGACGGCCCGTTGACCAGCGCCGTGCGCCACGGCCACGTGCTCTTGCTCAACGAAATCGATGCGACCGACCCGGCCGAATTGCTGGGTTTGAACGATATCGTCGAAGGCAAACCGCTGATGATTGCGGCCACCGACGAAGTCGTCATGCCGCACCCGAAGTTCCGTCTGGTTGCAACCGGCAACAGTGCCGGCGCCGGCGACCAGTCGGGCTTGTATCAAGGGGTGATGCGTCAAAGCGTGGCCTTTATGGACCGCTTTCGTTTGATGGAAGTGGGCTATCCGGAACCGGACGACGAAATGAGTATGCTGGAACGCACGGTCCCGACCATGCCCGTGAGCATTCGGGAACGCATGATTCAGCTGGCCAACGAGATCCGCAAGGTCTTTATTGGCGGCAGCGATTCGTCTGGTCTGCTCTCGATCACCATGTCGACCCGCAGCTTGTTGCGTTGGGCCCAGCTCAGCGCCAACTACAAAGGTTCCCCGAACGCCCTGGCCTATGCCTTGGATCGGGCCCTGGTTCTGCGGGGGGATGCGGCCGAACGCGAGGCCATCCATCGGTTGGCGCAAGACGTGTTCGGCAGCGATTGGCAGGTGTGACATGTCGGTGCTGTATTGGCAAGTCGAATGCCGCGCACCGCAACCGGTCGTCTTTGCCGTAAACCATGCCCTAAGTCTGTGGCGATCCCGTATCGCTGGGGCGTATGACAGCCTCGGTGAACCGCTCAGCCCTTGGCCCCATTGGCAAACGCTCGTGCAATTGACCGAAGCGGGACACGGCTTCGACACCAGCGGTCAAATTCGTCCAGAACACGGCGTCGGCGCTTGGCTGTGGTTAACCGCTTTGAAAAAAGCCGGCTTTGCCGATATCGACGTGGGCATTGTCACCGATGCGTCTCGCGAAACCTCGACCGACTTACACCAGGAATCCGAGGTGTTACAGCTATTCGGTACCAACCTAGTGCAGATCCGGCCTGTGGCTGAAGCACTGGGCTTGCTGTTGCCGTCCTTGGATCTGGTTGCCGCTTTAGGCGAAACGGACAGTGACTGGTTTTAACCGGTCACGGTTTTTACTTTTTTGAACCCGCCTTTCAACAGGCTTTATCAACCCGGAAGGGGCTTACACTGCCCTCCGGGGCTGTCGTAGGCCTCTTTTAAGGAGGCACTATGACGAAGTGTAATCAAATATTGGAACGTGTGGTCTTGGTCAAAATCCAAGCCAACATCTACGGCGCGCGGAAAAAATTGCGCAAAGAAGATCTGGTACTGGCCGACGGCAGTGAATTACCGCCCGAGGACTTGGCCAGCTTAGGCTCGAAACGTTTGCTCGATCCCGACCAGTTGGCGGACTTCAATCGCTTGAAAAAAGCGGCCGAACGCCACTGTTTACGGGTCGGCACCCGCTTCATGGGCGGTTTTGTGGTGCCGGTCGAACACGCGGACGCCATCGTGAGCGAGCTGGAAAAAGTCGCTCAGGAATTCGCGGTTAATAAAGCGAAGTTCCTGGCCGGCTACGACGACGCCGTGCGCGATTGGATCAAAAAACATCCGAACTTTGCCGGCATTATCGAAAAGGCGATCGACCCTATGGCGTACGTGGCCACGAAGTTGGGTTTCGACTTCATGGTGGTCGCCATCCGACAACCGGAAGCCTCCAGCCCGAAAGATGTGGCACGGCTGGAACAGCAAATCGATTCGATCGGCGGCCAGTTGTTTCAAGAAGTGGCCAACGACGCCGAGTTATTGCTGGAACAATCCTTGATCGGAAAAGATCAGGTCACCCGGAATGCGTTGCGGCCGATTAAGCGGATTCGCGACAAACTGGATGGCTTGAGCTTTTTGGATTATCGCGTGGCACCGATCGTCACCTGGATCGATGGCGTACTGCAAGAAATCCCCAATCGCGGCGCGATCGAGGGGGCCTTGCTGCAGGAGATCATGGCAATGACCATGCTATTGGCCGATCCCGACAAGCTTCGCCGTCACGGTGAAGGCTTGTCGTCGAACCCGTCCAAGGTAACGAACGACGAAGACGCGGATGACACGTTGTCGTCAGGGCATCCGGCATCGCCGATATCGGCAGCCGTGCTCGCCCCAGTGCAAACCAGCCTGCTCGAACCGAAGGAGCCGCCCATGGTGGACCCGGAAGATCTGTTTGCCGGCTTGTTAGACGATCTGTTTACCGACGATGAAGGCGAAGCTCAATCCTTTGCCGACATCGCTTCGCGGCCGGTTCTACCCGTTGCACCGCCCGCGTTGGCTGCGCAAGCGCTCGGATCCGACAACGACAACGAACCCGATACCCACGGCACCGACAAATCCAAACTACCGGAGGAAGCGGTGACCGAATTCTGGTTCTAAGCGTTATTTTTATCACCCTATCGGGGCAATTCGACACGCCCCTCGGGGCTGTGGCTTGCCCCTTGTTTTTTAAGGAGCAAGCCATGCATCAAACTTTAGAACGCGCGTTTCCCATTGTGGCGGCCGCGATCGGCAACCGCTTTGGCATTTCGGTCTCGGTCGGCGGTACTGACGCCTACACCGACGGCCAATCGATACAACTACCGGGCTACAACGGGTCCGATCCGCAGTACCAGAACTACGCGTGGGGCTATCTGGCCCATGAAGCGGCGCATATTCGGTTTTCGGACTTTCAGCTCGATTTTGGTGACTCGGTTCTGCGTCGGCGTATCTGCGGCGCGATCGAAGACGTGCGCATTGAGCATGAACTGGCCAAGGTCTATCCGGGCACCCGCTTGACCCTGGCAAAGGTGGTGGAACAGTTGGTGTCCGAAGGTCGCTTAACGGCCCAGACCGCATCCGATCATCCCGGCAACGTCCTGTTCGGCTACATTCTGAAACGGCTTCGGGCCAAGGTGTTAGGTCAAACGGTTCTCGAACCCTTAGTCGACGCCACCCGAGAGGCCTTGCGTGCATGTTTTCCACGCGGCGCTTTGATTCGCTTGGAAGGCTTATTGTCGGAAGTACCGGAGGGTTTAACCTGTGAACGCGACTGTCTGGATCTGACCGATCGGATTTTGGCGATGCTCGAAGAGGAATGTACTGAACCGACGAACACGTCGGCTAGCGGTGATTCGGACTCCGATTCGGAGGATGGCGACAACGCCACCCGCGAAGATGATAACGATTCATCCGACACGGACACCGAGCACGAGGATTCGTCATCGTCCGGTTCAGACGCAGACGGCGACAAAAACCTGACCGATCCCGGAGACCCGGCCCCGTCCGATCAGGATGACGAGCCTGGAAACGAATCGGCGGGTGCGGATAACGCTTCGTCCGGAACGGATCAACCAGCCCAACAGGACGATAGCGCTACGCCGTCTTTAATGGACCAGCTGCGCGTCACGTCCGAGCAAGACCTGGAACAGGATTGGTTCGAGACGGCGAAATCGCAATTGGGTTTGACGCCGGATTCGGCCGAAAAATGTACGCTACCGGTCGGTCTGTTTCCGAAAGGTAGTCGGCTAGTCGGCCAAGCCTTAGCAAACCGGGTGGAGCAGAACAGCAAAGCCCTGCGGGTTGCGTTGCAAAGCGCGGTGCAAGCCCACCGGCAAAATCGGCCGCAAGCCGCGCGAAACGGCCGGCGTATCAATCCTCGCCGCTTAACCAAACTCGCGTTGGGCGATACGCGGGTGTTTTGCCGATCCGGGCAACGAGTTGCGCCCAATTGTGCGGTGCATATCTTGTTGGACAAATCCGAAAGCATGGGCGAAACCCTTGTCATTCAGGGCGAAGAGGTGAGTTTGCTCACTCTGGCCCTGGAAGCGTCGATGGCCTTGGCCCTCGCATTGGAGAGCATTCAAGGGGTCAATCCGGCAATCACCGCCTTTCCCGGCGCCAACGATGAATCGGTGCACCAGGTGTTACGGCACGGCGAAAAAGTCCGCGACAATTTGGGACGTTTTTCGGTCTTTTCGGCCTATACCACGCCGATGACGCAAGCCGTTTGGTTTGCCGCGGCGCAATTGCTGCAATGCCGCGAACCGCGCAAACTGCTGTTAACGGTGACCGACGGCGTACCCAACGATTTACCGGGCACGCTGTCGATCTTAAAGCGTTGCCGTGACAGCGGCATCGAAACCCTCGGCATCGGCTTGGGGGTGGAGGTTGGCCATTTGTTTCCGGTCGCCCTCACCATTCATGACCTGGCTGAATTGAGGCCTCAGCTGTTCGCACTGTCCAAAGCCATTCTATTGGCGGCGTGAGCGCTTAGGTGACTTGAATCGTGTCGATGCGTGGCCAGAACTTCATCCTTGATGAAGTCCTGCCCGTATCGACACCCTTCCCTATTGCACGCCCGGCCGGATCGGGCTACAGTGGCAGTGTGCGATATCAGCCGGTTTTTTCATGCGTCGTCCGCGACGGGACATGAAAAAATCGACTTCATGCGTTCTTTCGAGAATGCTGATTCCGGCTTCTGCCGGCGTTCCGTCTTCAGGCGGCGAGCAAAATCCGTTTTGCTTGTATCGGTTGCGTTAATGCCGATCCTTAATCGGGCTTGTTACAAGCCTTTATCCATCCCGCTTCGGGCGCCATCGCCCGAACCGGGTCGTGCGTTTGAAGCATGTTCTTCCATTGCGGAAGGAGGTTTCAATGCACTTCATTTTAGGCACCATCATTCTTGCCCTATTCATCCTGGCCATCCGGGTGATCTGGCATACTCTCAAGTCCGCCCGGCTCTGGTTTAGTCAGCACTGGGCGTTATGGCAAACAGCACGCTTGCGCCAAGCTTCGGTAATGCCGGCCCTACTACCACCCCGCTTTACCGCACAAAACAGCCTGCCGGCAACGGATTGGGAAACCTTATCCCAAACCGTAAGGCAGGGTATTTTGGAACGCAACAACCGTCCGACCTACCGGCTCGAAACACTCGATATCGAGCTGCAGGTTAAACAGAAAACCCAAGCGATTATGCTTGCGGACATTGAAATAGCCAAATTGCAACTCAGTTTGGCCCAAGCACAGGAACTGCTCGCGCAGCCTGCAAAAAAGCGCCGCAAAACGCAGGTGGAAGGACCGGCTAAACGGCCGAATCCAGCCTCTGAATTGCGCAAAGCGCTTGGCAGCGGCAAAGAGGGCTCGCGTTCGGCCGTGCATTAATCGGCGGTCAGTGCAGCCTGGTCCTATCCGAAGGCAGGTGAAACACGTTGTTGCTCTTCAGTTCCCGCTCGACATCGAGCCCGAGCTGAGGCGCAATCTCAACGATCGTCTCCTGCCGGAGCGCGCGGATGCGGGCTAACAGCGGTCCTGCAACCTGGGGATCGCGCAGTTTGGTTAACACGCCGACTTCGGCATCGTTCAAATCCGCCAGGAGTTTTCGATACAAATCGAAGTGGCGTTTGCCGGGCCCTACCAGAATCGCCATTGGTTTTGGTTCGGGCTGCGGCCTGGGTTTCGGTGGTGGATCGATGATTAGATCCAGCCACTTCACCCAGTTCACTAATCGGGTCATTATCGGGTTCATCGTCGTACCTTGAAAAAAGGAAGCGTACGCTGACCTTACAACGACTTATTTAAAGTGCAACCGTTTGCCCGCGCGGCCGGCGGTTTTTTATTCACCCTGGCGGGACTCCATCCTGCAGGGTGGCGGTTCCCGCCGATCACGGAGGGTATTGCCATGTCATTCTTACCAGCTCCGGTTTCGGAGATTCTGTATCTGAACCAATACCGTTGTCCCTATTGCCAGATCGAATGGGACGACGAATGGAATTGCGCCTGCAACGACCGTTGCCCATCGTGCAATGCCGAAATCTCACCCTACCACAGCGAGGTGCTGACCGAGGAGAACCCATCGCCGGCCTACGCCGTGACGTACACCCTCGATTACAAGCACCGGGTGGTAGTCGGCATCGTCGCAGAGTCGGCAGACGGCGCGCAAGCGGCTGCCGAAGCCGCCTTCGACGACGGTACCATCTGGGACGACACCCCGGAAATGCCGCTGTTGTTCGACGACTTCGAGGAAGTCGACGGCAAAACCCTGCGTTGGCAGGTCGAAGCGGTCGACGTCTGGCCCAAGGCCGATGCCTCGGTGGTGAAGCTACGTCAAGAACGCACCGCGATGGCAGTGTGCCGCGGTCTGATCGACGCCTACCAGCGCGGTAAAGACGCCGGCGGCAGTATCGATTGGGACGATTTGGACCAATTGTTAACGTTAGCTAAACAAGCACTGGGATTGTCTGATTCAGACCCAGACGCTTAATCATCCTTCGGCTTTTCGCGATATCCGCGGCGAGCCTCATTATCAATCCCTGCGGGAATGTCTGTTCCCGACCGGGGCGTGGCATTCCCCTTTTTTTGGAGAATGTCATGAGAGATCCCTTTCAATACTATGCCTCGACGGAAGCGCTGAGTATCAAGGCTTGGGCAAAGTTCAAGAACACCCGGTTTGTGCGGGTCCTGGATTCATCGGCCGGCGAAGGCCATTTGCTCAAAGGCAAGCCATTCAAACAGTACCAGCGGGTACCGATTGATTGCGTCGAAATCGATATGCGTAAGCATGCGGTGTTACGTGCGCAAGGCTACACGGTGGTCGGGTTGGATTTCCTGCAGTTTCAAAACGGCAGCAGTTACTCGCACTGCATTATGAATCCGCCTTTTGCACAGGGCGCTCAGCACGTGCTGAAGGCCTGGGACATCTTGTTCGACGCTGAAATCGTCGCCATCCTCAATGCCGAAACCGTACGCAATCCATTTTCGAAAGAACGCCAGTTGTTAGTGCGTTTGATCGAACAGCATGGCGAGGTGGAGTTCTTATCTGACATGTTCGCCGGCGAAGATGCCGAACGCAAAACCAACGTCGAAATTGCGCTGATCTGGTTGAAAAAAACCTCAACCTTCGAACAGGAGATCCTCGGCAATATTTTGGACAATTTGCGTCAGGATCGTCGTGAAGCGGACGACTTGGCCAGCGCATTTCATGTGCCCCAGGAGTTAGCCTTACCGACTGCTTTTATCGATAACGCGGTATTGATGTTCGATGCCGCCTTCGAAGCGACACGGCAGGCTGTATTCAGTGAAGCCCGTGCCAGCCGCTATCGAGCCATGCTAGGTAAAACCCTGGGTGAGCTGAGTGGTGGCGGTGTGCACACTGTAGACGATTCGTCATTGGATGCGGTGAAGCAGACGCTGTACGAACGTTATCAGGACCTGAAAAATCGCGCGTGGAGTAGCATTCTGCGTTCGACTCAGGTCAAGTCACGATTGTCATCGGCGGCGCAAAAGCGGTTGGAGTCGGATTTCGAATCGATCAAGTCTTTGGAATTTACCGTGGCGAATATTTACGGTTTTCTGCAAGGCATCATCGATCAGCAAGGTGAAATTCAACTCAGCATGGTCTGCGATGTGTTCGATCTGATCACGCGCTACCACAGCGACAATGCAGTGTATTACATGGGGTGGAAATCCAATGATAAACACCGCACGCTGGGGATGCGAATCAAGACCACGCGCTTCGTACTGCCAGGGCATAAAGTCGAGTCCTACCACACAGGTCTTGACTGGAATTCTGAGCAACTTCTAGCCGATTTCGACAAGGTATTTGCCTTGCTCGACGGCAAGACCGAAACGGAAGTAAGTTTGGTATCGGTGTTTAGGCAGCATTTCAGTGCGCTTAAGCAGGGTGAACGGATAAGCAGTAGTTACTTTGACGTTCGTTACTATCCGGGCGCCGGGACCATCCACTTTTTTCCGAAAAGCAAGACCTTGATCGACCGCATGAACCGTTGGGTTGGCTGTCGGCGACGCTGGTTACCGCCGGTGGATACTCAAGCCGGTCCAGGTTTCTGGCAGCAGTTCGAACAGGCTGAATCGCTCGATCGGGCATTTCATGCCGAGGTAAATAAACAGTGTCCAAGCGGTACCAGACACTTACGCTTCGATCCCTTTTGGGCCATCAAGCACGGCGGCGAGTCGGAACGGGAAAAAGGCAACGCCCTTTTAGCCCAGGCAATGAGCGCGGTACTGGCCAGCCGAGGGATCGATCCGGATGCGATGTTGGCGAATGAACCCGTCAACCGCAATTTGCTGGAATGGATTGATGCCTTGGAGTCCAATCAAGATCTGCCTTTGGCGTCGTAATTGAGCCTCTTTAGCAAAATATGTTCTGCCGACGGTCAACGTCGGTAGACATCGCTGACGAGGCTTTGAATATTTTTGACAACCCTTCCGGAGAAAGTCTACCCCGGCAGGGGACGGCTTTCTCCACATTTTAAGATTACCGGAGAAAGCCCATGTTATTCATTCAAGAAACCAATAATAGTTATCGTTTGGCTGATGAACAGGATGTCATATCAGAGGCCATTAAGATCTATAACCGCACGTTCAGTCGAGGTGAAGCCTTGAACAGTCCTGACCATGCGAAGGACTGTATCAAATTGAAGTTGGCGCCATACGAGCACGAAGTATTTCTGTGTTTGTTCTTGGACAATCAACATCGCGTTATCGCTTGCGATGAATTGTTCCGGGGGACGATTGATGGCGCTAGCGTGTATCCGCGCGAAGTGGTCAAAGCTGCGCTGCACCATAATGCGGCAGCTCTGATTATGGCGCATAACCACCCGTCGGGGATTAGCGAACCTAGTCGGGCCGATCGCGCGATTACAGCAAAACTTAAAGAAGCCTTGGCCTTGATTGACGTTCGCGTACTTGATCACTTCATCGTCGGCGAAACCGTGTATTCATTCGCTGAGCATGGCTTGTTGTGAAAAGGTATGGCGTCAAGCTTACTCCTCGATTAAGCCAAAGACCGACCCTATCTTAAGTTAACTACTGGTCTCACCAGTACCTTACCCTGCGGGAATACCTGTTCCCGACTGGGGCGTGGTGTTCCCGCTTCAACTGGAGAACATCATGCAACACCCCATTATTGAACAGACCAGTCACGGGAATACAGTTCGCTATCAGCGTCTGCCGTCCGGCACCTGTTATCACGAGGACACACCGCAAGACGTCATTGCTCTGCTTGAGGAAGTCCAGGGTACGCAACGGAAAATCCGTTTGTACTATGGCGACCCAGCAACGGGACAGTCCTGGTTCGACGAGAATGACGTCATCGGTACCATCGGTCGCTCATGCGGCAAGATCAAGGTGCCGTTGCTGATCGAACCCGGTGAAAGCGGCGGTCCGGCTATTTTGGACCACTGTATCGTACGAATCGACAGTCCGCGTCAGACGCTGTATCAGCATCCAACCTTCCGGGTAGGCGACGTGAGCCTCGAAAAAAGCGAGCACGTCGAGTACCCCTGGGGTGTCAAAATCGATGGCAAAGACCATGCGGGGTTTAAAACCCAACAGGGAGCCCATCGGTTTGCCGATTTTATTCTAGGCAAACGCTTTGCGCTGCCGGTCGAATACCACGGTGTGATCGAGTGCGATAGCGATGACTTGCCTTGGCAAGTCTGGCTAAACAACCGGCAACGGGCGGCATTTTTGTCCGAAACCGACGCGAACCGGTACTGGCAAGCACTGCAGTAACCGCACGCACATTCATTATCAACCCGACGGGTACCCTACCCGTTTGGGTGCGGCCTGTCGGGACCTTTTCTGAGGAAAATCACCATGACAGACCAACCACAAAACACTGACGCCGCCATCAAACGCAGCGTACAGCAATCTTTGACGGACCAAGGCTGGATCGCGCTCAACAGCGTGGCCATCGCCACGAAAGGCTATGCCACCGCGGTCGGACGCAAGCAGGCCTATGTATTCGTAAGCTACTGGGCAAACGAATGGGTAGTGACCGCCGGCTATGACAGTCAAGGCCGCAATATCCTGGAATCGCTACGCGTAACATTGCCGGAAACGGCCAATGCCGACACGATTCGGGAGGCAATCGCGGAATTTTCGGCTGACATCGACGCGCGGGTCGCGGAGAGTTACGCCGTCCGTCTGATCCGGAATGAACCGCAAAAACAGCCCTTCCGGCTGGGTACCACGGTGGTGACACCCGGCGTACTCGCTCTACTGGAAGACATGCTGCTCGATGCGGGCTACTTGCTCTCGCGGCACGCTGACGATTGGGCCGTAGAGGATCCGGTGTTAGAACAATTTGTGTTGGCTGAAGGCGGTCAACTGATGTCGGTGTATCGGATTAATGACGCACACACCGTCTGGGTCATCACCAAAGCCGATCATTCGGCGACAACGGTGTTGTTGCCGGACGAATATTACCCCGAGCCTTTTTGAAACCACCCTTGCGGGGAGCACCGTCTTTCCCGTACGGGAGCCTGTGTTCCCCGTCATTTTTGGAGAAGGAACCATGACTGCACTCGTATCACTCTCAAACGGAAGGATACAAACCTCTATCGCCGCACTGGCGTTGTTAACCGCCTGCGGTGTCGAAATGACAGCGTTGTTGGACCGACATGCCAACGGCGATTGGGGCGATATCAATCTGGACGACGAACAGGAAAACGGCCTGTCCCTCGTCTGCGGCGGACCGATCGTTTCGCAATTCAATCTGTCCGGCCTGGACAGTATCCGGATTGTGACGGATACGTTTCGGAAAACGACGCGGATTAATCTTGCAACCGAACCGTCTTGCTTTGCCGGCCATGCTAGCCATTCGTCTGGCGGTGAAGCTCTGGCAGCTTAAGACCACACCCGCGCATCACTTGGGATAACCCGGTGACGCGCTTTAAAACCCAATGACTCGGGGAAACGGACATTCCCCGCCAGGGGTGCGTCTCGATTTCCTCGACGTTCCAATTTAATTGAGGAAAAACACCATGAACGCACCCCTACAACTGAAAGTAAACCCTGAAAATTTAGTCCACAGTCTGAAGTGGAGTTTTACCAATCGGACGACGTATTTGGGTGAACTGATGCAGAATGCCCGCCGCGCCGGCGCCAGCTATGTCGCGTTCGACTACTGCGCCGATACCAACACCCTGACTGTGACGGACGACGGCTGCGGAATCGATTCGCTCGAAACCCTGCTCACCGTCGCCGAGTCCGGCTGGGACGTGGAACTGATTGCGAAGGAACACGCCTTTGGCGTGGGCTTTCTCTCCGCGCTATTCGCCTGCCGGCACCTGGGATTATCTAGTAAAGGCGGGTGTGTTTCGGTCGATACCGATCACATCCTGGGGTTCCAACCGGTAGAAGTCTTGCCGGTGACCGATTGGAATGGTCTGACCGAAATCCGGCTGATCGATATCGTCAATGGTCCGCTCGAAAACACCTTGGCGGACTTAGCCACCGGTTTTCCGATTCCGGTGCATTTTAACGGAGTCTCGCTACCGCGACCCAACGCCATCGATTCTATCGGGGCCGCGGAGTTTGTGGCATCGCCGGTCGGCGCAATTCGCTTGATCAACCTGATCGATTCGTATCGGCATTACCGGGATTGCTTGGTGTATTTGCAAGGACTACCGGTATATCGAGGCCACTATTACCGTATCGGACACACTAGCTACCTTGGCAATATCGTGCATCTGGATAGCGCTCAATTCATGGCCCGTTTACCGGATCGCGACAAATTGGTGGATGAAGCCGATGTGATTAAGCTGATCCGAGAGGCGATCGCCGCGGCGGTCGAACGCCAGCTCATGGCACTGAAAACGGCCTTGAGCGCGGACGATTTCCTGACCTACTACCCGGTGCTACGCGAGTGTGGCTTGATACACTTACTCAACGATGTCGACCGACTGCCCAAAGCGCTAGTCTCCCGCATCCAACGGCCGCCGGTCTGCGATACCGACCTGTTTGGCGACTTTCTGGAAATGGTTGACCAACCAATTACCCAGTCCGCCGTCAAAAGCGGACAAGTGCAATTGGTGACGATTGACGACAATCTCCAGTCCGATGGGGCCTTGCGATACCTGCTGGCTTGGAAAAAGGGCTGGGTGCTCGTCGATAACCAATTCGACGCCGGGCATTGGGTACAGCCTTACCTGCGGCACTTAAGCCGAGAAGAAGTGCAGTGTGAGATCCTTGAGGAGTCACACCGCGCGCAATTTCAAGGCATCTGGGTTTGGGTGACGGCGGTGTTTTGCCGGGCTTACCGGATCCGGATCGGTGACGATAGCGTAGAAATCGATGAGCACGGCGCCTATACCGGCAACGAACAGGATGATATCGTCCTGATTCCCTGCCAGGGAAAGTGGGGGGACGTGCTGGAGCAGGTGTCGCGTTTCTGTGAGAACGACCATGACTATCAAGGTTCCTGTCACGATCAGGATATCGAGCAATTTGGCTGCTTCATCGTGGCGAATACCGCCGATGATCCCGCCGACGCGTTGAAACGGCTGATGCCGGATCTGACCGGATGCAAAGTGTTGCACGGCAACCGGTTCGTGGTGGAGATTGCCCCTGATGGACAGCTGGCAGCCGTTTCGATAGCGGAACCTGCTTTAACCGACCTCGAACGGCCGTCATGACCTCGAAATTCGTCTTCGACGCGCAAACGCTGGATACGGAGCCTGGCCATCCCGAGTCGCCCTTTTCGCCGCCGGCGGATTGGGCGGGCGACGACGACGCCTATTTGACCTGGCTGAGAAGCCAATTCAAGGCCAGTCCTTGGGTTAGACAACGGTTAGGTTTGGCGGCTAGGCGCTATGCCAAAAACGAGCCCTTAGACTTTCAAGGCCGGTTCGGCGCGCTATTGCCGACTGTCCTCGATAGCATGCTGAGGAAAATACACGCCGAGCAGTCTGTCGGCGATTAACCCCGTCCCCCTGACGATCGCGTTAGGGGGATGTTTTAACGCTTAACGCGATTCAATCGCAATCCGCCCGGACGGGAAACTGCTTCCCGGTCTGGGGGCTTGTTTTCCCGACGGTTTTTCATAACAATTCGAGGAAACCAGCATGAACACACACTCTCCACACTCTACGGGATCAGCGATGACGTTACAATCCAGTGAGTCTTTCATGACCGAGGCGCAATACCTCGCGAGCGAGCGCGTGTCCGAAACTAAACACGAATATCTCGATGGCCGGGTTCTGGCCATGGCCGGCGCGAATCACAACCATTCGCGGATTTCGGCCAACGTGCTTGGCGAGTTTCGCAGTCATTTAAAAGGCCGGCCTTGCGAGGCGTTCATGGCCGATACCAAGGTGAAAGCCGGTCAGAACTACTTTTATCCGGATGTCGTAGTGGATTGTACGAATGCGGCCGGCGATGCGGATTTTCTAACGTCGCCCCTGCTGATTGTCGAAGTGCTATCGAATTCGACTCGTAAAATCGATACCACTAAAAAGTTGCTTTACTACATCAATATTCCAGCGCTTGAGGAATACGTGCTGATCGAACAGGATATCGTCGCGATCATCGTGATGCGCCGGAAACGCGACTGGCGTTCGGAGTATTATTACCTAGGGGATCAAGTGACCTTCGATTCCATTCAACTCACCTTGTCCGTGGAGGCTATTTACGACCGCGTCGACAATGATGACTTAAAGCAATTCAAACAGGCGAAGTTTGATACCGATCATCAATAGTCGCCTTCGATTTTAGCCCCTGAACAAGGGGCTTTTTTTGTCAATTCTAAGGGTTTTGCTTGTTGGGCTATGCAAACCGCCGATACTTTAAATCTGTGCTGTATATAGTCCACAACGAACTAAAGTTGCCATTGTTAGAGAAATTGAACGCCGCCTGCATTAGTTACAAACAGCTCAACAAATTCCAGTTATTCGGCAAGGCTACGGCAGTTATTACAATAAAATTGTCGGTGTGAGGCATGTATATGGCAATGCAGTGAGGGTACCCGTCCGGCATTTCTGCCAACATAATGAACTCGGTAAGAAAAATAGCCTTGATAGGCTCGACTGTTTTGCATTGAAAATGTTTTTTCTCGATTGCTACATCGTTATATTCGTTAAAAATGGCATCAAGGAATCGTTATGTCGGAATCAACTCTGCTCTCCTATAAGTCGGCCGGGACACTCCAAAGCCTTGGATAACAGTGCATACTAAAAACAAAAAATGCAACACAGAACGAAAAGAGTGGTCATAGTCACATAACAATACTCAACAACGACCGTCGCTACCACGTCGGTTGATTCGCTTCGGGGCTAGGCGGAATACAAGGCGCTCATATGCACGTGAAAAAACATGAAACGTTTACCATCCCCAAAAAACACTTTTTTTGTCTTGTATTGCTACTGATTGGCAGTCAGGCAGGTGTCTATCTGGCTGAAGACTTTTTAATGAAAAATAACCATCTTATTGGGTATATCGTAATTTTCATTCTTGGATATGGTTGCCTGGTTTTCGCCATGATTTTTTACAAGCTATACCATGTTGCATGTCCAAGTTGTCTTGGAAAGACGATAACAAAAAATTCAAGAAAAGAAGTTCCAGACAGTTGGAGCGCATACTGTCGCAAATGCAATGTGCTTTGGGATTTAGGTATTGCCAATGGCGACTAAATCGCCGGACGATTAATATTCAGAAAACGGAGATTCGCCGGCTTGAATACGATGAAGATGGTTGCATTTTCGAGTAGAAAATCGATAGTTATAGGATCCATCGGCGCTCCTTATCGTTTCCTCAATCAACGCATCAATCTTGTCTCGCACTACCCTTCTACGTCGCCATTGCTCTTTGCCTGGAAATGAAAGAACCGAATTTAGGATCAACTCTTCCAACGCTGGCCAGCGCCTAAAGGCCAGAAAATTTTATGTCGGCTTTCGGCTTTTTTCCGAATCCTGTTGCTACAGATTTTGAGGATAGCTTTGACGACAATCCACCGAACTATCACTCCTCGTTGAGAAGTATCATAGGCACATTCCGAGCACTGTGTAAAACTCGCAGGACGTCAATATGGTTTTCCCGTTCGAGATAAAATACCAAGTGTTTTTCAAACCCTTCAACTGGCCAAAAACGTAAACCGCTCAGCATGGGTAGGTGGGCATACCGCCGCGAACCAATCCCAGGTTGTTCGCGAATGCGATCAAAAGTTTGCTGTGTGGCCTCCAGAAAGCGCAGCGCCGCGTGGGGGTTGTCGCGGGCGATATAATCCGCCAAAGCGTCGATTTCTGTGTCAGCCAACGGGCGGACACGAACGGGTTTTGTCATTGCCCCGGATGCTTCTGCTGGAGAGCCTCGCGTTTAGCCTTCCAATAGGCATCATCAATGGCAACGGCAGGGCCGGATTCCAAGCCTTCCGCCATGAGCGCGACAATCCGTAGCTCAGCCTGTTGAACCTGATCCTTACGAATCAAGGTGCGGACATACTCGCTGGAGGTGCTATAACCGTGTTCTTGCACCTGTTCATCAACAAATTCCTTCAGGGGTTCGGGGAGGGAAATATTCATCGTGGCCATTGTTCGACCTTAGTAATGGATTCTGTTGCCGATCATGGCAAACTTTGCCAAATGAGTCCAGCGAAAGTCTGTCACCCAGCCAGTCGACTGGCTGGCTCTCCGCCTGATTTAATTTGCAGTTAAAGCTGACCCACAGAAATGGATTGATGCCCTGAGCGAATAAATCCAAGCTAATTTGCATTTAATTTGAGCCGAAATCGGCGATATACGTTTAGTCCCTATCGGACGCATCACGCTAATCGATTTGGCATGTACGAGCTTCGGGAGAGGGATTTGGAGCCGATTGACTACGGTGTGACATTCCAGATGTAACCAAAACCAGGGATGTTACTCATTTACGAAGGAATCCTTACGGTCCCCCATATATTTGAGTTCGATCATTTTTCATTGCGAGCCGTTACATCTAGTGGTCGCTATACGTCGTCGTGCAGACTTGTTGGGCATTGCAATTTACCGTCTTTTTCACCTTGGTCACTCGCTTAATTTCAGGTGTTGCAATCGGTTGCTCGACGGCCAGTGTGGCGGGTCGAACTGGGGCCGGGAACATAACAGGCGCCCTGACTATTTGTTCCGGTGAAGAACCATTGGCCACCAGCGTCATCCTGTTATGGCTTTGGGTAATGGTGAAATATTTCAAGGTGTTCATGCCAACTAAGACTTCATCCAGATGCTGATTGATCGTCGCATCGAGATTTCTGATTTCAGCATTCCCAATTTTCAGGCTATTTATTTGGGTCAGCCGATCAATAACCTGTCCACCCGCGGTATTGCTATTAATGGGCCTGCCGACCGGTAGATCAGCGGCATCGGCAAAGCGCGCTGGAATGGAGGTCATGGTCGCGCCGGTATCGATCAAAAAAGGCATCGGCACATTATTGATCAACACGGTTCCCCGGAAATGTCCTTGTCGATCGGCCACTATTTCAAGCCCCCCAGAAATAGGCATAGCAACCGGGGTGTTCTCTGCAGGAATTGATACAGAGGGTGATGCTGGAAGATGCCCCCCTTTCAGCTTTATAAACTTATCGGTCCCCCACCAAAGGCTAAAGAGGATCATGGCCGGCGTTATGAGGTATTTTAAGCTCCCAGTAGACCGGTTGGTCGGTTGTGGACGGTGTCGCCGCAACTTGTCGAAGTCAGAAACGTTTACTTTTGATGCCGCCTGATGTCTTTCCCAGTAATAGTCTCGATCTTGTATGCCCATAATGCGTCCTTAAGGTTGTAACGCCCGCCATAATCCGCCTAATATAAGCTGGGAAGCGTCATCAGGATGATAAGTACCGCATGCAGCGAGCAAATCACTCTCCGACTTGTGCAACCAAGCATTCCGGATCAGCAGACCAAGACTAAAATGGAGGTCGCACAAATCATCCTCGGTCATTGCCGCGATAGTTCGTTTATCTTCCTCACGCAAAATCAATAGCAATCTCTCGATCGCATCGGAAAGTGTAGTGGGCTGGCTGTCCAGTTTTAATTTGAACGCTGACCAAGTGTTAGCCAATTGGAACGATCCCGGCAGTAGTGGCAAGTTAAATTGTTTAGATGCATGTTCCCGCAAATTCCTCCCGTTTGCTACGATGCAAGTCACAATCTGAGGGATGGTGAATATTCCAACCCAAATCCACCACCCATTCCGGTCGAAAAGTCGTCATTGGTCTGCTTAAAACTCAGCCAGATTTTGAAGGCCTTGGATCGGCCAAGAGCTGTCATTGACGATTACCCTTTAACTGGATCTAATGACAGCTCTGTGGTGACATCAAAGAATTGGCGAAACCATCAATTGCAGACATTCACACATCAATGCAATGGTTTTAAAACTCATTCACTGATTTGTACTCAGTCGGTCGCGGGTTCGATTCCCTTCACCAGCTCCATTTATTTAAGGCCTGTATAGTATTTCCTTAACATCTTTGTTATCTCCATACTCTTCTGCAACAGTTTTAATCAAACTATCGACATTTATATTACCCCCCCCACCTAACTTCAATATTCTAATAGCTTCGACCCATTGACCTTTACCTGATTGACCTAGATTTATTAAAGACAAATCCCCGCCAGCAGCTATCCATATTTGATTATCTCGCAATCCTCCTGGATAAAGCTTACACATAATTTCAACTAGCTTTTCTTCTCGGGTGCTTTTGGTTGTTGCATCTGAAAAATCCAGTTGCTCCAGTAGGCCAAACAGGAAGGCGGCTACGTTGGCCGAAGCGTATGATTGGGAGCCCTTGCCGTCCATTTGCCCTTTATCTTGCACAAGATCGGAAATTCCGCGAAGAAGCAGGGTTTTGACAAGTGGACGCATGCGGCATACTTCGAGAAAACCGAGGCCTTCCATTTCGATGGCGAGGGCATGGCTGGCGTTTTGTTCCAGGAATTGATGAAGTTCTGAATCAATGGAAGAATCTACCTTTTCACCAGAAGCAATGGTGCCGGTGTAAGTACTGATGACGGGAGCAAATTCCGGGTTCAGTAGCTCCTCAGCTGTTTGTTTCCAGGCTTCGCTTTTTGCATACTGACCAGCCAACCGCTCGAGCGCATAAGTGGAAGCGCCAAATTGTGGCCGGGGTTTAAAATTGTTTTTTTCGGCCTTTCCGCGCTCGTAACCGTAAACATCCCGACCAATGACAATGTCTCCGACTTTTACGTCCTTCAATCCACCGGCCACGCCAACAAAAAAAGTGTATTCGGGATCAAAATGAGCGATAGCGCGTTCAGTTTCGATGGCGGCATTCACATTGGTTTGATCGGTACGGGCAACAATGACTTCAAAGGATTTACCGTTGGAGCGGTAGGTGCCTTTGGTGTAGTCAGTGCCGGTTGCGTGGTGTGCTACCGGCTCAATGTTTTTTAAATACTGCTCGATGGCCAGTCGCTCCACTTCCAAAGCGGTAAGGATAAGGATAGGTTTGTTCATAACGTTTCTTGTAGGTTTTTGAGCGTTTCGTTGCCAGTATATGTTTCGCGCATCTTACGTAGCAGTTTTTTTGTTGTTGGTTTTCCATTGTTACGCAATATTTGAACAGCGAGGCTCCACTTGTAACGACCAGTGCCAGTTGCGCAAAGTTGTGATAAGTCACCTCCTGCACTAATCCACAATCCATTTTCCTCGGGTCCGTTTGGGAACAGCTTACACGCAGCTTCCAAAAATTCATTCCACCATTCCTCTGAGCTGATAGCATCTCGTTTTAACCCACTAGCTGAAAGTTTGAGGCGTTGCCAAACCCCGAGTAAGTGGCTACATTGCAATAAGGCAGGTACCAAGTCCTTTCTATCAGATCTATGTTCATACAGATCGTCAGCTACCGTTTCCCATCTGTTTTTAGAAACAAGCCGACCAAATTCTTCCGCTTCTGCGGGTGAAAAGCGATTGTCTCGTATCAACTGCTGTGCGTGACATTCTCCCAAACTAGGCAGTACATCAAACAGCCGCAGTTTCTTGGTAAGCGGAATGGTTTTGCTGCTGACAACATGCTGTTGCACATTCTGCGATTGCACTCCGTTTTTTAACTCAGCTTCGAGGTCGTTGAAGCTTAATTTACTGGTGGAGAGGTCATCGAATAGCTCGAAAAGCGTTGCGGTAATGAACCCGGTACGTGCTTTCTCTGGAAGCGCATGCCAGATGGACGCCCGCTGGGGATAGTCTTTTAAGCTGCTATACTTTCCAATGCTTATGGCATGTAGCAGAGTTCCGCTAAACGGATTTCCAGCCAGCAGGTGATCGAGAATTTCGAACAGGGTGTGCTGTGGGTTAGAAATGCCCGACCACACATCACTGCCTCGCTGAACAGCTAATTCCCAGCACTTCTGCCAACCTTCGCTGGCAATGTCGATGCCTTTCAGTAACTGTTTGTTCTCATAAATAAATTTTCCAGCGATGCGGTGCAAGCGGGCATCGGTATGACTGGCTGCTACAGACACAAAGGAGCTTTCGCTGATGCATTCAGACAAGGCTTCTAGCGCTACGGTATGATCTTCATCAGTGTCGATACGCAACTGGGCTTCGATGGCTTTTTCAGCAGAATAAAGCTGCGCAGCCACTTTCGCGTGTAGCACAAGCCAGCCCTTTTGTTCTGCCATGTACAGAACCGCTTCGGCAACTGCAGTTTCCAGCTTTGGGATTTTTGGGGTTAGCTCGTTTTCAGCATCATACGGCAACCAAGAAGTGTGTTGGGTGATCAACGCAGGTTCATTTTTCATCCACTGCCACAAAATGGAGGCGTCACTGGGTTGTCGTCTTTTCAGCCGGTTATTGACATACTCCAAAACCGCATTGACCCACCAGTTTTTCGTTTCAGCTTCCAATGCTTTTACAAGCACAGCCCCGCACTCTTTAACTTGTCTTCCTTGAAGAAGATGGTTGGTGAGCCATTCAAGTACCGCACCAGAAACGGAAGTTATTGCATCCGGGAATCCTTTCCAGCTTTGGTACGTGAGAGCCATGAACATCTTGACCGGTGCAGTTGGAATGGCTTGAAGAATTGCGGTCATCAGCTTGTTTTTGCCTTTGATGCCAACCCTTTCATTTGGACTAATCTGTGAAACAAAATGGGCCAAGACCAACAAGTGGTTAAGCCCAGGGGCCTTGTCGATTTGGTGGTAGGCCTTACCATAATCCTCAAGCCGGTTGAGCGTTTCTATGGAGTCAATTATCGGGGCAAAATCATTGAGCAAGATTTCAAAGGGGATAGCCTTTTTAACATCTCCTACCAACCAGTTTGCGGCTGAGGATCGCAGGGGCTGTGATTCACCCACACCAAGCACACGAAAGGAATGCCGCTCCCATAGGGTTTTAGCGTCTTCGGGAATATAGAGTAGGCTGAGGCATTCTTTATTAACATAAGATGGACCGAATGCAGCTCCGATTTTTAGCATGTGCTTTACTTTGGCCGGTAGCTTGGGCCAGATTCGGGCTACCCACTCCCAGTAGCCTTCCTCCCCCAACCAAACAAATGGCTGTTTTTCCAGCAAGGCATTGGTGGCGGCAGCTTCCCTTCCATTCACTGCCCCCGTTATCGTCATAGCTTCCTGCGAGAGGTATTCCAGTGAGTGCATTTTTGCTTCTTTTTGAATATCGGGCAGGTGATATTGAAACAGGTCGCTGAGCTCGCGAACTCGGTGCAGGTCAGCTTTTGGTATGAATAGGGCGTGCGAAAACACCCTCCCCGAACGAAGCCCAGGACTTTTATCGGGAAATGTTTTAATCAGCAAAAAATGATCTTCGGCAAAGAAACCACGTACCACGGGACTGGACAAAATTCCTCCTACAGGTCGGTCGGCCAAATCGGTGTAGCCGCTTACTCGTCTAAACAGCTCGTTTTTTTCATCGGAAGCAGCTAGCAGATCGTGCCCGGAGGTTTTCCCCTGCAATTCTCCGTATATGGCCTGGTGGATAACTATCATAGGCTCAGGACTTCTTCGATGAGGCGGGTCAGGTCTTTTTCCTTCGGATTGTCGTCCAGCACCAGATAGCCGAAATTTTGAGGCATCTCGTCCAAGTATTTGTCGCGGGCCTCATCAGTTTTTAGCGGGAATTCCTGCGCGGATACTCCAATGATCTTAAAGCCTCCTGCCAACCAGTTGGCGGCAATAAAATGGGCGAATAGTGGCATCTTCTGCCGCAAGATTTCTTCCGGTGTCGAATCGGTGCTCAGCTCGTCCCAGCAGGTTAATGCAATGAGCAATCGGGGAGTATCAATTGGGTTTTTCATGCCTGTGCCGCGCGCGTGCAGCAGCACTTGCACCAGCTCAATGAATTGCGATTGATCGGATGTACTGGAGATTGGGGCATTCATTTCTTTCGGATCTTTTGTAGCATGCCCCTTCTTGCTTAAATCGAAGCGGTGTTCAATCTCCGACGGGCGAATGAATAGGATCCATCGGTCGTTCGTTTTCGCCCGAACAATCCACGTTTTATCGTATTCCATCAGGGCCACGAGGTCGCGTACCTGTTCCCCACCATAATCTTTGCAATGCAACACAAAATCCTGCCCTTCATAAATGACCGGGATTTTTACCTCCAGGTTATCGGTAGAAGCAGTCGGTTCCGTTTCTTCCCCGACAGCTAATCGATCGTAGGCGTTTTTGATACCATCGATGTTGTCAGGTGCGGAAGCCAATTGCAGCTTTCCTTTTTTATCCATCAGGCGACCATATAATTGGGCCAGAAAGGTGGTTTTCCCTGAGCTCGGCGGTCCGATGATCAATATCTCGTTATTTGTTGCCATAGCGGCCTCGGTATAAAAAGAAAAAATCATCTGTTTGGATGGCTGCAGGTGTGATTTGCAGAGGATGAGGGTTGGCTAGATGGTTGAGCACTGTTTTTGCCACTTCTACATTATTGACGTGACAAAGCTGGTCGGAATCGGATTTCGAATAATTGCTAATCTCCAGTGATACAGCACCGGGAAAGGTTTCGGCTAGGCTGCCTGTGATCGCCTCGACAATATTTTCACGCATCTGCCCGGCTAGGTCAGCTTTAGACCATACAATCACCACCGGTCTGCCCCGCAGCCCCCTTTTCACCTGTTCGGCCAATTGAACGATGTCGCGCTTCGCCCTGCCCCGCTGCTCGATAATTGCCTCGCAATCCACAAACAACAGGAATGCATGGGCGTTGTCATAGATCCAACGGGCATTTTCAGCAGCGGGGTCGTTCACGTTATCCGCCCATTTTGAAAATACTTCGCCTGATGAGTCAGCAAACAAAATATCGTTTAAAAAACCATCGTGGCGCAGCGCTAGGTGGTAGAGGCTGTAAAAATCCTTGTCAGAAGGCGTGGCATCAGGATTTCGAATTGATCCATCTTCTTGAATTTGCAAAGTTTTTGCCTGCAACTCCCACCCGTTCAAAGTATAGCTTCCCGCAAACTCCCAGTTTTCGATGCATTTACCGTTGAACAAGAGCGAGTACAGCATGGCGAGGTAGGTGGTTTTCCCTGCCCCAGACGATCCGACCAAACCGATGATCCTGGGCGTACCTCGGTGCGTCAAAAGGTCGAGCTGATCGGGTCGCAACCATTCTCCCGTCCAAGGAATAGACTTAGCCACAGCCAACCTTTTCACAGCTTTTGCCGGTGCTTCTACTGCTCCTACTTTTTCGAAGAACTGACATTGCTCGTGCAGTGGGCCAGCTAGTTCCAGACAAAAATCATCAGGAGCATAGCAGTCATCTTTGTTACATCTTCGCTTTGCCATATCCTGCCTTAGTTATCAATTGCCAGTTTTTGCGCTTGCAACCCGTGAAACAACCACACTGCCAGATCGGATGCAGTCAGTTTGGCTGTTTTGTCGATACCCGTTTCGCTGAAAAAGTCGGTGGGATCACCCGATTGGACGACATTGGCCCACGCGTTAAGAAAGGGCTTACGTTCGTCTCCTCCAGCAGCATGTTCTTTCAACGCTGATTGAATATCACCGTGCAGGCTGCCGCGGTCCATTAACCAGTCGGAGATCAAGCGTTCTTCCTCCGCTTGTTCATCGTGCACGTCTTTCAGGGTTTCCCGCAGCAGGTAATCAACACTTTCCGGGGAAATAGCACCTACTTCTTCGGCCAGGTCGAGCGCCATGCAAACGGCTGCATTCATTGGGTTTAGGCTGCGGTAGCTGGCGTTCAACAAACGGGAATACATCGATTCCTTCCACCAGAGCAGCTCGCTGCGCTTGTTGTTGGCAGTTATGCTGTTGGCGAAGGAAGTATTCAGGTCTTCAAAAAAAGGTTGAAGCTGGGCAAAGTAAGTGTCCAAGCTATCTTGGATGGAGGTAGAAATAGAGGAAATGGACTTGGCTTGTTGGGATAAGGCGGAGTTCACAACTTTAGTAATTCCCATAGCTGAATGTTCAGCCATAAACTGAGGCCACTGCCAACTGTTGTTACCTTGAGATTGAGGGTTCTTTCCTCCTCCAGCTTGCGAACTCCATCCAGAGTGGACCATCGCATCGAGTAAATGTACCTTTAGAACTTCTCCATTAATTTGAGCCGCGTTTACTGCAGAAATGGAAATCTCAGCACCTTTAAATTTATTTGCCTGAAATTTGTGGCTGATTCCCCAGGCCGCCCGTCCATTTTCCTCCGTTCGATCGGCCAACTTCTGTAAAAACCCGCTGATTACGTTCTCTTCCGAATCAAGCTGGTAATGCCCGATCACATCGCGGGCTGTCAGCCAGACCAGTGCTGTCGTAGCCGCATCGTCTTTCGATAGTTGGCTCAGCGATTCTAGGATCACTGCCCGTATGTAGGTGGTGGATTTATCCTGGGTGGCAGTCACACTGTTTTTAAAAGTAGGCCACTTTTTGATAATGATCGTTTCAACCTGCTGCACCACCGGGTCGATGTCTTTCACCTTCGGGTCGAGCGCCACTAGGGTATAGGGGATGATGTCGGATTTTATCTTTCTTCTTGTTAGGTGTTTTTTAACTTCGTTCACAGCCTTATTCAGGCTATCAATGTTGTCTTGGACATCAGTTTTGATGTGCTGTTCGTTAAGGTAGGATTGAAGTATTGCTTCAGTCATTCAAAATTGTTCCTTTTATATTGTCAAATTGGTTGTAAAAAAGCCATATAACAAGTGTTTATCAAGACCTGCATATCTACGCTCAGAATTAGCTAAAATGCCACTGAAACGACTTTAGGATAATTTGTCAAAACTGGATGCGAAACAACCTTCTACTTGCACACTTGTAACTGTCCGTGATGAACACTACTTGTTTTTCCAGTTGCACACCAATTGCATTTAACTGCACGATTAACAAATTTAACCTTTCCGGTCTTTAACGAGCCAGAGCAGTTGAGAACCCAAATGATACGCACCGAATCAATGGCAGGTGATCAGTCTGAGGCACGATTGTCGAAAAAGGATAGAAACCTTCATCGCGATCGAAAACGCCAACAATTTTTGGCTTTTCAGACGAGAGCGAATTTCGCAATGGGCATCCGATACCACGTCCGGTGGCTGTGCTGCTTTCAATTTCAGCGGTGCGCGGCACCTACACCCCGAGATTAGAATTTCTCTGGTCATTTTTGCCGCGTCACATCGTTGCGCAACCTAACGTTCGAGATAAACGGTCTGCGGAGGCCGAAGGTTGGAGCAAACCTACAAGTGCAACTTGCAGGCGGTCCGGTTGACGGAAGTGTTGGGCGTCGCGCTAACCATGCAGACAAGCTTCGACGATTTGCTGAACACGAGCCATTGTGATGCCATGCTGCTGTTCAAGTGACAGCGGATGATCGGAGGGCTCCAGAACAATGTTGGGGCGCTCGCCAACAGGCATGGTTTGGACGCTGGTCTTGAGACTCAACGTGTTGGGTTCATAGGGCAATTCACTTTGTAGCCACCCGAAATATGGCGGCTCAGTTTTTTCGCGGCCTTCTCTATGCCAGAGTTTGCACGCACGAAGGAAGTTCTTCTCGCTCAGCGAGACCCACGCTAGCCAAATGAACGGGCCAGGCCCATCAATGACCGGGATAAGAATGCGGCCGAGGACAAAGAAGTGTTTGTCATCCAATATACATTGGTCGGAGTTGAGTTCGCCGCGAGCATTGCGCTCAGCCTCCGGCAGAGAAAGCCAGAGTTCGGGAGCGCTAGCACTGAAGCACATGGGCAGTTCATCGTGATACTGCTTGCAAGTGGTGCAAACGAAGCCTGTCATTGAAACACCCAACGCCAAGCGAAGTTGCGCGGAGCCGTATCGCGGCTGAGCGTCCCTTTGAGCGACTTGTTAGACTGCGCGCTCAACGCAACGAGCCCCAAAATAAAAATAAAAAGCCAGCCACAATTAAGGCCGCGCCATACATGGGCAACCATCTCCGAGAATTAGCATACATAGCTTCCACCTTGTTTTCGGCCTCGACATGACCATGAGAGCGCCAGTTTTGAGTATTGCGCAGATTGTCTTGTTTCTATGGATTGCCAATAATCACTGCGCGGCGTGTACCAGAATGCAGCGCCTATTGAGGCAAGGGTAATTTCCGTCGTCATGCAGTCTATGTTTCGTAAAATTTCGATTATGAAATCCATTGAATCTTCTGGATGAGATAAGAGAGTTCGATCACTCTAACGCATAGCAAACCGTTGCTGCCCGGTTTTATCGCGCAGGGTCCAGCGACTCTGAAGAGGTCCAGGCTGAGCGCAGGGTTAGAAACTCTCTGTTCTTGCACTTTTGGATTCCTTTCTTGGATTATGCGGCCCGCAGTAACCGTGCCCGGAAACAGTATGATTTTTCTTCATATCGTCTGTAATATTCACCACGAGCTTGAAAAGACTACCCCACGTTGCGATTGTAATGTGCTTTCCGGAAGGCGGTTCAGGCTTGAAATCAAGCTCGACGGTCACGGATGCTAACCAGTTTTCCGGAATGCCCTCTGCATAAAGATGCTTTTTCAGGAGTGAGTGGTAGCCACAAATAAGCTTTGAAAATTCTAAACTCACTGGAATTATTGATTTCGCAAGAAGATCAATGCGAACTACTTGCACGCCATTTTGTTGCGCAAGAAGACGAAGTTTTCCAATACCCCAATAGCCGCCTACATCGTTGTTGCGGCTTATGAACGAACCATACAACCCGGATGCAATGTTTTTGAATTGTTTCCGTCGTGCCATGATGAGCCTCTAACGTGGAGCAAACCCAACGCCCGTCAAGTCGGTCGCGTTAAGCGCAGGATTAAGCGTTAAAATCCGTACAGTGAACGGATTCACAACAAACCTCCACGAGCTGCTCGATCTCTAAGTAAGGCGACCCATTCATCGCTTGAATCAACCAAGCAATCGGCCAATGGCCAGCCTGGCGAGGATTCGATTAGATGAAGTATTGACCACGCCAAACCAAAACAACCATCAGGCCCAAACAGTTTGACCAGAGCGCGAGCCTCTTCATTTGACACCGGCTTGGTTACGGAAAGAAGCAATGCCTCCACTTGACGCAGATGCTCTACCGACGCCTCAGGCTCGGGCGACAGTGGACCTAGCAGAACGAGGCGATTAATCTCAGGACGCATAGATCATCTCATCCGACGAAAACCACAAAGCGATTTTTGGTCGGGTAAAGCGCCGTGTTATGCGCTTTGCCAAATATTAAACCTGATAACGTCGTTATGTATGCCATATACCATAGCGACTTTTGATTTTTCGTTGAAATAGTAGTCCATCCATCCGTTATTCATTCTTAACTCCCAGTCTTCCTTGTTGCCATATCTTTCCAGGTAGAGGCTGATTTTTCTTTTCTTACCAAACTTCCATTTTCTGCCCAGCGGGTCGTTATACCAAACAGACTTAACAAAAGCATTTTCTTCATATATTGCCATGTCAAACTCAGGTGTATTTATACGATAAGAAATATCTTCACCAGTTTTTTCTATTTCCGGCATACCTAATGTGCTCAATATCTCCAAGCCTCCTTCGATTGAAATGCCTAGAGGTATTACAGGAGTGCATAACTTCTTTGGGAGAATAATGTTCATTTTTGTTAATTGCGCTTAACGTAAAATTCAGCCGACGCTTGAAGCGTAGTGCAAAGTGATGGGCTGAAATAAGTAGTTAGGTTTCATTGGCTTTCAAACCATTTTCCAATCAAAAAACCAATTAGCCCCAAAAGCAAGAAAAACCCGATAATGGTGTGAAAGATTTTTTTTTGAGACGAAAAATCTTTTTGCAGCAATGCAGCCGACTTTTCCTCGTCAATTTTTCTCAAAACAACATCATCAGGATGAGTGAAGATTTCGTCAGCAGAGGTATAAGTTTCAAACTCATCGCCTCGAACCCTGCCGCCAAGCTCTTTTGCAAAATTGATTACATGGTCAATTTCCCAAATTTCAGGGGTCTTTATCCAAAGCTCGCCATCGTTGTACCAAAGCGTGGACTCTCCGTTTTCAGTTAACAACTTAAATGAGTCCGGCGTTTCTGAATATTTCCAACCTCCGATTTTAGTTGCTGCAAACTTTGCTTCTTCGAGAGAAATTGGTAGCTGTTTGCTATTTTCACTGCGTAGTATTGTGAGATGGTAGCTCATAACTATTTTTTTAAATCTAAAGTAGAGCTAACCCGGCGCGGTACGGAAAGCTGAAAAAGCATAACGGCATCGTAACCGCACTCCGGTTGAGCGACATGTTATACCTTTGATTTATCCTGGAACCCGTATCCATAAAAAATATTATTACCAAGGGATTATAAAGTGATAAAAATCGCCAAAAATTTGCATTGCTTTAGATGCTGAAGTTTTAATTGATCTGCCTTTAAATAACCAAAAAGTGAAAATAGGAATAAACAGTGCAACAAAAACCAATATTTCAATTGCATAAAAACCGAAAAAATAAATAGCGGTATTTATCCCACCAAAATATCCTCCAGTTAACGCAAGGATGGAAACCATGGCATTAACTATAATTAGATATTTAAGCTTTAACTTTGCACTTAAAATTAGTTCTTTGTTTTCCATCTCTCAACATGTCCTTAACTTGCATAACGTAGAAGTATGAGGCAGCGGACGCATCGCATTGAAAACGCGGCACGACGCTTCCGCCCGTCCGCACCAATGCGTTATTAAATGGCACGAACTGATTGACCTGCGCCGTGAGGAACAAGGAAAAAATTTTCATATTTTTGAACATAGCCTCTCTCTAATTTTGCCAGCGGCTCTGGATAAGCGAGAAAAGCTTTGTCTAAATTTTCCAGAATATCTTCTTGCTCGGGACCCCATGACTCCATTTGTTTCTCCCGTTGAGCTTGATCTGTGGGTGGTTGACTATTGGGAAATAGCTCAAGCGCTTTTTCAACAATAGATGCGACTTGAGATGCGCCCATAGCGCGCAATGCAGAGGGTGTTGCGGCTGCAATATTGCCACTTAAGTTATGGAAATACTGCTCAAATCCGCCGTTGTTTATTTCCTGTTCCAGTTTGTCGAGACAAAAGACTACTCTTTCTGGATCAGTAAGCGCATCGAAACCGATCGTGGCTTCGCGAGCGTAGACCAGATTGCTCATCGCAATGGCAAAATCGTTGTCGGAAACGTGATTTAGCGCCTCCTGCACAGAATTTGGGATGCGCTCATATATAGGAAGGTTGCTCATTATTGTGCCATTTTAGGTTGAAAATCACCGGACGAAGGCAAGCTATGCTTGCCTTCGTCCGGTGGATTGGAAGGTTAGGCATTTTCACCATAAGTGCCACCATGGCTTAGAGACGGCGGCAAGCAAGCCCTCACGAGAGAGCTCAAGAATCTCAAAACTTCCGTCTTCGACCCCAGGAATGTCTTCATCGTGCTTGAAGCCGACATAGGATTTTGCGAGTTCTAGCGGAATCTCAAAAATCCAGTCGACCTCGGCTTTTTTTCCACC
The DNA here is from genome assembly GCF_056850255.1 of Methylomonas sp. Uni0011. Lineage (NCBI taxonomy): Bacteria > Pseudomonadati > Pseudomonadota > Gammaproteobacteria > Methylococcales > Methylococcaceae > Methylomonas > Methylomonas sp. Uni0011. The sequence continues at coordinate 55,842 of NZ_JBVVNO010000015.1, forward strand.
TTCAGCGTCTTGCTTCGAGCCATAGTGCACGCGTAAATCTGAAAACAATTCGGGAGGTGCGCCCTCAAAACTGAGGTCTGTAGGTCCGTAGTCCCCACCTCTGTGCTGGATGCGCCAGTTTTGTTGACCATCGTTCCATTCAGCAGACGATGAGAACATGACGTGTTCCTCAATCGAGCACGCTATCGCAGTGCAGTTCGACGATACGTGTTGAACGACTACATTGGAGATGAGTTTGTGATCACAACCTTTGGCCACCATCAAATACCAACCCGAATGCAGTTGACGCCCCACGACGAGGGCATGGCCATAGTCACTAAGTTTTCCAGTCGTGCTGAGTCCCAGTTGCTGATGGATAGCTTCAACCGTTTTGCCTTTTATGGCGAGCCACGACAATGCGTACCCCATGGTTTCTCCTATGTCCAACGATAAGGGTAAGTTGACAGCGAAGGCGTAGAGACAATAGCCGCGTAGCTTTTACCGGCCAAATTTACCTGTTGTTTAGGGTTTACCAAAATTTCCACCAAGACTTCCCTTTTCGAGTAGCGATTTTCAGGTTTCCATTTTTGAATTCATTAAACTTGACATCCAGAAAGCTAGCGAGCCGGTCAAAGTCGATACTTTCCCATTCGCCGTAAACAACATTTGGGAAAAAGATACCAAGATCAGCAAGATAACTCTCGTAGTACGCTGATGTGAATTGGTTGCCGACATCATTCAAGTTCCATTCTCCAAATTTCCAATCCATGTACTCATCGAAGTACGTCGCTGCGGATAGTTCCCCCTTCCGAACTTGTTCCAGCACCTCTGAATCTTCCTTCGCAATTTCTTCAGCGATCAGATTTCGTTGAATACACCAACGAACGTAGGCGGCGATATGGGTCGCTGCATTTTCCTCAGGCAGACTTTTTTCAGCGCAAGTATCCGTATGCCAATCAGCTCGATCATAAGACATTTTTTAAACCCTAGCGATAAAGTTCACTCGTTGGTTAGCCATTAGCCCATTGCATGTAGGTTTCCCAATTTTTTTCAATAGTAGCAATGCATTGCACGTTATGAGAAGGAATTCCGTTTTTTAATTCCTGATGGAAAGATGCAACGTCAATCTCAGGCTTGGTGCAGTAAACAAACTCTTTAAACGTGCCAGTTGTGATTGCTAAAGCTTGAACAGCAGATCCTTTTGATTTCAGCATCTCTAAAACTTTGTCCTCAATGATACTGACAGTCTTATTTTCTTCCGGATCGGGCATTTCACCGTGGCGAGGATTATTTAACGGAATTGCAATTCCAATTTTCAATACGAGTTCTGATTTACCGACAAACGAACGAAGATTTGCATTTATTCTGACGACGATGGGGCTACCATCATACTCACCCTGAGCGACTTGCCAGTTGTCATCGGCGAACATCATTGATGAATCATGCACTTTCTTAAAAAGTCCAAACATTATGTATTTTCCTTTTTGGCACTTGATGGCTAACGCCGAGCCCACCCGACGAAAACTGCATAGCGATTTTTGAACGGGTAAATCGACGTATTATGCGTTTGTAAGCCCAACTAGACTCATTTTTGTTTGTTCATATTTGTCTCCGACTAGCCCTACTGTGGGATGGTAGCGAAATCCTGATTTTTCCTGCGCTGCTGCTTCAAGCGCTGCCTTTGCATACTGCTGTGCCTCGGAGATGTTTCCTGCGTTTTGCAACAGGATTGCATAGGTGGCGGACCAAATAAAGTGATCAACTGGAAACATTAATCTGGTTTTGGTCTTTTCCAGGAGTGTAATGCACCCCTGATAATATTCCTTTAGGCCATAAGTCGCGACCAAGTATGGATATTCGAGGTAAGCTCGGGTTTGTAGTTGAGGATACGCAACTTCCCTAGCAAGAGCAGATTGATACGCTTGGATTGCTAGATTCAATTGGTCAAGCGATAAATGTGCTTTGGCTTTATCAACCCATGCTTGTGCGCAATCGAAGTGCTCGCCAAGAGCAAAGTACTGATCAAGTAGTTGTAAAGTTATCTCTGGTTGGGATTCGGCAAGTATGCTGGCTTGGATGCGCAGGTATTGACTTTTATCACGCGCACGCTTCAGTTTTGCCGTAAAAGCAACTTCGATAACTCCATCCCACGTATTGTTTCGATACCAGTCGTGGCGGCTCATTTTAGCGACACATCATGTAAATCTAATATGTGGGAGCGATAGCCACCGTACCGCTTGAGCGTTAAGTTATAAGGTATTATTGATTCCATTCGTCACCAGTTGATCTGCGATATGGCTTTGGTTTGTCATCTGCCGGTATGGAGAACTTACAGTTACAGCAAGAAAGTTTTTTGATATTTATGAAGCAGGACAAAGCCCATATGCTAAAAAATCTTTTATCGCAGTTTGGGCACGTCGCCGAAATAACATGGAATGCTATCAACGCCCAAGTGGAATAAGCTCCTATAGAAAATATAAGATCATAATTATTAATGCCGAGTCCGACCATTTCAGATGTTGCAACTGAAATAAATGCTAATAGTGCAGGGATGCCACAATATTGCAATTTCCGTTTGATTTTATGTAACTCTATGAGTTTTTGATCTTTGTTCATTATTATCTCAAGGACTTATAACGTGCTAGGTAACCGACCGCCGCAGCGCGCAGCCTAAAGGCGGTCCGGTTGGGCGTCACTTTACGTAGCCCAAGGCGGCTGTTCTTGGAGTGCGCCAAGGATGGAATGCTTGATCGCGATAAGTTGCCACAAACGTGATTGCCTCCTTGAGCGTTCGTGGATAGGGCACTACTTGATTTCCACCCGCAGGACTATGGATATAGATAGATTGAAAGAGAAAGCCATGGGCTGCGAGAAGTTGAACTTTCTTCCATTGCATTGCCTCGGTCTTTTTCGGTGCATGAAACTTGCGGCCCAACATTGTCATTGGCGTTGAGCACTGCGGGCAGAGGCGAACGTCGAGTGAGTGAGGCATTCGGAACGACTTACGGCATTTGAAGCAAACAAAAGGAAAAAGATAGCGCTGGATGTCACGCTCCTTTGGGAAGTAGGTGTGATGATTAAAGCCGACCATGGGTGCGAATTATTATGACGCCCAACGTCTGTACACACTGACGCTACGTGGTTTCATCGCGTAGCGTCCGGCGGAATGATAGGTTGGGCAACAGGTTGATTAAGCAGTGCGAGAACGTTGCGCTCAATATCAGTTGGTTCGACATCGTAGCCTGTTGCATTTGGGCCGCTCCAGTTTAAACCAGCCAGCATTCCGTCCTTCATTAGCCCAGGAATCCAGCGCTGGTTAAATGTTTCCCAAGCAATTGGCTCTGGCCTGAAATCTCGATAAGCCTCCACGTTTGTGATGATTTGCAAGGCTCTGGATTTTGACGACCAGAATGGCATCGCGCGTTTTTTATCTCCGTTGATTGGCGCAGGAAATCCCGCGCTATCTCGAATGGCCCAAACAACGCGGGCTGCAGCAACCTCGCGGTAAAAACTAGCGGCGTTTGGGGCGGCGATGCTCATGGTATCCAACCTGGAGTTAAGCGACCGACGGGGCTGTTTGCTGCAACGCCGGGTTGGGCGTCTGACGTTGGTGATATGTGTGCTGTTCCACAAGGGCTCCTTTGTATTCGATCTCGTCTGTTTTTATAGACGAGCTACAAACAAAGTCGAAGGAAATGATCTTCTTCCGATTTGTGCTAATTCGTTCGGTACTATGCTTGAGTTCAATGGATGCGGCTCTTATTTGGTCACGATCAATATTCTCCGCTGCAAAACGATTGTTCAGCCACATGCTCAATTCGCCAGTGATCCTCAGCGCAGGAATTGAGCCGGAACTGTGTGAGTTGCTCGCATTGATGAGGTCGACATGAAGTATTCCGTCTGGCAACTCAGCCAAGGTTTCGTAATCTTCGCCCAGACGCCAGCCAACAATCATCTGACAAATGGTGTTCGCTATACCTTGTAGCACTTTTCGTCTCATTCTGACACCCAGCGATAAGGTTAACTTGACGGTGAAAGCTTAGCGACGACAGGCGCGCGGCTTTTGCCGGTCAGTTTGACTCGCGGATTAGGGTTGCTTTGATAATTCATCCAATTTCTCTCCAATATCCATTCGATTTGGGTTCTCTCGTTGAGCCTTTTTGAGTAATTCAATTGCTTGCTTATCCTGCCCGTAAGCCATGTAGACTTCAGCTTCCGCAATAGGATCAGATTTTTGCCCCTTACGTTTAGGGTACTTGATCCGTTGCCAAATCGTCAGTCCGAGAAACGCAATAAAGAATGTTCCTGCAAGTAACAATCCGGCTAGCTGTGAGTTCTGAACGACCATAGTCACCCGACAGCAGAGTTAACCGGCTGCCGGAGCCAATGCGGAGGGGCCTGCAAGCCTAGCTTGCAGTCGGTCCGGTTGAGCGCCAAGTCATGCGAACTTTTCGGCGAGTTGCGGATAGAGTTCATAGACTTTGTCTTCATCCCATGCTTGGCCAGACGGTTCATCGGGATGGGGACTTTCGCGATTGACGATTGACCCCACGGCGGCCTTGACACCGTCGGTCACCGCATACTGATAGCCCTCATAAAACCATGCGTCTTCGTCAAAATCTTCCGCGGCCAATGACTCAGGATCTGCGAGTGCGCGCTCAAACGCAGTGCGACCGCGAGAAATAAGTGAGGCTCGAAAATCAGAAAAGGTGTCGTCGCCGCAGCCACCGTTGATGACATATGCCGCGCCCCACAATGGATACGAATAGGCACGATCCATCATTGCACGGAAAAGAGCCGAAAACGCTCTCGCATCATCTTTGGGTAGTTCGGAGAGCGCTGTGCGAATCAACTCGCATTTCTGATCCATGTCGCCGTTAGATTGCTCGTGCGCCGAGTCGATGATCGTCCAGAATTTCATTTCATCCATAAACACCTCCTTGAGTGCCATGTTAGGAATTATTGATTTGCTGCTGAATAGCGGGGATAGCTTTGTTGCAAATTGCGTCTACGACTTCACTAACTAGGCCCTGCAAATTAGTGGTTGAATCAACTGACCACCAATAATCTTCGCCTTGTGGCATTAAATAGCCAATCCGTTTAACCCACCCAACCGGCCAATGAATATTTGCTGAAGGTTTGACAGGCAAATAACTCAACTTTTGCCGGGCAGACTCCCAATCTTCCTTAGGCACGACATAAAGATTGATTGTGAACTTTAGGCCATTAGAATCGCTAAACATGGATTTTTGTAGCCCGATTAATGCCCAATGCTTATCTGATTTTATAGTGTAATTCTGGCCCGAACCCTTAAGGCCATATTCTCTTAACTTTGGAGCTACTGAGTCTTTTAATAGATATTTAAACGTGTCTTGGATCTTGGTCATTCTGATGCCTAACGTAAAAGTGAGGGGTGCGACGCCGATAGGCAGAGTTTCTTACTCGGCTGTCGGGTTGGGCCGCTTATCGCTGGAAGAACCATTGCATAAATTCCTCGGCGACTTTCGGCGATAACTCCTGAGCCGCCTCAGCAACTGCAACTTGACCTTTTGATGCAGCGATGGCCGAAAGAGCACAAGCCAAAAAGGTTTCATCCCATTCACGGGCAGAGGCGGCTGCAACTAAAGCAGGCAGCCGCGACAGCGCATTGAAGTACGAAGGCGCAATATCTTCTGGAACGGATATACCATTCTTTTTGCGACATATTTCCACCCAAGCGGGAAACTGAAAATAAGTGAATTCCGCTTTCAACGGTGACGAAGCAAGAACTTTGACCACATGCGGAACTGCGGCAAACGAGGCCGTATAAACATCACCTTGATGAGCAAGTGAACTCCACAATGAAAACCAAGGCTCCTTATCGTCTGACGAATCAGGAACTTCAGCGAGTTGCTTCAACAAACCAGGTATATCGGACGCCTGCCCATAAGCGTGCTGCAACTCAGACCAGCGCGAACTTTCGAGACTTAGCAATACGACCTCCTTTTGATAGTTCACTCAATCAAAACCGCATCGCGGTATTTGGGCGGGTGGAGCGCCGTGTTATGCGATTTAGACAACACTTACTCTGTCTTTACTGGTGAAAAGCCCACCTGTATTTGTCACAATTAATTCCTTTAGCTCATCTGACGATGCTTTCTTGGCGAATTCTAGTTCTGCCGGAGTAATGCCTACCACTTGCAGTAAATCAACTCGCCCTGACTTAATAGAAAAACTTTTCGGAAAATTAATTGGTTGTGTAAACATCATGGTTTTTATACCCGCTGATAAAGTGAGAGGAACACGGTTCCCATAATCAAGAGGCGGATAATCCCCTATTTTCCCGGCAAAAAGCAGCAAGTTATACGCCATTAAAGTTTGTAACACCTCAACAGCCCACATTTCTTCTTCATTGGTTTCCATCAGAAACTCTACACCCTGACCTGAATAGTCTTCTGGGGATTCGGCTTCCCATGGATTTGACATACCAGATGTAATATATGCCCATGTTTTTCTATTTTCAGTTGGAGGGCATTTAAATACACCGTGCGTCAACCAGCGAGGGTCAACGGCATCTGCATTCATCCGGTTAAATATCTCGGTTGATAATGGGTAAATGCCTAGTCCAGTATCACCAAATATTTGTTTGTATGCTTTTTCTTCCCGCTCTTCCCAACATTCTTCAAGAAAACTCATAGCCTTTCCTTAGCATAACACTGAGCTAAACCGAACGCTGAAGCATAGCGGAAGCTGGTTGGATTGAGAAACATCTTATGTTTTTCATGACCATCCTTTAAATTCATGCACTCTGAATTCTTCAGGCGTTAATGAATTTTCATACTCGCACACTTCTTTAAGTGCTTGGGAAACTATCGTATCACTACTAGGCCACGTGTCTGAAAACGCTTGCCAGCATATACCTTTCGTTACCTCAGTGATTGTTGCAGATGCAAGTAATGCCATTCTCAGATCAAAAGTATCCGATGAGCCAAAATTGAATAAGGTTGATTTCGTGCACTTTTTAAGATGTTGATCTATTTCCGCATTAGCGAAGTATGCAACCGGTACTGGTTTTTTGAGGAGTTTATCTAACCAAGATTGCTTAGGCTGCTTTATATGCTTATTGACATCGAAATCGTCGTAATAGAACTCAAATCCTGCATAGTAATCTTTGCCTATTAATTCAGGGTGTGAATGGTCCTGTATATTGATTTTAAAAGGCAAAAATCCCGAATGCTTGCTAAACGAGAACTCAGGATGAATTTGGCACGACATGCCGAGCTCTTGCATTTTTTGTAACCAAATTGGAACAATTAAATCGTCCAACTCATTTAGAAATACATTTATATCCATGCTCATGTTAGTTCTCTCCAAGAAACATAAAGTGCTAAGTGAGGGAGGCTACGCCGGCTTGCCAGCGTAGCCTCCCTGCGGCGAACCAGTACCTCGAACGTATGTTAGGTGCCATGCCGTGTCGCCCCTGATACGGGTTGAATTGACCGAAACGATTCGGATACCGCAGCGTGCCAAGGGAAGAGGCCTTCGCGAGACGGCCAAACGACTTGGTATAGTGGGAAGGCGTCACCCTCATAAAACCACCTGCAAAAGCCCACGTTTTCGCGATAGTGGGAAATAGGAACCTCGACAAAACAGCATGAATAACCCTCCAGCAGTTCTTCTGTGGGGAGCGCGAGACCAATGGGATTGCCGTCTTTTATGGCTTCTGCGGCGATATGCAGTATTTGATGCGCTACGTTAGCAGGCAGCCCGAAAATGATGAGTTCGGGATGCTGATAAGAGTGAAACAGCCCAACAGTGAACGAGTAAGGGGGCAGTTCGCCTTCAGCCAAAATATTGAGGCAATGCCAACCAAATTTCTCGACATCTTCGAGGAGCTTGGTTTCACCGGGATCTGTGCCAACAGTACGAACCATGTTTTTGGAACCTAACTTAGAGCTAATCGGCGCTGCTCGGCTTTTCGCGCAGCGTGGAGGGTTGGGCGCCTAGTGGCTGACCGCTTCTAGTGATTGCGAAGAGTTCGCCGAGCGTGAGGTTCTCGCTCCAGACGCTCGCGAACGGCAACCCGTAATTTGCCTCCATGTCCTTCGCAAGGGTTTCCACCTCAAGAGCGTCCGGTATCCAGTGGCTTGGGTAAAGTGCCCGATATATCGACAAGATTTTGTCGTTGGGGCTAAACTTCAACTTCTCCTTGTTTGGGAAAGCAAACGCATCAACAAAGAGCGCCAAGAACTCGCGAATTTCGGCCTTGGGTGCATTGGGGAATGCTTCGCGCCAGCCCTTGCCTTGGCAGCCCCGGCTAGCAAACGGCCCGGGTAAACGACCAGCCGACACGACGCCCCACAGAATGACGGAGGTAACCGCAATCACAAGGACGACGGTTGAGAGAGCCATGGTTTATGACGCCCAACGTAGAGCTAATCGGCGCTGCGCGGCTTTATCGCGCAGCGTCCAGCGACCGAAGGGAGAGAGGTTGAGCGCAGGGTTAGCCACGACTGAAGAACCGCAACAGAGTTGATAGCCAATAGCCATAGAGCCACCGATTTAACAATGGCCCGACTTTGACGCCCACACATTGTCCCAATTGGTTGTAGTAGAAGCAGAGATATTCTCGGTCTTCGGTATCGAACGGCTTTTCGACAGAACGAAGTGAGGTCGCGATACAAGCTTTGAGCTGAGTCGGCTGTGCACCACGTTGCACGAGCAACGACAGGTCTGTGGCGCACTCATTGAGTGCGGCCACCATAGGTTGTGTTACCGATGCGGGCGACGGATTGATAAGACGAAACTCTGGCTCGATGCACCGAAACTTTTTTGTGTCTCGAAAAGCAGCTAGAGCAGAGAGCATAGTGTTGGCGTCGGAGTTCATTGAGTGACTAACTATCGATTATCAGGCAAATCTGCCCGACAAGTTGATATTCCGGGTCTTTTCGGGCGCTTTTGCCCTGATGGCAGCCGATTCGCACACACATGCCTTAATAACCTTATATTCGCCATAGATTCGGAAGGAATTGCCTCTATAAATAATAAGCGCCTCACTATATTTGTTAATCATTTGAAGTCAAGCACAAAATCGCCGATCTTGCTGGAAGATGTTATTGGGATCGTGCGGATCAAGCATTATCCGCCGTATACCGAGCGCACCTATTGTGAGTGGATCAAACAAGTTCATGAAGTTTCATCGACTGGCGAAAGGGCTGCTTTGTTTGAGGATGCGGAGGCCAAGATCGCGACGTTTTTGAGCTATCTGGCCACCCAGCGTCAAGTGGCTTCTGCCACGAAGAATCAGGCGATGACAGCAGTGCCAGCGGCGGCTGCGTATTGGCTGAGGCCGTTGCTGGTGTATTTGCCAATACCGTTGGTGTAGCCGGTCCATTGGTAGCTGTCGTTAGTCCAGCTGGCCGCCTTGATGTCTTGCACCTGGTTACGGGTGTAGCTCCAGGTGTTGTCCTGGGCGGTGCCGGCCAGGTTTTGGGTGAGGCTGGCCAGCGCCGACTGGGTGTCGTAGCTGGCCAGATGGTACTTATCTTTTATCGAATTTGATTTTGTGCTCCCCTAAAAGTATTGCATTCTTTCTCCAGCTCTAACCAAAGCCAATCCTGACCGTACGATCCCACCGTTTCCATACACAGGTGTATCCAGCCCCATTGCCATGTCATGAAATCAGTCTGCCAACTTATCAATTGCCGCTCGGTGGGTGGTCCATAGCGCCAGTTCGGGCTCAGCACGATGTCTAGACCGAATCGCGCGTAAAGGCCGTATTGACCATCCGATAGCTTATACATAAGCTTGCAACGATCAGTCCAGGATGTGACCGACTGCGCCGGTAGCCGATAAAGCGTGCTATGCAGCAATTCGACGGCCCATGAGTAGTGAACAGGGTTGACCGCGAACTTTCTGTCGCCCCAGTCGGTTTGGCAAAAGACTTGGGCTAAAAACACCACATACAATTCTTCAGCGATACGCCTGTCATAAAAGTCTACCCCCATCATCAGTAACAACCGGTAAATATCTTCGGCTTGCCAGCGGTTGTGGTCATGATTCCCCCGTTGTTTGGACTCTCGCCAATACAACACTAAGGCCGTCAAGGCGTCGAGATTGCCTAATTTGAGCAACTTGCGGTGTAGTTCCGATGAGTAAGACTGACGCTGCTTTACGATGCTGATACCACCCTCCTTCGAAGCGCCATAGACAATGGCTTGAACGCGCGGCTCCAGCTTTTCCAGCCAGACATCGATTTTGGGTAGCGCCCGGTCGCCCAGACGTAGCACTTCCCAGAGCGGGTGATTGATTTCTCGGGCGGAACCCGGCGCCTTGGCGTCCACTAGAGCAATCAATGTGGGACCTGGCTTGTGTTTTCCGGCTGGATATTTGCTCCATTTATTCTTCGCTGGTGTTCCAATATTGTTCTGCGGCTCGAAGTGCTTTTCCAGCTGATACGCGGTGGTTAATTGGGTTTTCTGCTGGAGGCCAACATACCAATAATGTGTTCTTAGTCGATTGATAAGACGACGATCATAGGGATTATTGGCAAATTGTTGCAGATAATTTATTTTCGCGTCGTCGAGGCGAAAATTGATAAATGCTTGTTTTAATTGATCTAGGCTTGCCATTTTAGGGTAAAACTTTGCTCAATCTCTCCTGTTTCGCGGATAGCGTACATCAGTTACCCTATTGCGCATCAAAAATTGCTACCGAACGTGACATGACACAACCCGAGCCAATCGAGCCATTAGTACAGGAATTGCTGGAAACATTGACTCGCCTGTACGGCCCGCTCTTGGCAAGTCGCGACCTCTGGAAATTGTTGGGATTTACCAATCCGGCGGCTTATCGCCAAGCCCGTTTGCGGCAACGGATACCGGTAGTGGAATTCGAAATTGAGGGCCGGCGTGGCCGTTTTGCGTTGACGCAGGATGTTGCACGTTGGCTAGCCGAACAGCGCTTATCTTTCCCACAAACTAATAAAGAACAGGAGCCAACGAATGAACTAACTGACAAGCCCAAATAATTCACAGACTCAGAACGACAAAAGCCCAGGGCGGCAACCCCGGGCTTTTCAAGAAACCGTCAAGAAATTCATACACTCATGACGATTTCATTGTCGATCTAATCCAGGCCGGCGTCAAGTCGGCCGTCTGTTCCAAAACCCATTTTTTAATACATCGCAACGGGCGAAGGATTTCGCACGCCCGTTGCGAAGGAATGACAATGAAAATATCCATCACCACTTTGCGCCAAGTGATTCGACTCTTGGCAGACCCAGACCTTTCGATGCGCTCCATTGGCATCTCCTGCCGCATTTCACCCAATACCGTCAGAGCGGTCCGAGCGGTGTTGCTCGGAAAACAATTGACATGGGCTGACCTCCACGCCTTGGATGACGGCAAGCTTTACCAAGCGTTGTTCGGCGATAAAAAGTCGGGCGATTCTCGAAAACCTGTTCCAGACTGGATTCAGGTGCATTCCTCATTGCAGCAGCGCGATATGACCTTGCAATTGCTTTGGGACGAATATCGCCAACGCAATCAAGAGGGGTTTTCCTACGAGCAATATTGCCGCCGTTACCGAACCTGGAAACGCAGTTGTAAGATCAGTCTGCGGCAAATCTATTATCCGGGCGAATACATTTTCGTCGACTTTTGCGGGCGCACTATGCCGATTCGTAACGCTGAAACTGGCGAAGTCTGGTTCGCCCAGGTATTTGTCGGGGTGTTAGGCGCTTCCGGGTATTTGTTTGCCGTTGCCGTCGCATCCCAGAAAATCGCCGACTGGCTCAAGGCTCACACGCTCATGTTGGCGCACATCGGCGGCGTACCGCGTTACATCGTCCCGGACAATCTAAAATCCGCCGTGCTGAAGAACAACAAGCAGGGATTATTGCTCAACTCCGCGTATCAGGAACTTGCCGAGCATTACGATTTCATCATAATGCCGGCTAGACCGCGTAAGCCTAAGGATAAATCACTCGGCGAAATCGGCGTACAAATCGTGCAGCGTTGGGTGCTGGCCCGGTTACGCGATCAAGTGTTCTTTAGTTTGGACGCATTGAATACCGCCATCAGCTACTGGATGGAAAAACTCAATGAGCGTACCACTCGCACTTATCCGAATAGTCGGTTCCAACGCTTTTTCGAATTGGATGCACCGGTGTTAGAAGGGCTTCGCAGCGACCCCTATCCTTACAGCCAATGGCGCTACCAGGTGAGAGTCGATGAAAGTTACCATGTTGACTATGAGCAACACCAGTATTCAGTGCTGTATACCTACGCCCATCAACACGTTGATATTCGGGCCAACGACGAGTTTGTTCACGTCTACTACCAACGCCAGCTAGTAGCATCGCATATCCGCCAAATTGGCCCAGGCCGAACCACCTTGGACGAGCATATGCCGCCCAACCATCGTTTGTTTCGCGAAGGGACACTGGAAGGATTACAAACCTGGGCGCAATCCCTCGGCCCGTCTACCGTGACGTTTCTGCAACGTAGCTTGGAAGACAAGCGCCACTTTGCCAGCCGTCTGAAAGCCGCGCAATTACTAAGGCGAGAAGCCCAGAAAGACAACTGGCAGGGGCGCATTGAATCAGCTTGTACCCATGCACTACGGTTGAATTGCCTGGGTTTTGACCGGCTAAGGGGGATTATTCGTACCAATGCCGATAGTCGACAGTCTACGGTGCCCACCGTCAAGGTAATTGAACACGAGAACTTGCGTGGCGCCGATTATTTCACCACCACATCGGAGGCACCCTAATGATCATCGCTGGAACCATACCCCATAAACTCGCGCAGCTTGGCCTACACGGCATGGCCGAGGCCTTGGAAAAACAGCAGTCCGAGCCGAAATTTACCGACATGCCGTTTGAGCAACGTCTGGGTTTGTTAATCGAGCAGGAGTTGTTGAGTAAAGACGCCCGCAAGATCGAACGACTATTGAAAAACGCCAAACTCCGTTACTCCCAGGCGGTACTCGAAGACATCGATTACCGGAATCAGCGTAGCCTGGACCCTTTGCAATTACAAACCTTGGCGACCGGTGAATGGATGCGGCAAAAGCAAAACCTGATTCTGACCGGTACGACCGGCACCGGAAAAAGCTGGATCGCCTGTGCCTTTGGTCAACAAGCTTGTCGGCGAGGGTTAAGTACGCTCTATATGACCGCAACCCGCTTATTTGAGAATTTAACCCTGGGGATGGCCGACGGCAGTTTGCCCAAACTGCGACGTCAATTAATCAGCGCATCGTTGTTAATCATCGACGATGTCGGCATTGGCGGCGTACCCGCTCAATTAGGGCCGATACTTTTAGAAATCCTGGATCAGCAATCGATGGTCGGCTCCTTAATCCTCACCAGTCAATACCCGACTAATAAATGGTACGAATTATTCGAAGACGCCACGGTCGCGGACGCGATTTTGGACCGGATCGTCCATCGAGCCCATCCGATAGAGCTCAAGGGTGAATCAATGCGGAAGCTGAAAGGTAAAAACACGTCTTAAGGACCTAAAATCTATTACTTGTGCACCTGTCAGACCGTGGGTGTGCAAGTAATGCACTTAGGTGTGCAGATGGCGTGCACTTGGGTGTGCAAGTGCGTGCAATTACGCACTGGATAACAAACGATTCGTAAAGATGGCTAGAAACTAGATATCTACCCATCATATTTGTTAGAAACAATTGTATTCGATAATCTCTGTACCATACAGTTATTGATAGGACTCGAACTCCAAAGGGTCAAAATTTAGGATAGAAAACAATATATTTCACCGTCGGCAATAGAGAAAGTTACTTGCTGATATACCAAAAAAGCTGCCTTTCATTAACTGCCGCTTTTGGTCGAGTTGAATAGCCGAAATGGGTCGATTGCGCCAAGTTGCCACGTCCAAAAGCAGTCATTCAAAACGAGCATAATCGTTCCGGAAACGATGCCTTGGTTTGATTTAGAAATGGATGGCGGTTTGACTAGATTATGCCGATAGCGCTATAGCAAGTCCCCATTATCCTGGTGACCTAAGTTAGCCATAATTTCGACTATCCCGCCATTGATCCGATAAAAATGGCTATTTTTGCCCATCCCCTCGAAAAGGTAAAAATTAGCAATAGAAGATGCTGTCGGCACCATAAATCCTTCGTCTATACCCTGCACGGATATAGTCAACGGCCTGATATAAATAGGGCTTCTCCGCGATCTACTCAAAACGCCGAGCATCCTTTGATGATATTGATCCGCCCTCTGGATGCCATGTGTTCTAACACCATATAGCCAAAGTCTCTTCAAATCGGTGCGGGCTTTTTCCGAGATCTTATGCGACTTCGCGGGCCTTGGGGAAATCTGGCGATTAGACCGCCAACCGGCACAGGGCTAGATAAAGTGTTTTCGCGGGCGCGAAAAAACATAGTTGCGGGGTAATTATATGCGCTTGTGTAGCGACGCATCCCAAATTTTTCTAAGCAAGTCCCTCTCTTCCGCTCAACCAAGGATGATTGGCTGTTTCCCGCGGTTGCCCTGGCTTCCGGACGTTTGGTGACACTAATACAAAATAATTAATTCAGTCATTCACTGAATTAATTAACTTATAATAATTTCTACTACTGATTATTATCCTTATCAGCAGTAGCCGCATTAAACCTTGATATATTTGTGCAGTCTTATAACCAAGTGAATATCAAAAGAATTCTGCGGCCCTCCCCCGTTTTAACGACCAATCTAGCTCCGGTTACTCCGAATAAATGCGAAAGCCCTCTTATCTGGCCCCCTGCCTATTTCATGACAGTCCGTCAAATATGTCGCCGCAAGCCGCACGGGGCCAGAGAGCGGTGCTGCATTAGGTTTTGATATTGACACCTATTCGATCGGCTAATCCGAAAAGTGTGTCGTAAGCTTCGGCGTCGCCCAACAAGCTGCGTGAATTCCTTTCCGACTTAATAGGAATGCAGTTACCAAAATCCACGACAGCGCGTGTGGAATCGTCTTGCCTGGATATTCGGCACAGCCCTTGGATTTGTGGACAGTGATGATGGAAGACCTCGGCCCACTTGCTGTGGCCGGATATTGGTCCTTCTCGGTATCGATGAGTTGAAACTACTGATTGACCATAACAGTTGAATGAACCTGGTCAACTAACTTGCCATTTTCGAAGTTCTTAAAACCTGCTGTGTAAGGGACATCGTGAAACACTCTCTCTATGCAAGCACATTTCATCGCCGTCCCACCTTACAGCGCGGGAAAGGTTTACACAATTTATCTTGAATAGGACTAAAACGCACATTCCCATGTATGCTCGGATCGGATTGGCGCTTAGATGGAGCCTGTGGAAAACCTCACCCTTCGTAAGCGAGATGACCGTAACATGAAGCTGATGTGGTGGACTGGGTGCGAAAACTTTTCCTTATCGACAGGTAACGGAGAAGCTCATCCTTTAACTATGCGCCAGTTCCTGAACCTCGTCCATGGCAGCCTCGGCCACCCGCTCCGGCGCGGCAACAAATTCTGAGGTCGATTGCCCTCAAAAAGCTGTTGTCCGTGTGAATCCAGTATGCTGTTCCTGTGGCCTCTAAAGATTCCAATGATCTTGGCCATGACTTTTATTGGCGGCAAGCCTCCCGCACTGTCCAGCCTGTAATCCGGAAAATAATCGACGCCGCCATGGTTTATCGCAAAAATCATTCCCTGCTTTTTCCATTTATTAGGCTGAGCGCTCGAAGTTCGTGTACTCAATCCTGCCAGTTGCGCGGATGTTGGCGGAAAGGTCGGCAACGCTAATGTGCCGTGCCGGACAGAGGCGCCTGCTTCTTGGTATAAGCCTATCCATTTACGCAGCAGATTGGCATTGATGCCGTGTTCTAACGCGATCTTGGCAACCGATAGTCCCGGTTGCAAACAGATTCGGACCAGTTCCCGTTTCGCTTCCGGATCATAAAGACATCGGCCATCTCGCCCGTGTCCTGCAATCAATGGGCGCGATAAGCGAGTAGTCTGCTCCTTCATAAGTGCCCACCTGATTATAAGTGGACACTATCTCTTCGCTTCTTTCGAGCAAGTGATATAGACGCTGTCTATAGATCGCCTACCAGTCAACTAATCACTACTTTTCATTACAGCCCTACGTGCTCGCACAAGCATGGCAGCCTCCTTAAGCATTCGTGGAGATGGCGGAATCGCGGCACCAAGACCTCGGCCAAAGCCTGGAAAACATTTGGCTCGATGTGACCGAACGCGACCACGACAACGCGGCCTGCATACGAATGCTTGAATTTATTTGGGAATACCGACTAAGGTCGATATTCGCGGGTGGTTTGCAACGATGGCCATGCCCTACTCCTTTGCGAAGATAATAGGGTTCTATAGTTATTTCTAATAACCTTAATACATCCCCTCTTCCAAGTAGCTCAACTGACTTGATCTAGAATAAAGCAATGCACTTCATCACCTACACTTATCGCCGATCTTCTGGTAAACGAATGTTTCGGAAGAAACTCAATCCATAGTCATTCAGGCTTTTGGAAAAAGCCTATTAACCGCCTGTTAATGGCCGCCCGAATAATTGTAGATTGATTGGCATTAAGACTGGGATTCTGCAATGCTACTCGATGAGCTTCCATATTGATTTTTGCAACTAATTCGTCTGGAATACTGAATACATCTTGTGAATTTGGTTTGACAACCAATTCGGAAAGCAAAGCCCCTTCCCATCCATTCTTTGCTAATAAGGATTGTATTGCTTCGACAACCCATTTACTTTTCTGGCGCATGTTATAACCATCTGCCAATATCTTGGCTGGTAACGACAATTTAAGAGTCGCTGGTAGCTTTACAGTGACTTTCCTAATTGATGCATTTGCCTTGATACCCTGGGGACGAACATCAGCCATTTTTTTCTATCCAATAGTCTAAAAATGTTGCAAAGGCTTTCTTTACACTTTTAGGATCATCCCAGTTTAGAGCCTTGAACTCTTCCAAATGATCGTCGTCGACGTTAGCTAGAACCAACGATTTCAGAGCATTTAGATTTGTCGTGTGCCCCAGGGAAACCTTTGCCGTATTGCCACGCCCTCCTCTTTCACCAAACCATTGGCGAAATTGATGAGCTCGTTGGTCAGAGTCCGCTTTAGCTAATTCTAGTAACCTCGCAAACGATGCGTTTCCCTCAATAACGAATTGGATGACCTGTCTAACGTATTCATCATTTCGCGTTTGGACTACATTCATCCATTCATAAGCTTGCGATCTCGAAAGCCCTAAGGTATCAACCAAATCCCGCCACCGGACTGCCCTACCCTTTTCTTCTTGATGCGCTGAGAACTTTATCAGCCACCGTAGTTTGTCACCAATAGATAAATCATCACGTTGAACATTGTCGATGATGCCCAAGCGTTCTACCGTTTGTGCTTGTGGTTTCCGTAAAAATACCTTTACTGTAATTCGTTCAACATGCAAGAGGGTTAAATCCGGCTCCGGATTGATGGTTAGCTCATGTACTCTGTTCTCCTCCTCATCAATGATTGTTTCCAGGTGAAATAAACCGAAAATAGCAGCCATCGTTCGACGCTGCCCACCCATTAACTGAACGTGTTTTCCAGGCAATGCAAATGCAATTGGTGGATTAAGCAAACCAAATTCCTTTAAGCTCATCGCCAAAGTGATAATGCCTTCCAACTCCTCGGTTTTGTTCATTCGATACGGATCATCCTCTTGGATATATCCACGATAGATGTCACTAAGCGTTAAATGAAATGTCCTTGGCTGATCTTCCCATAGCTGAATATCTGCCAACGGTACTTGCCGTAGTTCGTACTCTTGCTGTTTTGCATTTTCAGCTGCCGCAATTTGCGCGGCTACTTTTGAGATCGTACCAGGTTGTACGCCTACTGCATTTCTTTTTAAAAGCCCCGGCTTTCTGGGTAGTCCTTCTTCGTTCATTTGAAGATCCTCTCAAAAATTACTTTGCAAAATTGTTCTGCCTCATTTCGAGCTGGTGTATTTTCGTGCATCTCAAAGAGTGAGCGCGGGTTCGCAAAGGTTGAAGAACTATTAGCATATGTCTGTAAATAACGCATTGGTGGGTAAATTAACTTGTCCCCTAATACTTCATTCTGAATTAGCTGTTCCATTGTTTTTCTTTGGGCAGCTGACTGTGGATCGTATTTTGTTGCCAGGATTCCAACCAATTGTAATTTATTGGTATCGCGCACCTGATTCTCGGCTTGCCATAGTTGCGCCATATCGGCCATACCGGCAACGGAATCTTCTTGCATCTCAGTGGGTATTAATAGGTGGGTGGCTGCACGAGCTGCTGATGCTGTTAATGCGGAGGTTTGGGGTGGGGTATCGATAATGACGAGATCGAACTCGTCTTGGTAATACTCCATCGACAACATAGCCCTCATATGCTCCACAACGGCTTCTTGAATACTATTCCTCTCAACTTGCTCGAGAAAGGATGTCAATTCTCTTTTGTGTGATGGGATAAAACTTAGAGTAGGATGATCTGTGGGATAAGGTTCTGCGTATCCTAATCGGAAAAATTCCGCGATGGACCAATATCCTGGCGGTGCATATGGTAATTCGTCCCATGTCGGATCCTTAGGATCAAAATTTGGATGAAAAGGTGGCGTACCGCCGTCTTCTGTCATCTGTACAAACCTTGCGGAGAAATTGCATTGTGGATCAATGTCAATGCCCAGCACTCGTTTCCCTTCACGGACGCTGTACTCTGTCAACAACTTTGACAAAGTTGTCTTTGCTACTCCACCTTTATGATTACCGATTGTGAGTACTTTCAGTTTTGCGTAATCCGGTATAGTTGTGATCTGTTCTGCTGCCATTTTGCTTTCACCCTATTTTTTTAGAGTCGATTCCTAAGTGTCCGGTACCGGACAGTTCTATTCCTAACTGTACTATACGCTTGATAGTACCACACTGCTTAGTGTATTGTACATTGACCAATTAGTATTTTACGATCATACTTGTTACTAGATATACCGTTTGAGACCTATATTGGAGTTATGAATGGCAGCTTCGCAATCTAAAATGGACAGTTTCCTTGCTAAGCGTGTTGCAGAGTCGAACCAACGACAAAAGGATTTATTCGACGCTGATAAAGAACAGGCAATTGATTTAGCGACGATGAATACAATAGTCAATGAAGCTACACCTATTCTGCCTGTTGAAAATCGAAAAAAAATAAAGGGGATCGGTAGAAAGTTAGTGAAGGCTGCTGATGCACGTTTACTAGAAGCAGAGCAATTAGGTTTATTCACTTCACTATCTGTTTCAGATACGAATGCCATCCCAACTCTTTTAGCGCGTTTACCAATTTTTGTTCCAATTCCAGCACGTTGTCAGCGCAACATGCTTGATAAAGATTTGGCATTCGCGTTTGAAACGCCATTTGGTCGGGGCAGACGTTTTGGACCACCAGTGACTATCGAGGACGAAGATGTTTTATTCGCAATGCTTCAGTTATCGGGTAGGCGCTTAATTGGGCAAGGATCAAAATTACCAGTTCCTCTTAACGATTCATCATGGCTAAACGATGAGCGGGGAAACCTGACTGTCCAAGTTATGATCGCAACAGTAGGACAGATCAACAAAGAACTTGGTATCAATGATTCGGGTCTGAATTACAAAGCAACTATTGAATCAATAAGAAGGCTTGCCCACGTCAGCATCGAACTGGAAACACGAAAAAAGGATTTATACCTTGGAGAAAGTTGGGATGGCCAAACGATCAGACTAGTCGATATTCAATGGCGTGCTTATGAAGAAGACGGGTTGATATTTGCTCAATTCTCACCGCTTATGGTTAAGTGGCTTAGGGAACAGGCAACCTTTCATAACTGGAAAATGCGCCGGAAGATATCCTCAGCAAACGGTAGGGCACTTTATCGTTTTCTTTGCACCCAAGGTAACTATTATAAAAAAGAACTTGAATACATAGCGGATGTGATCCATTGGCATGGCGATCGTTCCCGTTTACGGCCGCGTATGGAAGCAGTATTAAAGCAACTTCGTGACCAGTTTGATTGGTGCGATTTTGTCATACACGGCACAGGAAGAAGTGAACCTTTTGTTCTTGAATTTTCAAGGCGGCGGAAGAATTAAATGAACGAGTATTTAGTTTTTCCGACCTGAAGAGGATCTCTTTGTAAGAACTGCTCTAGTCATGAAATTTCTGAATCTGCCAAACGTTAATTCCCTCGTTAACTTCAAACAGAGCAGGGCATACGTTATATGTTTCAAAGCTACCGCGACCATCCATTCGGTATTCTCGGACTATTTTGAATGCACGTAGCAGATACTTCATTTATTCGTAATACTGAGTAAGAACGTTATCAACTCAAGAAGTGTCCGGCACCGGACAAAATTTTGACTTAAGAATTTCTTAAATTTCTACCCAATTTGACCTCGTCACCTGCCTTAAGGAAAGAGCACCCCTTGGCACTCCGGCTGCGACAGCCTGAGCACTACTGTGGGTTCTTGGCTTAAGACCCTAATCGCACGAGGAATCTCCGTACAATCTAATCCGCCATGTCTTACCCGTAGTGCATTGATTGCACCGACCAGATACGCGATTTCTCTCAAACTCATTTCACATACCTTAATTACGCTTGAGTTAGCCCATTCTCTTTGGCGACACAGGAATAATTCCTACGGATTTTTGGGTGGTGAAACACTGAAATGTCCGCTATACCAAGCCAGTTAGCTCAATTGTTTCTGGAACTGATACCAGCATTGATCTCGGATGCCCATGTCTGGCCCTAACGCGCTTTCCCAGTTCCTTGGACAGTTTATGTATCTGCAGCCCTTCCATACACACTATCGCGGCATATTAGCTGTCGCTTAAAGCAGTACCTATAAAGACAGCGGAAGCACTCTAATTGGCCTCAATTTTCACTTCTGCTTTAATCCACCGCGGTGGTCAAAGCTAAATTGACGCTGATGGCTAGTGGTACCGAGGGCAATCAATATAGAGTCCTGATTTTCGATCCTTGTATGGGTGAAAATCTTATCAACTAGAAGAGGTCGTTTGCCGATTTTGCTCAGTTGTTTTCTTCGTGTACTGAAACTACGGTGAACTAAAGGCTCGTTAAGTTTGGGTTAGCAGGCTGTTGAATTTATATCTTTGGTACTTTAGGGAGTCTATCCCTATTGGCACTCTTTGCAACAGTCAGCAATATTTAGTCATTTTTGCACTGCGCAAACGTCTATCAACCAGTTCTTCAACGGCGTGCTAATTAAGCATATCCTTCATGTAGCCCTACTACGGAGAAAGAAATTGAAATTTTATACTTCCTCGAGCTCTATTGAGTACGTAACTAGCTGATTTTAATTCACATACCAGTAAATTAAGCTCAATTGAATGGGTTAGAAAGTACCTTAATGTAGCGACACTACGGAGAGAAAGTAGAACTTGGGGCCAACGAAAATTCGATATCTCAAATTCCATCACTAGTAAAATCAATGGGTTAAAGGTTAATTCCTCACGAGAATAGCATTCATCAGAGGTTACCTGAGCTTGAATTTAGAAGATTCAATAATTCTTATGTGTAGCAATACTACGGAGATTTGATGTGATCCTTAGTTAAAATGTCCGGTGCCGGACAGAAGGTATCCTTATCAATTAAATCGTACCAACAAAAAATTGCGCGGTTAAGAGGATCAAACAGAACTAATTCGCAACGAATTCGTTCTCGCCCCAACACTACTTTTATGTCGTACTACTACGGAGTAAGCAGCTGATATCGCCTAATTTTGCGGCAAATTGTCTCTTGGAGGTTGAAGTTCCTAAAATTTAGCAGGGTACCGCTGAGTTGAAATTGGACATTTCTTTATGTAGTGCTACTACGGTAGTAAGAAAAGTAGAGGTTGCTGTGCGTTATTTACGAGTTCGACATAACGCTTATGGAGGCATACCAGGGTACACAGTCGTTATTACGGATTGGTGTCCGGTACCGGACATGGCACCAAAAGAAATATTAGATAAGTAGGGTATTGATCTTCATGTAGCATGACTACGGTAAATAATTGGCTAAACCCCTGTAAAAAACCCAAGGATACAAACGATCCTTAATGTCGTTATACTACGGAGAAAGCAATGGGTTTTGTAGACAATTGCTGCGTTAGGCAGGGCAGGGCAGGGCAGGGCAGGGCAGGGCAGGGCAGGGCAGGGCAGGCATCCTAATGTTGTAAGACAATTGCAGTCAACCGTTTTAGTCTTAGGGACTTTCTAACAACCTCTGCTTTTAGCAGAAAAAGCAATATAACCTATTGATTTTATTCTGGTGTAATTAAGGTAGGTTTGATGTCGCGACACTACGGATGATTCTGGTCCCTAATTATTAAAGAATCCATGCGGAAACTAGAAATTAGTGGTTTCCTTATGCTTCTGGGATGGGATCACCTTAAATGTCGAATGCGGCGTTTAGCTTCATGTCGTTAGATTACGGAGTAAGAAATTAGCTGTAGAGCCATTAATTCATACTGCTCCGCAATATATTTCATGTCATCTTTGTGTTCTCCGAAATGGGTATCAAAGTCAACTCAAATTGGATTTAACGAAATTATTTTGGTTTTACCCGCCGATGACTGCGGCGGTACTTAGAAAGACTTAATTAATACTATAAAAAGACTATAATCTCAGTCCAACTGGTTTTCTTTATTTATTTCAGTGAGTTACCGTTTGAATTCGTTTATTTCATGTTACTTTAAAACGGAATAAACGGAGCGCTACTACGGTCTTGATGGTTAAAAAAAACGGGAATAGTGTTCGCAAACAACGAAATTAACGCAGTTTGAACACGGAATGTTGTGGATAACTGTGATTGGCTGTTGATAACTGTTGCGCATTTCTCCGCTCCATGAGGAATTTGTATTGGAACTGAATCAATATCACAATAAATCGTTTGATAGGTTGCTGATCTGACAATAAGGGCTTGTGGTGCTCAGAGTTCAAGAACAAATGCTTTGCCTACTTCATTGTTATTTTCATTTTCTTATCGAGCCGTTCTGTGGATTTTTCAAACCAACGGTTCCCTATGTACGATGATGATCGGCAGTTTTCCCAAAGGCATCTTGCTAGATTACGATTACATTAATTAGTCGACTGCAGTTCGGGACTTCGCCAGGCTTCTAAGACAAATTCCACCAATTCGGTAACGCATAAGCGAATTAGCTGAAACCCTGCGATCAGCAGAATCGCCGCAGAAAACAGCACGGTCATAGTAACTAATAATATTTTCATCAGATCCTCCATCAAACCAGTCGTGTTGGCTGTGGGGGAGCATTGTTTCAGTTTTTATTGATATATCAAGTCGATATGGAGCAACAATCTGTTGCGTGACTTAGGCGATTTGGCACACTTCAATGGGTTGGCTAACAAACTTGATGTGAAATATTTTTGGGTAATGATCTGAGCAAGACGCAGCGTAACAAACTCTAACTAGTAGGTTGTCGATTTTCTAGGCACGCGTAACCCCTTTGAATCCTAATTTGTCCAGGTCGAGTTGTTCAACAAAGACATCAACGACCCGAATAGGATTGTCCGCGGCGAAAAGTCCAATTGCTCAGGAAATAGGGTTACCTAAGTTCGGTCTGTACTCTGAATGAAGCGCTTCATCTACACTCCCGGCTAATTGGCCGCGAGATTTTTTAATAAATCTCGCGATTCTACACAGCCTGGGTCGATAGCGACACAAACTCTGGAAAAAGTATTGCTCATTCTCGAGTCGTTTACAGAACGATATCCCCTTTATTGGTTTGTCCCTCTTGTAAGCGTTTTTGCATCTCGCTTTCCTTTTCGGCATCAAATATATCGATGGCAGTATTTAGCGGAACGATGTTTTTTAATACCAGATTACATAAACCAGAACGCAAGGCTACAAGCTTCACCAATCGCTCATCCTCAGGATGCTCTTTAGCTAAATTTTCGCTTTTGGTCTCCAAGGATGGATCTAGGCAAAAGTTTTTTGGTTTGTCTTCAGGCCAAAGCTTTTCATCACCCGCTGCAAAGGCCCCACTTCAGAATATCCACAGCGCCAATATTATTCTTTCCACGCCTATTACCTGCTTTTGACTTCTTTGATGAAAGTGTAGCGTCAACTGTGATTGACGCCAACATTGCGCGTTAGTCTAAATCGGTGCTATGCAACGCTCATCATCATGCCGAGGATTATTAACCCAATCGCCAACCGGTGTCGCAACCATGTGGGTGTAGGATGGTTTATCGAATAACCCATAGACATCGTCCGCATTTGCAGCTTTGTTTAGCCAGTCGTGATAATGCTCCGGCGAAATGATCACCGGCATCCGCTCATGAATCGATTGCATCAATGCGTTGGCAGCGGTGGTGATGATGGTGCATGAATACAAGGTTTCGGCTTCGTGCTGCCACTGTTCCCATAATCCAGCAAAGGCGAAGGGCTGAAGATCATCGCGGTGGATGTGAAACGCTTGTTTGCCGTTACGGCGTTCCCATTCGTAAAAGCCGTCTGCGGGTATCAAGCAGCGTCGATGTTTAAACGCACTGCGAAACGAGGGCTTTTCCCGTAGGCTCTCCATGCGGGCGTTGATCAGGTGCGAACTGTTTTTGCTGTCTTTCGCCCAGGAGGGCACCAATCCCCAAAACAGATTCACCGCCTTGCGCGAGCCATCATCGAGCTCGACGATGTTCAAAATCTTCCGGCTCGGCGCGATATTGTAGCTGGGCTGAAATCGAATCTGCCTCAACACCTGAAAATGCTCGGCCAAGGTTGCCGCGTCAGTGGTCAGGCTGTAGCGACCGCACATGACTGACACGCGAATAAAGAACAAATATAGAACAAATGCATTTTCGACGGTAGACTATGCAGCCCTAGAAGTTGCCATGGAGCGATGATGTCGAATCTGCCGTTACAGTTCAAGTTGAAGCGTCGCGCGTTTGCTGGGTTGCATCTGGACCAACCTGCCATCTTGACGCCTAAGCGGCCACTGTCTGCATGCCGTTTGCCATTATTCGCCAGCAAAGTCTCTGCGGGCTTCCCGTCGCCGGCAGCGGATTATGTCGACAAAACCCTTGATCTGAACGAACTGCTGGTGCAAAAACCGGCAGCCACTTTTTTTGTCCGTGCTCAAGGCGATTCGATGCTGGGGGCCGGCATCCATCCCAACGACATTCTGGTGGTGGATCGCTCGATAGAGCCGGTTTCAGGCAAAATCGTGATCTGCGCGTTGAATGGCGAGCTGACGGTCAAACGCTTGGTATTGGAAGACGAGCAATGGAAACTGCGCGCTGAAAATCCGGCCTATCCCGATTTTCCACTCCACGACGACCTGGAGCTGGTGGTTTGGGGTGTGGTGACCAACGTCATTCATGCCGTGTGACGGAGTTCGTTACCCCACCAGCCAAGCTGATCGGCCTGGTCGATTGCAACAATTTTTACGTCAGCTGTGAACGGGTGTTTCGGCCCGATCTGATCGGCAAACCGGTGGCCGTACTCAGTAACAACGATGGCTGCATCGTTGCCCGCAGCAATGAAGTCAAAGCGCTGGGTATCAAAATGGGCGTACCGCTGTTTCAGGTGCGGCAGTTGGTGGATCAGCATCAGATCCAGCTATTCTCGTCCAATTACACGCTGTAGTAAGTTATTTGGAATCAAAATTATTGGTGCCATAATCTGGTGAACAGATTTAGTTCCGAGTGGAGTTACACGTTCATGACTAATCTCGTTTGGGAACGTTACCCCTTTCTTTCTGAAAACCCGTACGGTAGATCATGGCTGGTTCTGCTGGGTAACTTGGGACGTGCCGACGCAACGCTCGACGCCTATGCGCGCGCACTCAGCAATTACTTTAGATTTTGCCAAGGCTTGGGAGTGGAAGCCGAAAAAGCCACGCTGGAGCACGTCTCCCTTTATGTTCGGTATCTGGGTGGCGATGCTCAGGATGGAAAAACGTCATACCGCCACTCGAATGCTACGATGCAGCAGTACCTTACGGCAGTTCGCCTGTGGTATGACCATTTGGTTTACCAAGATATTCGGGACTTTAATCCAGTCCCTCGTGGCACTTATCTGAATCGAAATAGCGACTACCATCCTGGATTTGCGCACGGCTTGATTCGGCGACTTAAACTACTACCTGCTATTCCCTCGGAAGAGGATTGGAAAAAACTCATCGAAGCGGTTACTCAGGAATCTCTTCGAAATAGATTGATGTTCGCGCTAGCTTATTATGGCGCTTTGCGGCGTGAAGAATTGGTGAACTTGCATGTCACCGATTTCGATTTTGCTCATCGCCTCATTCGTATTCGACCCGAAACCACAAAGAGCAGTACACCTCGAACAGTCTGTTATGCCGCTACTGCTGGAAATGCATTGAGCGAATATTTGGTTTATCGTCATCGGATCAATCAGCAAGCCGGATTAGTATTTTTCTCCGAATCACGCCGCAACGCTGGTCAGCCAATTTCGAAATGGACCTGGAGCAAGATTGTCGAAGGCTTGGCAAAACAGGCCGGTGTCGAGGGCTTTAGTACGCATAGCTTGCGCCATCTGCGTTTGACTCACCTCGCACAAGCTGGCTGGAAACTGCATGAGCTGAGTGCCTATGCGGGACACCGCAACCCGCAAACGACATTGATGTACCTTCATCTTTCCGGCGCAGACCTACTAAACCGGATGACTGAGGCCATCCGTTATGCCGATGCCAAAATCGACGCGGCTTTATTTGCGAAGATGGAGTAATGCCCTATGGCTCAATTAGATTCTGTAAGTGCGAAGAATTGGCAATGGCCTCTTGATTTGGCTCAGTATGATCGAAGTCCATATCTATCGGAAACTGAAGAATGTTCATTGGTCAGTTGGAGTAATACCATGAGGGTTAGAGCTGCTGTGCCAAGGCTTTATTTGCCGCTACGGGATGTGGCGGCTTTGAGTTCGAAGCAAAGCCTGCTAGAAAGGCACGCCAAAGCTCAGACCGCCATCCTGCAAGAGATTCAGCGAACTCAGCAGCCCTACTGGGCTTGGAGTCAGCAGGCTTGGATTGATTTAGTCCGCCACCCATTAATCCACTCAAGCGCACGACTTTTCATCACTGCGAATGCTTATCTTCTTTGCGATTTCCGCCTCGTCCATTGCATTGGCCCTATATTTTATTTATCCGGTCTTGGGCGATTGATTTTCGGAGAAGAACTTTTCGAACGCGAATGTGGGCGTTTACATCAGGCTTTACAGAAAATTGGGTATGGCAAAGTTAATCTGCAACAGAATTTTCCATCCATCCTGGCAGCGGTAATGCTGGAAAACCGCAACCCCTACCTAGAAAGTTTCGATACCGAACTCTTGGAACGCACCCGTGAAAAGTACAGCGCCCAAGCTCACGGTATCGGCAAGCTCTCCCACGGGTTGGCCGCACTGGGAATCCTGCCCGAGCCACTCCGGATGCGCAATTATGTCTCATGGAAGGAAAAAAGCGGTGGTGGTATTGCGCCGCAATGGGTCGATTATTGCCGGCGATGGCGGGAAACATCGACCTTGCAACCTAAAACACGGGAGTCTAACTACAGCTATATTCTGCGTGCTGGCCTGTGGCTAGCCCAAATTCATCCAGAAATCACCAGTCCGGCGGATTGGACGGTCGAAACCTGTGCTGATTTTCTCGCAGCCCTAAATCGGCTCAAGGTTGGCGAATGGCAGCTTCATTCGTTCGACTATACTGGGCGAGTTAATCTAGGAACGCCGCTTGGCGCTAATTCCAAACGCTCCGTACTGTATGCCATGCGGCGTTTCTTCCGTGACATTCAACATTGGGGCTGGGTCCGGCTGAAGTTTAATCCGTATTATCATTTGGCCACACCGAATTCAATCTTGAGATTATGCGGCCCCAATCCGCGAGCCATAGACGACAATTTTTGGCTCAAATTGGTATGGGCCAGCCTCAATCTTGAAGCGAACGATAAACTGAGTGAGATTTGGTATCCCTTAGAAATGTTGCGGGCGATCAGCGTCGTATGGACTCATGCCGGACTGCGGCAGAACGAAATCATCCGCCTTCCCGTCGGCTGTGCGCGAGCCCAAAATGATCCCATTATTGATGAAACGACCGGCACAACAATTGCCGCCGGTACATTATGCTATTTAGATGTGCCGGCCGGCAAAACCTTCACCGCCTTCGCAAAACCGGTGAGTGCAATCGTCCGGCAGTTTATCACTGAATGGGAAGCAATTCGGCCTGAACAAGGTTTCTTAATCGATCCCAAGACAGGTGAACGCGTACGGTTTTTGTTTCAGTACCGTGGCAAGACGATTGGACACTCGGCAATCAATGATACGATCATCCCGATGTTATGCGCCAAAGCCGGATTGCCTGTAGAGGACAGCAGAGGCAAAATCAGCAGCCACAGGGGACGGGCCTCGGCTGTCACTGCCTTAGCTAGCGTACCTCAAGGGATGTCCCTATTTGATTTGATGCGATGGTCAGGCCATCGCAGTCCAAAATCTACTTTGTACTATATTCGCACGAAACCTACGCAGTTAGCCGGCGCTTTTGCGAAAGCTGATCAGATGTCACACCTAATCGAAGTACTTATCGACCATACAGCCGTGGTCAGTGGAGCCGCAGCCAAGGGTGAGCCTTACCGATATTATGATTTAGGCTCCTCTTATTGCTCAAACCCCTTCTGGAGTACCTGCCCACACCGTATGGCCTGCGCTGGCTGCGACTTCAATATACCCAAGGATTCGGTCAAGGGTGAAGCACTGGCGGCCAAAGCGTTTTTGCACCGTTATCTTGAGGAGGTGCCATTAACGCCCGAGGAACAACAGATCGTCAAGGGTGACCTTCAGAAGCTGGAAGCCATGCTGGACAAGCTAAAAAATGTTCCAACCCTGGATGGCAGAACGCCGCAGCAAATTCATGGGAATGAAGTTCCCTAATAAATTAGAACAAAAAGTATACTTTGGCGCCACTTAAAAAGCTTATTCATATGTCCGACCCACGCAATTCCCTTTCTGCACTGCCGCCGCGACCCCTGATTGCCTTAGTGGACTGCAACTCATTTTATGTCAGTTGCGAGTGCGTATTCCGTCCGGATTTATGGGATAAGCCGGTAGGCGTACTCAGCAATAACGATGGTTGCTTTATCGCTAGGAACAAGGCTTTAAAATCCCTCGGTGTCAAAATGGGGGTGCCGCTTTATCAAGTGGCCGACTTGGTTAAAAAACATGATGTCCATCTATTTTCATCAAATTTCGCGTTATATGGCGACATGTCATCCAGAGTGATGTCATTATTAGAGACATTTTCACCGAGCACCGAAATTTATTCGATTGACGAGGCATTCTTAGATTTGACCGGGATTTGTCAGCAAGACCCTATCGGTTATGGTCTCACTATTAAACAATCGATCCAGAAAAATACCGGCATCCCAGTTTGCGTCGGAATGGGGCCGACTAAAACGTTGGCGAAACTGGCAAATTTTGCCGCTAAAAAATGGCCTAAAACCAACGGTGTTGTGGATTTGTCCTGCCCTCAACGGCGGGAGCGGTTAATGCGCCTGTTACCGGTCAATGAAGTCTGGGGTATCGGTTCAAGCCTAAGCCAGCAGCTCTCGCAACTCGGCATTCACACCGTCTGGACTTTGGCGCAGCAGCCCGTTCAACGAATGCAGTCGCAGTTTAGTGTTGTTTTGGCTCGAACGATCATGGAATTAAATGGCATTTCCTGCCTGGAGCTTGCAGAAATAGCGCAGGACAAACAAGAATTCATGTGTTCCCGAAGTTTTAAGCGGCCTTTAGAAAATTTGAAGGAATTATCGGAAGCTTTAGCCGAGTTCTGCAGCCGGGCAGCGGAAAAGCTCAGAGCACAGGATTCGACAGCAGATCGTTTAACCGTGTTTATCAGGACTAACCCGTTTAATCCACAAGAACCTCAATATCAACGTTCAGCAACTTTGAAATTGGCAATAGGCACGCAAGATACACGCAGGTTGATCAATGTTGCCAAGCAGTTGTTGCAGGGTATTTACAAGGAGGGTTACCGTTACCAGAAATGCGGAATCCAATTAAGTGGCCTTTACCCCAATACCATGCCTGGTCAGACGGATTTGTTTGCCAACCCAAAATCTTCAAAGGAGCGAGAGTTAATGGCCTGCTTCGATAAAATCAACCATCGGTTTCCTAAGTCCATATCTATAGCCGCCACAGGATTAAACAAAAGCTGGCAGTTCCAGCCCGAACGCATGTCAAAACGCTATACAACCCAGTGGGATGAGTTGGCGATTGTAAAATGCAGCTAGCTAATCATTACTCAGAGTGGGCAAAAAGATACCTGATGTGCTTACAGGATGGGTAGTGAAAGGGAAGCAACGACCCAAACTTGACGGTCGCACTTCTCCAAACCAGTCAGTCAGCTAAATCCAGCGCCTGGGAACTGGAGATCTACAAAGCGGTCATTGGCGACCGCATCCAACGGCCAATTTTGCGACATCCACATATAGAGGGTGCCTGCCAATATCGAGCCCTCGCCATTTCGGCAAACACAGAGTGAGAAATCAATAAACACCTTTCACTCGGTTTTACTTACAGCCATTTTTTGCGGGACAAGTGATTACTGAAGGTGAACATGATAGCGATTATGTAAGAACCCAATTGAATTTTGTATTTTAAAAAACTGTGCGTAACCATAGGCTGTAATAATAGCTACCCATCACTAAAACGTTAACGAGGTAAGACATGGGTAAAGGTCGGCTGGAGGCATTCAGTGATGGGGTACTGGCCATCATTATCACCATCATGGTATTGGAATTGAAAGTACCCCATTCTGCGGACATCAATTCGCTGATTCCTTTGATTCCTGTGCTTTTAAGCTATGTGTTGAGCTTCGTCTATGTAGGCATTTACTGGAATAACCATCACCATTTACTGCAAACATGCCAAAAAGTCACTGGTTCGATACTGTGGGCAAACCTGCATTTATTGTTCTGGTTATCGTTATTTCCTTTCACAACTGCCTGGATGGGGGAAAATCACTTTGCGGCTATACCAACGATGGCTTACGGAGTGGTTCTATTGATGGCAGCAATCGCTTACATATTAATACAATACCTCATCATCGTTTCACAAGGGGCAAATTCGCTATTAAAAAGAGCTGTCGGTAGCGACTGGAAGGGTAAATCCTCACCATTGATTTACTTAATAGCGACACTAAGCACGTTTTGGTCGCCATGGTTAGCTCAAGGGCTTTATGTGCTGGTCGCATTGCTATGGTTAGTGCCAGATCGACGTATTGAGAACGTGATGTCTGAATATTAAAAGGATTTTTGATTTGCCAAGCAAATGACCAAATAAAACTGGGCTTTTCGTTGTAACCTTAACAATAAATTGAGTTGGTGAAGGTCTGCTCAAGCCTATTTGAAGGTCAGCTATTGAGAAACATGTATGGCGGCTTTCTGGCCGATTGGTTCAGCACCAATTAAAGCAATGGCTTGCGCGTCAATTTTTCTTGAAAATCTGCAATAATCAGAGGTTTCCTAACCCCTTTAAACGCCATAATCGGACTTTTGATTTAGTTTTGCCTAACCTGTGATTTTTTAAAAACCTATCCGCAGACTTTTCAATACTTCTGCCACTTCGGGTTTTGCGGCCGATGTGGGCGGGAATATAGCGCAGATGGTGCGACGAATTTCCGGATCTGACAGATAACGAACTCGAATCTGATCTGCATTTTTGGTGATGGTGAATTCCGGCATTAGCGCAACACCGATTCCGGCGCGTACCATACTCAGTATCCACTCTTCGCTATTACTTCTATAGGCAGCATAAAGATTGACCTGCCGCCCCTGGCACACACTCCTCAGTGTTTCACGCAATTCACAGTTCAGGCGATCCAAGTAAGGTTCAGCTTGTATGGTCGCTAAATCAATTTGTTGCATTTGATTGAAACGGTGTTTGTCGTTGAAGACAACGACATAGCGTTCTTCGTAAAGCTCTAAAGACTGGTAATGCTCTGCCAGTAAGGATGTTGGTGCACTGATAACTAAATCCAGGCCCTCTTCATCAAGTTGATTCAATAGATTGCATTCACTGTCGACGACTAATTCCAGTTCTACATGGGGTCGTTCTTGCTGAAAGTCAGTGAAGAATGGACTTAAATGGTGTGCGGCAATTGTCGTCATCACGCCGATGCGAAGTGGCACAGTATTTAAGCGGCTGAAACGCACAGCCTCAGCTTTGACAGCTTGCGTCTTGCGCACTATTTCACGTATAGAAGGTTCGACCAAACGTCCTAAGGCCGTCAACCGACATCCGCTGCGGTCTCGGCTAAATAGCTCACCGCCAAGTTCATCTTCCAATTTCTTAATTGCTTGCGTCAGGGAGGGTTGGGCCACATAGGTTGCTTGTGCAGCGCGAGTGAATGAGCCTTTATCGCAGACGGCCAGAAAATAGCGAATTTGTTGCATTTCCACAGCTTGTCTCCTTTCTTGAATAGGAAAAACCTATTATTTCATAGAAAATTGGTATTTTACAATTAACATAACTCATTATTTAATATAAACACCAAGTCACCTAAATATTCAATATTCCTATGAAAACAGCAAAATTAATCGTAATGTACCCTACACCAACAGATTTAAAAACTTTTGAACGTCGTTATGCTGATGAGCATGTGCCGATGGCTGTCGAAAAGCTGGCCGGCAAAACACGATTTGTCGCCTCATTGATTCTTTCCAATGCAGACAAATCTGCAGCGCAGTTTCATCGGATTGCCGAGGTTTATTTTCCATCCCTCGCCGAATTAGAGGCTTGTCTGAATTCACCAGGCGGCCAAGAAACAGCTCAGCATGCCGTTGAGATTTCTAGCGGTGGTGAGCCGTTGTTTCTGATCTCCGAGGTGGAAACCTTTGATTTCTAATCCGACCATCGGATTTAACATAATCACTGTGGAGGCAAATCAATGCCTAACTCTATCAACAAACTAAAAACGGCGGCTTATAAGCGCATTAGGTGGATGGGTCTGCTGCCTGTTGTCTTTTGGGTCGGATTAATGCCAACTATTGCCCAAGCGCATCGAGGTGCGCCTGACGAGGCCGATGCTTGCGTTACGAGGGTTGGTTTTGAACGAGTCCATTTCACGGCCTATACCCCGACTCTGTCAGGGGATCGGGAATATTGCAGCATCATTCCCGAAATCGGCCCAACTAATTTGGTGTTCGACTACGAAGGTAAAAGTCTGCGCAATGTCAGCGTGGAATTCGAAATCACCAAAGAACCTGAAGGGCAAAGGGTTTTTTATCAGCAGCCGAAAAAAGTTAAAAACGGTACTTTCGATAGTACGGTCGATTTTAGTCAATATGGTGCTGGTAATTATTTGGCACACATCGCTATTGTCGACAAGGATAAGCGTCTTGATACTCATATTCCGTTCTCTGTTGGCCTGGAATCGGTTCCGGGAAAAGGCTATATGCTGCAGATTGTGATGATCGGAAGCTTGTTGTTGCTGGCTTTTATAGTAATGAAGTTGGCGAATAAGGAAGCGCCCAATCACTCACCTGGGGCATGAGCGAATGGTACAGGCGAGTCAAACGTACTTAGGGGGAATATGACTATGAATATGGCTCAATTAAAGGTTTTTCTTTTAAGAACCAATTCTTGGCAGAAAGTGCTATTCGGGTTACCGATATTAGTAATGGTTGTCATGCTTTTGATGGATCATAGCGGCGACTCGGTAGAATTGGGGCAGGCCGTGTATCGACCTGAGATGCTGCAACGTCATTGCAAAGCTGATCAACTCAGTGGAGCCGCTGGAGAGACTTATGGTGAAGAAACCGAAAATGGCATCAAATACAATGTCCGCACACCAGCCAATTATGATGCATCCGTTGCCCACCCACTATTACTGGTATTTTCTCCGGCCGGATCGAATCGGGCTAAAACCGAAAAAACAACTGGGTTCACTTTTCCTGCTACCCAAGCCGGTTTCATCGTAGCCTATGCGGATCACCCGGAATTATCGCCCAGCACTACCGTAGAATTAGGCACCATTCCCAGTTTAATGGCCAAAAAGTGGTGTATTGATGAAAAACAGGTCTATGTTACGGGACATTCCGATGGAGGGACTTCGGCAATGGCATTAGCGTTTATGACTGGCACACGACACATCCCACGTGCAATTGCGCCGAGCGCAGCAGGGGTTGCGTATGATGATTTACGCGACCGCAAATGCCCCGAGCCCTTGCCGGTTATGATCATGCACAGCAGCAAGGATCGCCTGTTTCCTGGTTATGGTCAGCAAGCGGTGGGTTGGTGGGCAGCTTGTAATAAATGTGATCCTATTCCGGATAAAATCGCAAATGGTTGCTCCTCTTATTCAGGGTGTGCCGGGGGCGTAAAAACGTTGTACTGTGAAGGTGATCAAATCCATTCACATTGGCCCGAGCGAAGTCAGGATATTGTCGAGTTTTTTGTGTCAGCGACTCAAGTTAGCCCACTGGCAAAGTGAAATTGGCTCTATATGAATCGTAATGGGTGCAAAGGTAAACCCGAAAGCAAACGGTCACCCGGATTCCTCTCGGGTCTGCCTGCTCCTTTTAGTGGCTGAACAGTTGGTTGACAACCGACCTGGACGTATTGAGCCAGGAGCCATCAAACGACGACCCAAAACGAAGCCGAATACCGGACAGCCGATTGGGTTACATGGTGCCTTAATTATTAAAATGGGATAGCTACTCCGAGCGACGGGTTTTGGCCGATTCTGTTGAAAAGTCGGTTTTGTTAAAATTTTAACCAATTTTGCCGTTCGTCAAAATGATAACTGTTTGTTTTCAAAAATAGCTTGCTTTTTAATTCCACATAAATGCCGATATGTCGGCACGGGTGATGTCGATTCTGGAAACCTTCGCGCCGACAGTGGAAGTCTATTCCATCGACGAAGCCTTTCTCGATTTCACCGAGTTGTACCCTTGTCGTCAAGACCCCATTACCTACGCCAAACAGATTAAACAAACCGTCCAGCGTCAGGTCGGGATTCCGGTCTGCGTCGGCCTGGGTCCGACTAAGACCTTGGCCAAACTCGCCAACTTTGCCGCCAAAAAATGGCCACAAACCGGCGGCGTGCTGAATCTGTCCGATCTGCTCAGACGGGAAAAACTGATGAAGATCGTGCCGATCGATGAAGTCTGGGGCATTGGTCGCCAGTTATCCAAACAACTCAATCAGCTGGGCATAAGCACGGTTTGGGATTTAGCCCGGCAATCACCGCGGGAAATGCAACAACGATTCAGCGTGGTCCTGGCCCGAACCATGATGGAACTCAACGGCATAAGCTGTCTGGATTTGGAAGAAATCGCCCCCAACAAACAGCAAATCGTCTGCTCGCGCAGCTTCAGCCGCAAACTGACCACGCTGCAAGAACTCAGTCCGGCGATGGCCGAATTTGCTTGCCGTGCCACCGAAAAACTCCGCCAGCAACACTCGGTGACCGGCTATGTCACTGCCTTTATTCGCACCAATCCTTTCGCCGAACACGAACCGCAATACCAGCGTGCCGCCAGTCAAAAACTCCAATTCCCCAGCCAGGACAGCCGCATCATTACCGGCATCGTGCAACAATTGCTCAAGGAGATTTACCGCACCGGCTATAGCTATCAAAAATGCGGGGTACAGCTCAGCCAGATTCAACCGCAAACCGCGCCGGAACAATTTGATTTATTCGGCAACAACCAAACCCAGGAAAGCCCTCAGCTGATGCAAGCCGTGGATCAGATCAATCGCCGGTTTCCTAAAGGCATTGCCATTGCCAGCACGCGGATCGATCAAACCTGGAAGCCCAAGGCGGAGAGGATTTCACAGCGCTATACGACGAATTGGCGGGATTTAGCTACGGTGAATTGCCGCTAGCAAATCAATTTAACCTGAATGGGTGATACTGTATTGCCAACTCCCCGCTATAAGGTGTTTGATCGAACTGTATACCCGCGCGACGTTCAAAGCGGCTAAGAGGTCGCGGCTCGGACTGATTCACCACTGATGTTGCGGACGCTCTAGGCCGAACAAATCATGAACTTCGTTGATGGCGCTGGAGGAAATCATGCCCATAACGACGCGATTCATTTTTTTGATAATTTCCGGCAAACGGGGGCTGTGAATGCCTTCATCTTCCAGGTGGCACAGGTAGAAAAAGGCCAGCTCGTTTAACGAGCCCAGCACTCGTCTGCTGTTGGTGTTGGCAAACCTGACTTCGGCAAAGTCGGTCATCAGATTTTGAATAAAGGTCTGCTCGAAACCTTCCGCGGCCAATACGCAATGCAGATAGGATTTAAACAGTTGGATCAGTTGGGTAGCGTCAAGCTGGGGTACATCGGCAATCAAGAAATTGAAAAGCGTTTGGTCGTTGGCTACCAACAGACAGGGGCGACCGTCGATCTCGATTAGATTGAGGTGCCACGAGCAGAAATTAGAGGTTTCGACACTCGCATCGACCAGGTCGGTTTTTTTCAGCTTGAGTGCAGTTTGCAGCTTTTTGGTACAGCGTAAAACCAGCATTATTTGCCGCCCCAACGGTTAAACAAGATACGCATGATCGCTGCGTTGGCCAATCGCCGGTCAAATCTCTCAGGGTCGAAATCGCCGTCTGCCCATTCGAGCAAATGGGCGGCTTCTTCAGAATTCGGTTCCTCCTGCAGGACTTCCAGAAAATCGGCATAACCCTCCGGGCCGCCGACATCTTCCGGAGGACCAGAGCGTGCGCCATCCAATACCCAGGCGCCGCCTTTGGGATCGTTGTCTAAGTCGTTGCGAATCTCCTCGACGGTCACCAGGTGTTCCCAGTTATCACCCAAATCGTAGCGATAGAGCATAGTGTCACCGGTAGCCAGCAAGCGATTCAAATAGGCTTTGCGCTCGTCCAGCATATCGAGCTCATCGCCTGGGTCCGGCAGGGCATAAATCTGGTCTCGAATTTTAAACTGATGCAGGTGATAGTCGCTCCAGCCAAAGGCGGCCTGAATAAAGTGGTGTAACTTCGCCAAACTGATACGGCCATCGACTTCCAACCTTCGCCAGATCGGTGGGCGAATTTCATTAGGCCTAAGCTCGATATGCAGCGTGTACAAGCATGGTTGACTGGTACTGTTGGTGTGTTTCTTACGAACGGGCTTTTGCTCGACCATGTCGAATCTCGATATATTAATGCGCTGTAGTTTAACCCTACGGCAACCGAATTCGAATCGACAATATTGATCGCGCGTTTTGATAAAGCGGCTTACACTACCCATTCGACTGATTCACCCGTGCAGGAGTTATCAGATGTCTTTATCCATGTTTGCCATTTCGGTTCCGCCCCTCGTCCGCAGTCTGACGCAATTACGGTCCATTCTGGAAAAAGCGACTGATTTCGCAGAGACCAAAAGGTTTGATCCGTCGGTATTGGTCAACGCACGCCTATATCCCGACATGTACCCGTTGAAGCGTCAGGTGCAAATTGCTAGTGACGTTTCCAAGGGTGCTGTTTCCCGTTTAGCCGGACAGGAGCCTCCGAAGTTCGACGATGTTGAAAACTCGTTTGCCGAGTTGATCGAGCGAGTTGATAAAACATTGGCGCATATCAACTCGTTTCCCGCGGAGCAAATAGATGGATCGGAAGCCAAGACGATTTTGCTGCCCTTGCATGACCGCACATTGACCTTTACCGGCTTAACCTACGTAACAGACTTTGTGCTACCCAATGTTTATTTTCACGTAACCACTACTTACGCCATTCTGCGGCACAACGGGTTGGAAATCGGCAAGAAGGATTACCTGGGTGACTTAGGTTGATTGTGGATTAATTCGAAAGCTGACATCCATTTAGTTTGGCTGACGGTGACATTTCGACCCCAATTTTACCGGTTGCTTTTCTACATTGCGGCCAGTCGGGGAAATCCAGATTTTGGAAATCTGGCGGACTGCAAAGCAGCCGCTGGCGACCTCAACCAACCGGCCAATTGCCGTCCTTCGAGGTTGATCTCTGAATGTCCGGTATAAGTCACAGATTGCTCATTTAACATGGAGTTGTGGGGCTTCGCGCAAAGGTTATGCCTTGGCTGCCTGTAGAAGTGAGATGAACTCAGAGAGGTTTGGTAACTCGTCATAGCATACTCCCTGAAGAATGGTGGGATCCCATGAGGCTTTGTACGCAACACATAGTTGGGCAACGATTTGCAG
>NZ_JBVVNO010000016.1:0-88992 GCF_056850255.1 Methylomonas sp. Uni0011
TGGATAAAAAGGCCTCGAAACAGAGGCCTAACCGTTGAAACTCGATTTTATGACTGATTTCAACGCGAAAAAATCACGAGAACCGTGGGTAAGGGAAAATAGGCGCAAGTTTTTCACCAGCCTGTTAGGGTGCGTAGCATGTGTCCTCCAAGGGGGATGTAGTAAAGGCAAATCGCCATAGCTATTTAAGCAAGCATGAATTGGGCCAGTCGAAACTTTTATGTCACCGATCATTAGTCGAATGAATGACCGGGCAGGCGACGTAGAACGTTTGTCCGCAAAGCCGATGCGGGTCTTAATGACGCCATCGCCTACCTAAATCTGCCGTCAGGTGACCTTGGAAGCCCTGCTATGGCTCACCCGAGTCTACCTGCTTTGGGTATTGGCTTCCGGATAGTCTTAAAAAAGGCAGCGAAATGCCCCTTAATCCTTAGTTTTGCAGCAACCCGATGGCTATCGGCATAGGCCACATCTTTAACCGGACGATCAAAAATTTTAACCGCGAACGATGCGCTTCACGGTGTTCAGCACATCCTACAGCCCTAAACAGGCTGTCCTGAAAGCCCCCTCTCCTCGCGGGAGAGGGCTGGGGTGAGGGGAATGGCATTAAACCAAACCTGCAACCGCTTGCCCTGACAGCAACACCCCTCCAAAACCTTCATCGGCAAGATCGAGCACGGTTTTGATTTTCTCGGTTACCGCTTTTCCCGGCAACCCTTGCAACTGGCGGCCGTCACCGTCAAAAAACACGTTGAAACACTGCACCGGCTTTATGAGCAACAGACCCACAAAAAAGCCAGTTCCGAGGAACTGGCTTCGGTTCTGGGGCAGTACCGTCAACGCTGGCGGCGCTGGTGTAAGGCCGGATTGGACGAGATTGTTAAACAGGAACCCTTTTGCCCCGAGTACGCAACCATCGTTGACTTAACAGACCGATCCCGAGCAGCATCAGGGTGCTAGGCTCGGGGACGGTGGTGGCTGGCTGTTTTTTCCATACTGAGATTGTCTCTGTGGCACTGACGGATAGCCTAGAAGTTTCCTTCAGAAAACTATCTATTACTTCACGTATCGGTACTCTACCTGGGAAGTTACTTATAAGAATAACCGAGGTGTAAATGTATGAGACATTATTAATACTATCTAAAAAGTAAGGCGTCATGATTGCACAGATTTTTGCGAAATCGTTAGGACATCCCGCAATCTTCCACGGGTTATCCGTAAAATAGCCATCTGATACAAGCAACTCTAGCAACGCACTGTTCAAGTCAAATGCTTCGCTAGCCGTAATCGGAAAATCGCTCTGCTCATTACAGCCGTTAAAAAATCCCTCGCAGGTGCCGTCCCCGATGAACACATCGTATTTGTTGCCCAGATAGTCAATGTCGCGTGCGCCAGTCAAGATACCGTTAGCATCGGTGACGAGCGAAGCTGCGCTGCTACTGTGCAGGGGCAGCAGTAACAGAAATAAAACGACGGCCAGGGTGCGTAGCATGTGTCCTCCAAGGGGGATGTAGTAAAGGCAAATCGCCTGGCTATTTTGCAAGCATGAACCGGGCCAGTCGAAACTTTTATGTCACCGTTTATTAGTCGAATGAATGACCGGGCAGGCGACGTGGAAAGTTTGTCCGCAAAGCCGATGGGGAGGCTTAATGACGCCACCGCCTACCTAAATCTGCCGTCAGGTTACCTTGCAAGCCCTGCTGTGGCTCACCCGAGTCTACCTGCTTTGGGTATTGGCTTCCGGATAGTCTAAAAAAGGCAGCAAAACACCCCTTAATCCTTAGTTTTGCAGCAACCCGATGGCTATCGGCATTAGGCTACATCTGCTAAATACACTTAACCGGACGATCAAAAATTTAAAGGGCCGCCCGCAATCGGCCGAAAACTGTCGAAAAACATTGAACATATATTTCAGCCGATAGACTTTGCATGCCGATT
The DNA here is from genome assembly GCF_056850255.1 of Methylomonas sp. Uni0011. NCBI lineage: Bacteria > Pseudomonadati > Pseudomonadota > Gammaproteobacteria > Methylococcales > Methylococcaceae > Methylomonas > Methylomonas sp. Uni0011. Next base: position 1,939 of record NZ_JBVVNO010000016.1, read on the forward strand.
CGATTGCCCTTCTATTGCATAAAACTCCAAAAAACGGATTATCTGTTCCCACTGTGAACCACCGCCTCGGCATCATCTCGGACACCCACGGCCTGCTACGCCCGGAAGCGCTGGCGGCGCGACTACCCAAGGATTATTGAAGAACGAAACGGCGTTATCTCGGCTGGCAAAGCCAAGCTGACCGTTTACCCTAGGACGTTAGTGTTAATGCCGACCGCGTGGCAGTTTTTCGCCGCGACGAAGAAATCATTTTGCGAGAAACGCCGATCAACGCATCGGCAATTTTCGACGCCCTCAGCGCCTTACCGGAAGACTTCATGGGCGAAGGCCGCGACGACAAGCCGCCGCAAGAGCGTGAAGCGTTGTGATGCCGCCACGTTACCCGCCTCATACCATATCCAAATCGCCAAACAGCCATAATAGCCCGACGCGCGGATTTCAGCCTGTCTCAGGCTTGAACAATAGAATGCGCCAGCCTACAATGCTCCCAAAACGGGAGCCAGCGATCTAACAACGATGCGCATCATCGCCAAAAGCACGATCAAAAAATTCTGGGAACAACCGGCCTACCGCGATGCTAAAGGCCCCTTGGAAAGCTGGTACGAAGAAGCGTTAAAAGCCAACTGGGCTTCGCCGCAAGATATTAAAAACCAATACCGAAATGCCAGCATCTGTAATAACAACCGGGTGGTTTTTAATATCGGCGGCAACAAATACCGGCTGGTAGTGGAAATGCAATACCGCGCCGGTATTGCCTGGATAAAATTTGTAGGCAGCCATGCCCAATACGACCAAATCGACGTGGAGACCGTCAATGACTATTAAACCCATCCGCAACGATGACGAACTGAAAGCGGCGTTTCAACGGCTGGAAGCCATTTTTCAAGCCGAACCGGAAACGCCGGAAGCCGACGAAATGGAAGTATGGGTGACCTTGATCGAGGCCTACGAAAACAAGCATTACGCAATCACGCCGCCCGATCCTATCGAAGCCATCAAATTTCGCATGGAGCAGCAAAACCTCAGCACCAAAGACCTGGAAAGCTATATCGGCGGCAGCGGCAGAGTGTCGGAAGTCCTCAACCGCAAACGCCCGCTGAGTTTAAAAATGATCAAACGCTTGCATGAAGGTTTGGCAATACCTTACGAGAGCCTGCTGGCCGGGTAATACTTTCCGGCTGTTATACCGGTTAACAACCAACCGGACCGAAACATACTGGCTGGGGAATCGGCTTGTGCCTGACAGTAACACCTCTTGGCTTATTCCGGCCTAGCTGCTACGGCACTGTTATACAATGCTTAAAACTCTTCAAATTCAAATTACGGTGGCAGCATGGTGACACTCAATCTTGACGACGACACGGCAAACCTACTGCGCCAGGTGTCGGAACAGGAACACGTCAGTCCGGCGCAATTGATCAAACATCTACTCAGCGACTACCTCGAAGATTTAGCCGATGCCGCCGCCGCAGATGCCGCGTTAGCGGAATTGGCCAGCGGTAAGGACGATACGATCAGCTTGGCGGAATGGGAGCAACAACTCAATGCCTTGGAGCGTTAGGCTTGCTTCGAGCTGAACGGCTTATTCGAGCAGGCGCTAATCGAACTGAGATTTAGCTACCAGCCGATCATGGCGCGGGTGCGGATGGGCCGCAGCGAAGGCGGGCCGCGCCTGCATTTGCGCCTTTATCGTCGAGGCCGACGGCGAATCCTGGCTGGTCGATGTCGGTTTCGGCGGTCCCAGCCACTATCGGCCGTTGCGGCTGGGCACCGAGCAGGAACAAACCCTGGACCATAACCGGTTTCGCTTGCGTTTGGAGGCGGAATCGGGGGAAACCGTGCTGGAACGGCAGCAAGACGGCGAATGGTTTGCGCTGTACAGTTTCGATCGTTCCAGAGTGCAGCGCTGCGACCTGGAAGCGGCCAATCTGGTCTGCACAACCTGGGATCAGTCGCTGCTGTCGCAAAATCTGTTGATTTGCCGCAATACCGCCTCGGGCTGGGTGCAGTTGTTCAACACCAACTTTTCCCAATTCTATGCCGGAGAACAGGTCAGCACGCCGGTTAACAGTCGGGCGCATTTGCGCGATTTGCTGGGCGGCCATTTCGACATCGAGCTGGCGGACGAGCAATTGGCTAGGCTGGCCGAGCGGCTGGCGTTATCAGAAGCTTAAATCGGAACAAGACAAGGTCGCGACGTGATTAAATGCCGAGGCAGGCAACCCAAATCGAGAGATGACTCTGCGAGTCGAATGATCGAGAGTAGAATCAGGTGCAGCCCGGAACCGGCTGCAACGATATTGAAACTTCGAGTCTGGTGGGTGCTGAGGGGTTCGAACCCCCGACCCTCGCCTTGTAAGGGCGATGCTCTCCCAGCTGAGCTAAGCACCCGACTCGAGGCCGCGCATTTTATCGAAATCGACGCGGCGCGCAAACTGTTTTTGTCGTTGGTTCCACTCGACCCGGCTGACTTGCCGGCAAATTCTGCCGATGCCGGCAGTGCGCCGTCCCGATCGGCGCCGGTTTCCAAAGCCTTCCGGAGCAGACTGGCCGCGGCCGCGTCGGAGAGCTTGATAAATCGGTATTTTAGCCTAGGCTGATGTAAGCAATGGACTACAAAACCTGCGGTCTGATAAGCTTTCCCCCGACCCTACGTTTACCGACAAAATCGCATGAGTAAAAGCTCCCCTTTCCTACCTATTTACGATTTTTCTCCCAACGTAAACGCCAACTATCTGAAACAGATTCTGCCGCTGCTGGTTCGGCACAATATCGCGGCCAATCCGATCAATTACGCGATCTGGTACGACTATGTCGCCGAAAACAATGCCAGCCTGAACCGGGCGGTCAATACGTTGATTTCCGAGCAGAAAAAGTTCGACTACGAAACCAGCGTCGAGCTGTATAAAACCCATATTTGCAACGCCTCGCTGGAATCGTTCGAGCAGATCAACCGCCAGTTGCACAAGGTCATCGAACAAGCCACCAGCGCGATCAACGACACTTACAACAAGGCGGAGGAAACCAACGACAGCTTCCAGAAAAAGTCGGTGATTCTGGAAAACTTTTCCGCATCCGACGGCTTGAAAACGGTACTGCAGGAAATCATCCAGGAAACCAAATCGCTGGCACTGACCAGCCAGGCCATGCAGACCAAGTTAACCGAAGCCAACCGGGAAATGGAACAACTGCGGGAAGAGCTGGCCCAGGTGAAACAGATCGCCACCACCGACGGCTTGACCGGTTTATTGAACCGGCGCGCTTTCGATATGACCTTGGCGGAGATCGTCGAACGCTCGGCGCCGGAAACCGCCTGCCTGTCGATGCTGGATATCGACCATTTCAAACGCATCAACGATACCTACGGCCATACCATCGGCGATAACGTGATCAAATACGTCGCCACGCTGATGAAAAAACACGCCGAAGACCATCACCACGTCGCCCGCTACGGCGGCGAAGAGCTTGCCATCATCATGCCGAATACCAGCCCGGATCGGGCGATACAAATCTCGGAGAACATCCGTAGCGCCATGGAAGCCAGCAAGCTGCAGCGCAAGAACGACAACCAGCCCTTGGGCAAAATCACACTGTCGATCGGCGTCGCCCGCTTGCAACAGGGCGACGATTCGGAAAGTTTTCTGGTCAGGGCCGATAAAGCACTCTATCAAGCCAAACAAAGCGGCCGCAATAAAGTCGTGCCGTCGTAATCCCGGATGCCGCGCTTGGGGTTCAGGCCTCGGCAAAGCGCTGGACGATCAAGCACCCCACCATATCGCCCTCGACATTGACCATAGTGCGGACCGTATCCAGCACCCGATCCACCGGCAATAAAATCGCGATCGCTTCGGCCGGCAAACCGACGGCTTGCAGCACCATCACCATGGTCACCATCCCGGCGCTGGGTATGCCCGGCGCGCCGATGGCAGCCACCATCGTCGTAAAACAGACGATCAGTTGCTGCGCCAAATCCAACTCGATCCCGGCCAGATTGGCGACAAACAACGCCGCGGCCGCCTCGTACAGTGCAGTGCCGTCCATATTGACGGTGGCACCAAGCGGGATTACAAAACCGGCAATACTAGGCTTGACGTGTAGATGCTGCTCGGCGCAACGCAAGGTTACCGGCAGCGTCGCCGAGCTGGAACTGGTGGCAAAGGCGGTGAGCAGCGCGGCACGTGCGCCGCGGAAAAACTTCAGAGGCGAGACGCCGGTCGCCAGGAATAACAAGCCCGGCAACACCACGAAACCGTGCAGCAAGGTGGTACCGATCACGACCGCGACGAATTGGGCCAAACTGCTCAACAAAGCCATGTTCTGCGTCGCCAGCAACTGCGCCAGCAAGGCGCAGATCCCGAACGGCGCCAGCCGCATGATCCAGCCGACCAGGCGCAACATCAATTCCAAGCCTTCCTGCAGCAATAACAGGATATTGCGGTAACGGTCGCCGCCGACCACCAGCGCAATTCCCAACAGCAGCGCAAACACCACTATCGCCAGCACGTTGGCCTGCGCCAACGCGGCAAACGGGTTGAGGAACAGGCCGTGCAGGAAACTGGCGATAAATTCGGGGAAACTCATCTGTTTGGCGCTAAAACCTTGGCCGGCATGCTGGAACAGCTCCAAATTCAGACCTTTGCCGGGTTCGAACCAAATCGCCGCTCCCAGCCCGAGCAGGATCGCCAACGTCATCGACAACACGAAAAAGCCCAGCGTTGCGATCCACACCCGGTGGAGCTGGCTATGCAAGCGCAAATTGGCAACGCCGACTGCGATCGAGGTAAACACCAGCGGCACCAGCACCATTTTCAACAGATCGACAAACAAAGTGCCGACCAAACCCAACAAATAAAGCCCCTGCCGGCTAAGCGGCGCCTCCGGCCCCAATCCGGCGAAACCGATGCCCAGCGCGATACCCAGCGCCGCCCCGAGAAAAATTTGGCCGTTCAATCCGATTTTCACCGCGTTCTCCTGATGCAAACATGTAATGCCGATTGTAACCCCGGCGTCGGCAAAGCAATCGAACGTCGCCCTTCGGCCCGTTGCCGAAACAAAATTCATTGACCAGCGGCCAATGCCGGCAGTACTTTGCGGAAAAATGGGGACTGGTTGCGGCTGATTGGCTGGCTGCAGCCGGCAACGACAACACTAAAACGAAAGGAACAAGCATGAAGATCGGACCCAAACCCGCAGCAAGCAAAGCCGGCACGCGCCTGAAACCCAAAACCGGCTTTAGCGCAGACGCGCGCCGCTTGCGCCAAGCGTTGGAGCGAATCGCCGAGCTGGAACAACGCTTGGCGGCGCTGGAGCAAGTCATTCAAATCGCGCCCGACGGATCGCTTCGGATCAGTTCTGCCGCGAACGTCGAAGTCAACGCGAGTCTGGTAACCATCAATGCCAACAACGTGAAAGCCGCCAACATCATCCAATGCGAAACGCTGATTGCGAATAATGTCGTGGCAGCGACTTATACCCCTGGCGCCGGGAATATTTGGTAGGCGCGGCGAGCGGGCAAAGCAGAGCGCCAAGCCGGGCGGCTCGGCGCGCTGACATTTGCCGGCGGCTTGTCTTAGCCGCGGCGTTTAGCCCAACCGATGCCGCCGGCCAAAACCGTACCGAACAACCAAACCGCCGAGCTCCAGAACAAGCATGAGATCCAAGCTGAACGGCAGCGTACCGGTTGCCGGCAATAACGACAGCACAAACCCAAAGGCATGCACTGGCGGACTTATCACCGCTTAATGCAAAAACAACTGGCTTACGCCAATCAAGCTTATGCCGGCATGCTAATAACCCTGAAAAAGGTCGACGCCCGATTTGCCGAAATTGAAAAGTTGCTGTATCTATGAGCCCGCTTTAATCAACGACAAAACCTAACCCTTCCCGCTCAATGGCCATCAAAAAATCCGAGCTGTACAGCTCACTCTGGAGCAGCTGCGACGAACTACGCGGCGGCATGGATGCATCGCAGTACAAAGACTATGTGCTGGTCATGCTGTTCATCAAATACATCAGCGACAAATTCGCCGGCCAACCCTATGCGCCGGTGATCATTCCGGAAGGCGCCAGCTTTAAAGACATGGTGGCCTTGAAAGGCAAGCCGGACATCGGCGACCAGATCAACAAGAAAATCATCGCCCCGCTAAAAGCCGCCAATAAACTCACCGACATGCCGGATTTCAACGACGCCGGCAAACTGGGCAGCGGCAAGGAAATGGTGGACAAGCTCACCAGCCTGATCGCCATTTTTGAAAACCCGGCCCTCGATTTTTCCAAAAACCGCGGCGAGCACGACGATATTCTCGGCGACGCCTACGAATACCTGATGCAGCACTTTGCCATCGACAGCGGCAAAAGCAAAGGCCAGTTTTACACCCCGGCCGAAGTTAGCCGCGTCATCGCTCAAATCATCGGCATTCGCGAGGCCAACACCAGCAGCGAAACCACCGTCTACGATCCCACCTGCGGTTCCGGTTCGTTGCTGTTGAAAGTCGGCGACGAAGCCAAAACCAAGGTCAATTTATACGGCCAGGAAAAAGACTCCGCCACCAGCGGCCTGGCGCGGATGAACATGATTCTGCACGACCACGCCACCGCGATGATCGTGCAAGGCAACACCCTGGCCGATCCCAAATTCACCGACGGCGGCAATCTGAAAACCTTTGACTTCGTCGTCGCCAATCCGCCGTTCAGCGACAAACGCTGGACCCACGGCGTCGATACCGAACACGACCCGTTCGAGCGCTTCAAGCACTTCGGCACGCCGCCGGACAAACAAGGCGATTACGCCTACCTGCTGCACATCGTCCGCTCGCTAAAAAGCACCGGCAAAGGCGCCTGCATTCTGCCGCACGGCGTGTTGTTTCGCGGCAATGCCGAAGCCGACATCCGCCGCAACCTGATCAAAAAAGGTTACATCAAAGGCATCATCGGCCTGCCGGCCAACCTGTTTTACGGCACCGGCATTCCGGCCTGCATCATCGTCATCGACAAGCAGGACGCCCACACGCGCAAAGGCATTTTCATGCTCGACGCCAGCGCCGGCTATATGAAGGACGGCAACAAAAACAGGCTGCGGGCGATGGACATCCACAAGATCGTCGACGTCTTCAATAAAGGCCTGGAACTGCCCAAATACGCCCGCATGGTCGGTTTCGAGGAAATCGAGAAAAACGATTACAACCTGAACCTGCCGCGCTACATCGACAGCCAGGAGCCGGAAGACCTGCAAGACATCGAAGGCCATTTGCGCGGCGGTATTCCGGAGGCCGACATCGACGCCCTCGCACGCTATTGGGACGTCTGCCCTGCCCTGAAAACCGCCTTGTTCCAGCCCAACCGCCCCGGCTATTGCGATTTGGCTGTCGCGAAAAGCGCCATCAAAACCAGCATCTATCAGCACCCGGAATTTTCGGCCTTCATCGCTGACATGAACGCGCATTTTGCAACATGGCGGCAACGCAGCGCCGAGCGCCTCAAAGCCTTGCAAATCGGCTGCCACCCCAAGCAACTGATCGCCGAACTGTCCGAGGACTTGTTAAACCACTACACCGGCAAAGCCCTGATCGATAAATACCACGTTTACCAACACCTGATGGATTACTGGGCGGAAACGATGCAGGACGATTGTTATCTGATCTCTGCCGACGGCTGGCAAGCGCAGACTTACCGCATCCTGGAAACCGACAAGAAAAGCGGCAAGCCAAAAGACAAGGGCTGGACTTGCGATCTGGTCCCCAAAGCCTTGAGCGTCGCCCGCTACTTTGCCGAACAGCAGCAGGCCATCGGCCAACTGCAAGCCGATCTGGAAGCCGTCAGCGCCGAATTAAACGAACTGGAAGAAGAACACAGCGGCGAGGACGCGGTATTTTCCGGCTTCGATAAAATCAACAGGGCCGAAGTCAGCAGCCGGTTAAAAGAAATTTTGGCCACGGAAGGCCTGATGTCGCCTAGGGCAGGGATGCCGGAAGCGACCGGCAATGACGTCGATGCCAAAGACGAAATCGCGGTATTGCAACGCTGGCTAACGCTCTCCGTCAACGAAGCCGCGCTGAAAAAAGCATTGAAAGAAGCCGAAGCCGAGCTGGATGCTAAAGCCTACGGCCACTATCCCAAACTCAGCGAGGCCGAGATCAAAACCCTGGTGGTCGATGCCAAATGGCTGGCGACGCTGGATACCGCGATCCACGGTGAAATGGACCGCATCAGCCAGCAACTCACCCAGCGCGTCAAGCAACTTGCCGAACGCTACGAAACCCCGGTGCCGCAAATCAAGCTGCGCGTGGATGCATTGGAAGCCAAGGTCAACGGCCACCTGCAAAGGATGGGGTTTGCATGGAGTTAACCCAAAGCACCGATTACCTGACCCTGTTGGAGCGCATTACCGACAGCTACACCCAAGGCCGGGTACAGGCCATGCAGGCCGTCAATACCAGCCTGCTGGAAACCTACTGGCAAGTGGGTCGGCATATCATAGAGTTTGAGCAAAACGGTAAAATCCGCGCCGCGTATGGCAAAGCCTTGATCGGCACCTTGGCCACCGATTTAAGCCTGCGCCACGGCAAAGGCTTCAGTCGCAGCAATTTGGTCTACATGCGCCTGTTTTATCTGCGTTACCCAATAAGTCAGAAGCCTTCTCACCAATTGAGCTGGTCGCACTATGTCGAATTATTGAAGCTCGATGACGAACTGGAACGTAGTTTCTACGAAAAACAGGCCATCGCCGAACGCTGGTCGGTACCGGAGCTGAAACGCCAAAAAGCCTCTTCTTTGTTTTTACGACTGGCGGCCAGTAAAGATAAAGCCGGGGTATTGCAGCTGGCCGCAGAAGGCCAAACGCTGGCCCAGCCTACCGATCTGCTGCGAGAACCTTACATTTTTGAATTTCTAAAGATCCCGGAACCCGCGCAGGTCTCGGAAACCCAGCTCGAAACCTTGTTGTGCAATCACTTGCAGCAATTCTTGCTGGAACTGGGTAAAGGCTTTACCTTTGTCGGTAGACAGTATCGAATTACCCTCAACAACACCCATTACAAGGTCGATCTGGTGTTTTATCACCGCATCTTGCGCTGCTTTGTGCTGATCGACCTAAAAATGGGCGATGTGCAGCATCACGACATCGGCCAAATGAACATGTATCTGGGTTATTTTGCCAACGAGGAAAATATCGAAGGCGACAATCCGCCCATTGGCATCATCCTCAGTCGACATAAAGACGAGCTGCTGGTGGAATATGCCACCTACAACCTGAACAGTCAGCTATTCGTGCAGAAATATCAGCTGTATCTGCCTGATCGGGAAGAGCTGCGCCGGGAGCTGGAAGACACCTTGCGCGAGGCAGAGCAATGAGTGAGCCGCGAAAATACAGCAACAGCGGCCCCACGGTTTCCAATCCAAAGGTGCTTATGGATGTGCAGGAAGCGAATGCGAAATATGTGTTGCCTGCCGAGCAGTTAATACCAGAGGGGTATAAGCAGACTGAGGTGGGGGTGATACCGGAGGATTGGAGTGTTCAGCGACTTAAAGACCTGATTACAATCAAAAGTGGGTTCGCATTCAGTAGCGCACATTTCTCGGACAAAGGTCCAATTCTGTTAACGCCAGGTAACTTCAAATTGGAAGGTGGCCTTTATTTTAATGACCGTAACACTAAGCGTTACGCTGGCCTTTATTCAGCTGCGATGGTATTCGAGAATGGGGACCTTCTGATCGTGATGACTGATCTGACTCCCGATTGCAATTTGCTTGGTAAGCCAGCCGTTGTAAATCATCAAGAATCAATTCTACACAACCAACGGATTGGCAAAATTGTTTTAAATAACCCGCGCGTCTCCCTTGCCTTTCTTTATTGGTATTTTCTTTCAGAACGTCACGCGGCAAGGATGAAAGAAACAGCTACTGGATCAACAGTTCGGCATACGTCGAATGGAAGCATTTATGGAAGCTTGATTACTGTCCCCCCCACTAAAGCCGAACAAGAAGCCATCGCCGAGACGTTGAGCGATGCGGATGCACTGATTGAAGCCCTGGAACAACTCGTCGTCAAAAAACGCCAGCTCAAGCAAGGCGCCATGCAGGAACTTCTCACTGGCAAGCGCCGTTTGCCGGGGTTTAGTGCCGAATGGGAGGTCAAAACTATTCAAGACATATCTCAAGTTGGCAGGGGACGTGTGATAAGTCATGCTGAAATCGCGAAATCAACATCGCCCCTTTATCCTGTTTACTCTTCGCAAACCTCCAACGGTGGCGTGATGGGATACCTTGATACCTATGATTTTGAAGGTGATTACATTACATGGACAACTGACGGCGCAAACGCCGGCACCGTATTTGCTCGGACTGGTAGGTTTAATTGCACAAACGTTTGCGGAACAATTAAATTGAACAGCGGCGATCACCACTTTATTGCTTCGTTGCTCGGACAATCAACCTCAGCTCACGTCTCTCGGCACCTCGGAAATCCAAAATTAATGAACGATGTAATGAAAAAAATCGAAATCAGGATTCCGAAGTCATTCGACGAACAAACCGCCATCGCTCAAATACTCAGCGACATGGACGCCGAGATCGCCGAGCTGGAAAGCAAACTCGCCAAAGCCCGCGCCATCAAGCAAGGCATGATGCAGCAACTACTCACCGGCAAGATTCGCTTGGTATAAAGCGGACAGGCCCGCCGCAAACCTTGTTCATCGGCGGAGATGTCGGCGGCTGGAGCTGTGACAAAATCAGGGCAAGCCGCGATGCTGTAGTTATCCTGGATGGATAGAGCAAGGATGGTTTAGTACCCGTGGAGCACTAGCCACTAATAGCAGACTGCCGCGCGGATGTTTAGCAGCCAGGAAATTCGACTTCCTAATAACCGCTTTACCAGATAAGCTTGCTAGCGATTACAGATAATTTTTTGAGCCACTATAAACAATTACTTGATTTGACTACTATTACGGCATGCTATTAAAGATAGCAAAACAGCCTGTTACAGATAATTGCCATCATGCCTGCATTTAATCATCATGATTTAACCTTGCTCAATCCGGCTTTCGATTCGCCGCTGGTGGATGTGTTGACCGAGCTGGAATATTTGCGGCGTTTGCAATTGGGCGGCACCACGCCGCCGCAGGTGTTTTTTCAATTGAAGACGATTTTCCACATGCTGGAGAGCTTGGGGTCGGCGCGGATCGAGGGCAATCATACGACCTTGGCCGATTACGTGGAAAGCAAGCTGGAGGGCAACCCGGGCCAGCCAAACGATCAATTGCGGGAAATGGTCAACATCGAAACGGCAATGGACTTTATCGAAGCCCATTTCAATACCGGTGATGAATTGACCGAGTATTTCATCCGCGAATTGCACAGCATGACAGTCAGCCAATTGGAACGCGAAGGCGACGCGACGCCCGGCGCCTATCGGCAAAAGCCGGTGCAAATTGCCCAATCCGACCACTTGCCGCCCGATGCCTTGAAAGTGCCGGACTATATGCGGGAGTTGGTGGCGTTTATCAATGCCGATCATCCGCGCAAATACGATCTGATTAAAGTGGCCTTGGCGCATCATCGCTTCGGCTGGATACATCCGTTTGGCAACGGTAATGGCAGGGTGGTACGTTTGCTGACTTATACATTGTTAATCAAATACGGTTTTAACGTGAAAACCGGTGGCAGGGTGTTGAATCCGACGGCGGTATTTTGCAACGACCGCGACCGTTACTACGCGATGCTGGCGGCGGCCGATAAAGGCACCTTGGAAGGCTTGGAAACCTGGTGCGTGTATGTGTTGCAAGGCATTTTGGAAGAGCTGAACAAGCTCGATCAACTGGCTGACTTTGACTATCTGGGCAACAAGATCTTGGCGCCGGCATTGGCCTACGCACGCGAACGCGAGTTAATCACCGTACTGGAAGAGAAGATTCTGCACATTGCCGCGAAAGCCGGGACGGCAAAGGCCGCGGATTTTGAACCGGCCATGCCGAATATGACCCCGACCCAGCGCACGTATCAGCTTAAAAAGCTGGTCGAGCGGCAGATGTTGCAGCCCATCAAGTCCGGTGCAAGACAGTACACGATTGGTTTTAGCAGCAATTATTTGATACGCGGCGTAATTAAAGCGTTATCGCAAGAAGGCTTTATTCCGGAATCGTTAAACAACGCTAACCCATAATGCAAGGATAGAAATACATGGACACGGTAGGCAAAGCGGAACGCATCACCCAGCAGCGACTGATTGGTTTATTCACCGATACCTTGCACTATGACTATCTGGGCGATTGGTCGGATCGTGGCAATAACAGCAATATAGAAGAGTCATTGTTGTCTGCTAATTTGCAACGGCGCGGCTACAGCCCGGAGCAAATCGGTATTGCGCTGCATAAACTGCAAAACGAAGCCGGCAACCATAGCCGCACCTTGTACGGCAACAATCAGGCAGTTTACAACCTGTTACGCTATGGCGTACCGGTGAAAATCGAGGCCAACCAGCCTACGGAAACGATGCATTTGATCGATTGGGAAACGGCCGGCAACAACGATTTTGCGCTGACCGAGGAAGTAACCTTAAAAGGCAATCGGGAACGGCGGCCTGATTTGGTGTTGTACATTAATGGCATTGCCTTTGCGGTGATCGAGTTAAAAAACAGCCGCACCTCGATTGGCGACGGCATTCGGCAATTGTTGTCCAACCAGCAGCCGGAATTTAATGAATGGTTTTTTAGCACGGTGCAAATCGTGTTTGCCGGCAACGATTCCGAAGGTTTGCAGTACGGCACCATCGGCACCGAAGAAAAGTATTTTCTGAAATGGAAGGAAGACGAGCAGGATAACAACGGTTACAAGCTGGATAAATATCTGCAAAAGCTGTGCAACCAACAGCGCATAGTTGAGTTAATGCATAATTTTGTCTTGTTCGACGGCGGGAAGAAAAAGCTACCGCGCGTACATCAGTATTTTGGTATCAAGGCCGCACAAAGCCACGTGCAGGAGCGAAAAGGCGGCATCATCTGGCATACCCAAGGCAGCGGCAAAAGCATCGTGATGGTGTTGCTGGCCAAATGGATTTTGGAACACCACCCCCATGCCCGCGTGGCTATCGTCACCGACCGCGACGAACTGGACAAACAGATCGAACGGGTATTTACCGAAGCTGGCGAATCCATTAAACGCACCGGCAGCGGCGGGGAATTGATGTCGCTATTGGGACAAGCGACGCCGCGCCTGATGTGTTCACTGGTACATAAGTTCGGTAAAAAAGGCGTGGACGATTTCGATCAGTTTATCCAGGACCTGGAAGCGCAACCCAGCGTCACCGTCGGCAAAGTGTTTGTGTTTGTGGATGAATGCCACCGCACGCAAAGCGGCAAGTTGCACCGGGTAATGAAAGCCATCATGCCCAATGCGGTGTTCATCGGCTTTACCGGCACGCCTTTGTTGAAGAAAGACAAGGCCACCAGCCCGGAGGTGTTCGGTAGCTACATCCATACCTACAAATTCAGCGAGGCAGTTGAGGACGGCGTGGTGTTGGATTTGGTTTACGAGGCGCGCGACATTGATCAGACCTTGGGCTCGTCGGACAAGATCGATGCCTGGTTTGAGGCGAAAACCAAAGGCCTGAATAATTGGCAGAAGGATGAGCTGAAAAAGCAATGGGGCACCATGCAGAACGTGCTCAGTTCGCGGTCGCGGATGGAGCGGGTAATCAGCGACATTATTTTCGACTTCAGCGTCAAGCCGCGCTTATCCAATGATAGAGGCAATGCCATTTTAGTGGCGTCGAGCATTTACGAGGCTTGTAAGTATTTCGATCTGTTGCAGAAAACGCCCTTCAAGAATCGTTGCGCGATTGTGACGTCCTACAACCCGCAAGCGAAGGACATTACCAAGGAAGATACCGGCGCCAATACCGAGACCGATAAGCAGTTTATTTACAACATTTATATGGAACTGTTGAAAGGCGTTGAAGCCAAGCCGGGCAAAAGTAAAACCGAAACTTACGAGGATTGGGCAAAGGCGCTGTTTTCCAGAGAGCCGGCCTACATGAAATTGCTGGTGGTGGTGGATAAGTTGCTGACCGGTTTCGATGCCCCACCCTGCACCTATTTGTATATCGATAAATCGATGCAGGATCATGGTTTGTTTCAGGCGATATGCCGTACAAACCGGCTGGACGGCGACGATAAGGATTTTGGTTACATCGTTGACTACAAAGACCTGTTCAAAAATTTGGTCAACGATCAAGGCACCGGAGCTTTGCAGGTTTATAGCTCTGAACTGGACCAGAGCGCGCCTGGCGCATCGGCTGATGTGATGATGCAAGACCGGCTGAAAACCGGCAAGGAACGGCTGGATAATGCCGTGGAAGCGATTGCCTTGCTCTGTGAACCGGTCGCACCGCCCAAAGGCGAACTGGAGTATATCCATTACTTTTGCGGCAATACGGAAATCCCCTCCGATCTGGAAGAGCGCCAACCCAAACGGGTGGCGTTTTACAAAGCCACAGTGGCTTTGCTGCGGGCGTATGCCAATCTGGCTGATGAGATGGACGCCGCCGGTTATAGCCAAGCCGAAACGAATCGCATCAAGAAAAGCATGGACGAGTATCTGGCAATTCGTGAACTGATTCGTAAAGCCAGTGGCGAAACCCTGGACTTGAAGCCCTACGAAGCCGATATGCGGCATTTGATCGATACCTATATCCAAGCCGATGAGCCGCGCCCCATCTCACCTTTTGGCGATATGCCCTTGCTGGAACTGATCGTTAAAACCGGAATTTTGGATGCCATCGACAAGCAATTGGGCAGTGTAAAAGGCAATGCCAATGCGGTGGCGGAGACGATAGAAAATAATGTCCGCAAAACCATCATCAAAAAGCATCTGACCGATCCTGAGTTTTACGAAAAGATGTCGGCGCTCCTGGAGGAGATTATCAAAGCCCGTAAGGCCAAGGCGCTGAAGTATGAAGAATACTTGAAGGAAATCGCCGAATTGGTGAAAAAGGTCCAGGCCGGAACCGGCGGCGGCACGCCGGATAAAATCAATACACCGGGCAAACGCGCGCTTTACAACAATCTGGGGAACGATGAAGCGTTGGCGCTGCAAGTCGATGAAGTGGTTAAGCAGGTTAGAGGGGATGATTGGCGCGGGAATCTACCCAAAGAACAAGTTATCAAAGGCGCAATTTATGGTGTTTTGCAAAACGGCGACGAGGTGGATCGCATTTTCAACATCATCGCCGAACATAAAGGTGAGTATTGATGGACCGCCAGATTCAGCTTGGGAAAATTGCAGTTAACGTGGTGTTTAAGGACATTAAGAATATTCACCTGAGCGTGTGCCCGCCAGATGGGGAAGTAAAGATTGCCGCTCCCGAGCATATGAATTTGGACACCATTCGTGTTTATGCCATTTCCAAGCTGACCTGGATCAAACAGCAACAGCGCAAGTTTTTAAATCAGCCACGCGAAACACCGCGCGAGTACCTCAACCTTGAAAGCCATTTTGTGTGGGGGAAACGGTATCTGCTGAACGTGGCTTATACCGAGGATGCTTTAGGCGTGTTTTTGAAACACAGCAAAATCATGCTGCGCGTCAAACCCGGAACCGACACCGAGCAAAAGCAGGCCATTCTTGAAGAATGGTATCGGACTATTTTGAAAGAAGCGGCGCGCCCGTTAATTGAAAAATGGCAGCGGCGATTGGGAGTACAGGTAAAACGGCTCTACGTTCAACGCATGAAAACTAAATGGGGAAGTTGTAATCCCGAGTCGCAAAGTATCCGGCTGAATAGCGAGTTGACCAAGAAGGCACCGGAATGTTTGGAGTACATTGTCTTACACGAAATGATGCACCTTTTGGAGCGTCGACATAATGAGCGGTTTGTCGGCTTGATGGATCACCACTTGCCAAATTGGCGTGACATCAGGGCTGAATTAAATTTGGCGACGTTGGGCTATGAAAATTGGAATCGTGACGATTTAGCGCAAACTTGATTCGTCTAATGTAACCCCCGTGTAACCCCAAATAAAAAAGGCCTAGGTGAAAAAACACCTAAGCCTTTGATAAATATGGAGCTGGCGATGGGACTCGAACCCGCGACCGGCTGATTACAAATCAGCTGCTCTACCAACTGAGCTACGCCAGCAAATTGGCTCGCCATTATACAAAAAAAATCGGATTAATCCATTTCTTTTTACCGCTGCGGCTTACTTGTTGCGGATGCTGTCTATCATGCCGGACAAGTAATCCATGATTTGCGCCAAGAACAGAATCAGCCGGTCGAGTTCAGCCTGCAA
The DNA here is from genome assembly GCF_056850255.1 of Methylomonas sp. Uni0011. NCBI lineage: Bacteria > Pseudomonadati > Pseudomonadota > Gammaproteobacteria > Methylococcales > Methylococcaceae > Methylomonas > Methylomonas sp. Uni0011. The sequence continues at coordinate 18,216 of NZ_JBVVNO010000016.1, forward strand.
GAAGAACAGGAAATGGCTGTGGTCGAAATCCTGGTCCAGATAAAAACTCAAGCCGTTGTTAATGGTATTTAACCCCATCGCCAGCATGATCAGGGCTGCCGCTTTGAACATGTAGCCGCGCAGCTTGGCGCTCATTTTGCCGAAGGCGACGCTGATGAACAGCATCATCGGCAGCGTTCCGGCACCGAAAGCCAGCATCAACGCGCCGCCTTCCAGCACGCTGGTTGCCGTCGTCGCCTTCACCGCCATCGCAAACGTCAACATGCAAGGCATCAGGCCATTCAGAAAGCCGGCGATCACCGACCCGATCAACGGCCCTTTTTGATTGGCGGAAGCATAGCCCTTACGCAGAACCGTCAATGGAATCAGACGCAAAGAACCCTGCCAGGGAATCCAGCCCAGCACCCCCATCGCCAGCGCGATAACCACCAAACCCATCGCGATCTGCAAAATACTTTGGATCTTGCCGAACAAGCCGCTCGATACCAACACCACGCCCAATGCCGCAGCCAGCATGCCGATCGTCGCGTAAACCGAAATCCGCGTCAGTTGGTAGGCCAGATAAGGCAGGTAGCTTTTGCTTTTTCCGGCTTTCATGAAATAGCCGGATACCAATGCCCCGCACATACCGAGGCAATGGCCGCTGCCCAAAAAACCGGCGGCAAACGCCAAGGTGTAATCGAATCCGCTGGCCGCAGCCATTTCGGTCATGCCGTGCATGGCATGATCCATCCCTTCCATATTGTGGTGGTTCATTTACTTGCTCAATCTCAGAGAATTGACGATGACGGACACGGAGGATAATGCCATCGCCGCCGAGGCGATCATCGGATTCAGTTTGCCGAGCGCCGCGACCGGAATCGCTACAGTGTTGTAACCGAAGGCCCAGAACAGGTTTTGTTTGATGACGCGGATGGTAAATGCGCTGAGCTCGATGGTATCGGTCACCTTGCCGATATCGCCTTGCACCAGAGTCAGATCAGCCGATTCAATGGCAATGTCGGCGCCGCCGCCGACCGCAAAGCCGACGTTGGCCGCCGCCAGTGCCGGCGCATCGTTGATACCGTCGCCGATCATGCCGACGTTGCGGCCGTCCTGTTGCAATTGGCGGATGATTTGCAATTTTTGCTCCGGCCTGGCGTTGGCGACGACGTCGGCTATGCCAACTTTATCGGCGATGAAATGCGCGGTTTTTTCGGTGTCGCCGGTCACCATCATGGTTTTGATACCGAGACGATGCAGGCGGGCGATGGCTTCTGCAGCCTCGTCGCGCGGATTGTCGGACACGGCAAATACCGCAACCTCTTTGCCGTCTACCGCCATGTACACCGGAGTCTGGCCCTGCCGGGCGAACAAATCGGCGTGTTCAGTCAGACGTTCGACCGCCACTTGCTGGCTTTCCAGCCAAGCCTGGTTGCCCAGCAGAATTTTGTGTCCGGCCACTTCGGCCCGGATGCCGCGACCGGTTTCGCTGTAAAAATAGCCGCACTCTCCCGGCTCGACGCCCTGCTCGCGGGCGTGGGCAACCACGGCTTTGCCCAGGTAGTGCTCCGAGTTGTTCTCAGCCGATGCCGCCAATAACAGCAGTTTGGCCTCAGCCATCCGCGAGATTTTGACCAGCTTGCTAACCCTGGGCCGGCCCTCGGTAATGGTGCCGGTTTTGTCGAACACGATCGCGTTAAGTTTGCTGGCGATTTCCAGACTTTCGCCGTTGCGGATGTAGACGCCCTGCTTGGCGGCCTGGCCGGCGCCGACCATGATCGCCGCCGGCGTCGCCAATCCCAGCGCACACGGACAGGCAATCAGCAGCACCGTAATCGCATTGCCGAAGGCGAAGCCGAACGGCGCTCCGGCCAGCAGCCAACCGGCCAGAGTCGCCGCAGAAAGCCCCATGACCACCGGCACGAATACCGCCGAAATTTTGTCGACCTGTTTCTGGATCGGCAATTTGGTCGCCTGCGCCTGATCGACCATGTGCACGATGCCGGCCAGCACGGTGTCCATGCCAATCGCAGTCGCTTTGACATGCAACACGCCATTGCCGTTGACGCAACCGCCGATCACGGCGTGGCCCGGATTCTTCACCACCGGCATGCTTTCGCCGGTAATCATGGCTTCGTCGACGGTGGAAATGCCGTAGACGACCAAGCCGTCGGTCGGAATCTTCTCGCCGGGCCGCACCAACAGCAAATCGCCGATCCGGATATCGTCTATATCGATGCGCCGTTCGTTACCGCCCTCCAGCAGCAAGGTCGCGGTTTGCGGTTGTAAATCGACTAATTTGCGAATCGCTTCGCCGGCCTTGCCGCGGGCGCGCTCTTCCAGGTAACGGCCGAGCAAGACGAAGGTGACAATCGCTGCGGCGGCTTCGAAATATATATGGCCACGGCCGCGGAACAAGGCCGGCACGCTGTAACCGTAAGCCGAACCGACGCCCAATGCGATCAGGCTGTCCATGTTAGCCGCCCGTTGTTTGGCCAAGCGATAAGCCTTGCTGAAAAACTGGCGGCCGGAGCCGAACACCACTTGGGTGGTTAATGCGAATTGCAACCAGTGCAGCCAGCTCCGGCTAGCCATCGCCATCGCCGAGACCACTACTGGTATGCTCAACAGCCCTGCGGTTACGAATCGGCGCCGGGCCACGTCAATTCGTTGCAACTCCTTTTCGATCAGTTTCTTTCGTTGCGACAGCGTATCGACCGGCATTGCGCTATAGCCCAACCGTTCGACGATTTCCACCACATCAGCCGAACTCAAACAGCCCTGCACGTTTACGGTTTCGGTAGCGAAATTGACACCGGCTTTCTTCACCCGCTCGTCGCGGTTAAGCACCATTTCGATCAACAGCGCGCAGGATGCGCAACTCATGCCCTGCACCGCCAAATCGATATCGTGCAACGGCCCGTCGATGATTTTCCGTTTATCCTGTTTGATATCGGTCTGCTTTTGGGCGATGTTACCCAACACGGCATCCAGCATAATCAACAGGTTCTTTTTCGGCAGCCGGCTGGAATCGAATTCGATCACGACCGAACCGATCGCAAACACCGAGCGCACCCGTTTAATTTCCGGGCGCTTTTTCAGCAAAATTTCCAGGATATATCCGCGTTCCGGGTCGTCGGCCAACACACGCGAAACGATGCGTACCCGGTTGCGCAATTGGTGGCGCAACTCGAAATTTTTGGGGATTGGGATCTCGGTTTCCATGGGCGGGATAATCCTGTACTGGAAAGGCGAACCGGTGCGCCGCCGGCCAAGCGGCGACTCCGGGCTGAACGCTATTTAGGCCTGCGGGAGCGGACCAGTAAGAAAAACATATAGAACAAGGCCATCCATTCGTAACGGTGTACAAACGGCCGCACCAGCCATTCCTGGGTAATCCGCGTCCAATGGGTCTTGATCAAGTAGAGCACCAACACGTCATTTAAAAAATCGATCGTGGCTTTTTCCGGATCTTTGATCAGCGCTTTCGGACCTTTGACACCCAGTTTGCCGACGATCTTCGCCGCCTGCAACGTTTCCCGGCCCGCCTGATATTTTTCGCGAAACCAACCGCCGACCCGGGTTTGCTTGAAGCGCTGACTGATATCGAGCATCGATTTTTTAGCCTTGTCGGCTAAGGGCGTCTCGAACAGCCCCTGTTGTTCCAACTCGGCCACGACACGATATAGGCAAACTGCCAATTGATTGAAGCCGCAAACAGACTCGTTATAACGGATCGATAATTTGCGCTGGTTTCGATAGAGGCGCACCGAACGGACGCCGCCAGTTTCCGAGAGTTTTAGCGTAAGCTGTCTGGCGGCCTCGGCTTGGCAGGCCGATACCGGCAGTTGAAACCTGACGTGGCCGTCTCCGCGGTAACGCAATAGAAATTGTTTCTGGATTGCCATGGGTCGTAATACACACTAAAACGGGCGGTTCGGCATTGCCGAAACCGCCCGTTGTCAACTCAGCAAAGTTCGGGTTGGAGGTGTAAACCAAGCCTGCTCATTCGCTTTCTTTGGCCTCGGCAACGATATCTTCCAGGTTTTCCTTTTGGTGCAGCACGAAGTCTTTGCCTGCCTCCAGGGTCTTGCTGGCACTGGCAATGATATCTTTCCGGTATTTGTAGACAAAATAACCGGCTACCATCCCGGCACCAAACACCAGCAGTGGATGTTTCGCTAGTTTACTCATTAATTTTCCTCCAGTATTAACCGTTGCGGTCGCCAACGTACCCGCCACCACCTGCTTAGTCATCGATTGACCGTTTGCATCGGATTTGGGTTCGTGCTTGTGCGCCATAGTGTCCTCTATGCTGTTTATGAATTGGGCTGACGGGCGTCGTCTTGATCCGCTAATACTTGCGCTTCATGCAACATTTGGTAAATACCTTTACACCCTTCGCAACAAAATCTTTTGTCTCCGTCGACGGTTTTAAGTTCAAAACCCGTCACTTCAACCGGCAATCCGCAAAGGTCGCAATCTTTTTTGATTTCATCCGCCATGACACAAACCCGTTTTTGTTCGGCAAATACCGCCATTCCGTAGTGGAATTATACCTGAACCTGACAACCGGCTTGACGAAAACCAACGGCGTGATGCGAGTGACGGCAACTTGGACATAGGTTCCCGAAAGGAAAATTTTGAAGTTTGATGCGCTGACCCGCCGGTTAACGGCAGGGGCGCAGGAACCACTATCGGCGACCCCGTGCCGCTTGGCTGGAAGCCTTCATCAACGCAATTCTCAGGGCTCCGGTCAGGCTCGCACTCAAGCCAAGCCGCATCGCCAAAGCCGGCACTAAAATCATCGAAGCCACCGCCAAACCGGCACCCAAAACCAATCCGGCGGTATTCAGTTGCTGAGCAACCACTTCTTGATTCACAACTACCAATTCTTGAGCCATCTGTTTACCTCGCGCAGAAAAAATTAATGCAACGCCGATAAACAGCACAAAAAATGCCACAAATATAACTTATTGATTATGCCGAACAAAGTCCGTATGAAGCGCGATTTCTCGGCAAAAACAAGGCATATACCTTATTTCTAATGCGCTATATAACACAGTTTTTTTAATTATTGGACTCCTACCCAGCTTTCTCTTGCGCCATCCGCAACGGCCCGCCTTGCCTAACAGACTACTGCTGATCCAGACCGAATGCGGTATGCAATGCGCGAACAGCCAACTCCAGGTATTTTTCATCGACCACTACCGAAATTTTAATTTCGGATGTCGAAATCATTTGAATATTGATGCCTTCGTCGGCCAACACCCTGAACATCGAGCTGGCAATACCGGCGTGCGAGCGCATGCCAACGCCGACGATAGACACCTTAACGATGGTGTTGTCGCCAATCACCGTCGTATTGCCGCCCAAGTCAGCTTTTAAACCTTCCAACACATTCTTGGCGCGGGCAAAGTCATTGCGATTCACGGTGAAGGTAAAATCAGTGGTGCCATGAGCGGAAATGTTCTGCACGATCATGTCCACTTCGATGTTTTCGGCAGCGATCGGCCCCAAAATTTTCGACGCCACCCCCGGCAAATCAGGTACACCGGTCAAGGTCAGCTTGGCCTCGTCCCGGTTAAACGCGATGCCCGAAATTAACGCTTTTTCCATTTCTGATTCCTCGTAGGTAATTAGGGTGCCGTTACCTTCCATAAACGAAGACAACACGCGCAATTTGACGTTGTATTTGCCGGCGAACTCGACCGAGCGGATCTGCAGGACTTTCGAACCCAAGCTGGCCATTTCCAGCATTTCCTCGAAGGTAATCTGTTCCAAGCGCCGCGCTTTGGGTACTACGCGCGGATCGGTGGTGTAGACACCATCGACGTCGGTGTAGATATGGCATTCGTCGGCTTTAAGCGCCGCCGCCAGCGCCACGCCGGTGGTATCCGAACCGCCGCGGCCTAAAGTGGTGATGTTGCCGTGCTCATCGACCCCCTGAAAACCGGCCACAACCACGACTCGACCAGCCTCCAGGTCGGCGCGGATGTTGGCTTCGTCGATTTCGCGGATACGGGCCTTGGTAAAGGCGCTATCGGTCAGAATCCGCACCTGCGGACCGGTATAGGACTTGGCTTCCACGCCGATGTGATGCAACGCCATCGACAACAGCGCGATGGTCACCTGTTCGCCGGTCGACAGCAGCACGTCCAACTCGCGGTCGGTCGGTTGCGGCTGCATTTGTTTGGCCAATGCCACCAAGCGGTTGGTTTCGCCGCTCATCGCCGAGACGACGACAACGATTTGATCGCCCTTGTCGTGGGCTATTTTCACTTTTTCGGCCACCGCCTTGATCCGCTCCACCGAGCCGACCGAAGTGCCGCCGAATTTATAAACGTACAATGCCATTCTTTATTGACCTTATTGGCTTTCTTACACTGAAATTGGTGGCGGACGCTCTGGCCCGCCGTCGCGATTAACCCAGCTTGGCTTTAACCCACTCCGGTACCGCCGCCAGCGCCGCCGGCAATGCCGCCGGATCGTTGCCGCCCGCTTGCGCCATATCCGGCCGGCCGCCGCCTTTGCCGCCGACCTGAGTCGCGACGAAGTTGACCAAATCGCCAGCCTTGACCTTGTCCATCGCGTCTTTCGAGACGCTGGCTATCAGGCTGACCTTGTCGCCGCTGACCGTCGCCAACACCAGCGCGGCGCTGCCGAGCTTGTTTTTGAGTTGATCGGCCAAGTCGCGGAGGGCTTTCGGATCGACATCTTCAAGCTGCACCGCCAATACTTTCACGCCGTTGACTTCGACCGCCTGGTTGGTCATCTCGTCGCCAGCCGAACTGGCCAGTTTGCCCTTGAGTTTTTCCAGCTCCTTTTCCAGATGGCGGGTTTTCTCCAACAACTGTTGCACCTTGTCGGCGGTCTTGTCCGGCGCGGCTTTCAACAAGCCGGCGATACTCAACAAGGCCTGTTCGCGCTGGGCAATCCATTCCAACGCACCCTCGCCGGTCACCGCTTCGACGCGGCGCACACCAGCGGCCACGCCGGTTTCAGTGACGATTTTCAGCAAGCCGATATCGCCGGTCCGCTGCACGTGGGTGCCGCCGCACAGCTCGGTCGAAAAATCGCCCATCGTCAGAACCCGAACTTCGTCGCCGTATTTTTCGCCGAATAATGCCATCGCACCGGCTTTGACCGCGTCATCTTTAGCCATGATTTGCGCGCAGACGGCGTTATTGGCGCGGATTTGTTCGTTGACCAAACGCTCGACGGCGGCGATTTGCTCGGCGGTCATCGGCTCGAAATGCGAGAAGTCGAAACGCAAGCGCTCGTTGTTGACCTGCGAGCCTTTTTGCTGCACGTGTTCGCCCAACACGTTGCGCAATGCAGCGTGCAACAAGTGGGTCGCCGAGTGGTTGCGCTCGGTCGCCTTGCGGATTTCGGCATTGACGCTGACTTCGCAAGCCATGCCTTCGGCAATCACGCCTTTGACGACTTTACCCTTGTGCAAAAACAACTGGCCGCCCTGCTTTTGGGTGTCCGTGACTTCGAAAGTGCCACCGGTGCATTCGATCAAGCCGCTGTCGCCGACCTGACCGCCGGATTCGGCATAAAACGGGGTTTGGTCCAGAATCACCACGCCTTCGTCGCCGGCTTCCAAGCTCTCGACCGGTTGGCCTTTTTTGAACAGGCCGATGACTTGCACCGAGCCGTCAAGATGCGAGTAACCGGTGAATTCGGTGACGCTGTCGTGGCGTATATCCTGGTCGTAATCGGCCGCGAACTGGCCGCCGGCCCTGGCGCGGTCGCGCTGGGCGCTCATTTCGACTTCAAAACCGGCGTGATCGACGCTGAGGTTGTGTTCGCGGGCGAAATCGGCGGTCAAATCCACCGGGAAGCCGTAGGTGTCGTACAACAGAAACACCACGTCGCCGGGGATGACGTGGCCATCCAGTTTGGCAACGCAGTTTTCCAGAATTTTCATGCCCTGGCCCAAGGTTTCGGCGAAGCGCTCTTCTTCTTTTTTCAGCACCCGTTCGACTTGTTCCTGTGCCTTGACCAATTCGGGGTAGGCTTCACCCATTTCGGCAGCCAGCGGCGCAACCAATTTGTAGAAAAAGGTCTCTTGAATGCCCAAGCGGTAACCGTGGCGAATCGCCCGACGCACGATGCGGCGCAACACATAGCCGCGGCCTTCGTTGGACGGCAGCACGCCGTCGGCCACCAAAAACGCGCAAGAGCGGATATGGTCGGCAATGACGCGCAAGGAGCTGTTGCTCAAATCACTGGTGCCGGCCAACGCGGCGGCGGTTTTGACCAGATTTTGGAAAATATCGATTTCGTAGTTGCTGTGCACGCCCTGCATCACTGCGGCGATGCGTTCCAGGCCCATGCCGGTGTCGACCGACGGCGCCGGGAGCGGCGTCAGGTTGCCGTCCTTGTCGCGCTCGTACTGCATGAACACCAGGTTCCAGATCTCGATGTAACGGTCGCCATCGTCGTCCGGACTCCCCGGCGGGCCACCGGCCACGTGTTCACCATGGTCGTAGAAAATCTCGGTGCAAGGGCCGCACGGACCGACATCGCCCATAGCCCAGAAATTGTCCTTGGCGCCGATGCGCGAGAAGCGGGTCGGATCGATTTTGACTTCTTCCAGCCAAATCGCTTCGGCTTCGGAATCCTCGTCGAACACCGTCACCCAGAGTTTGGACGGCGGAATGCCCATTTCTTTGGTCAAAAAGTCCCAGGCGAAATTGATCGCGTCGCGCTTGAAATAATCGCCGAAGCTGAAGTTGCCCAGCATCTCGAAGAAGGTATGGTGGCGGGCGGTGTAACCGACGTTCTCCAAATCGTTATGCTTGCCGCCGGCCCGCACGCAACGCTGGCTCGTCGCGGCGCGGTTAAAATCGACTTTCTCCCGGCCCAAAAATACGTCCTTGAACTGCACCATGCCGGCATTGGTGAACAACAAGGTCGGATCGTTGCCCGGCACCAAGCTGCTGGACGGACGCACGGCGTGGCCGCGCTGGCGGAAAAATTCCAAAAAGGCGGCGCGAATTTCGGCGCTGGTCATATGTTTCATGGGTTTACTTCAGTTGTTTTCTAATCCATAACAAACTCGGCCTTGGCCACGCCAGAGCCACCAAACCGGATACAGCGCTGAACAAAAGGCTCAGCCCGACCGAGATAACTTGATTTTTAATGCGGCAAACACCTGCTTGATCGTCTCGCCGCTAAAGCCGCGCTGCTGCATAAACCGGCTGCGCTTGGCCCATTCGTTTGGCGGCAAGGCCTTTTCGTCGCCGTATTTACCCGCATAAACGTCTAGGGCCAAATTCAGCCAGCCGCCCTGCTCTTCGGCTTGCGCATCCAAATCGACGCCGCTGATACCGCGCTGCTGCAATTCGTAGGCGATGCGGATCGGGCCGTAGCCTTTACCGATGCGGTCGCGGACGTAACATTCGGCGTAGCGTTCGTCGTTTTGCCAGTTCTGCTCGGTCAGCGCATCGATAACCGGATTAACTTCGTCGCGCTCGAAGCCGCGCAAGGCCAACTTATCCAGCAACTCGCGGCGGCTATGCTCGCGCCGCGCCAACAATCTCAGACAAATCTCTTCGATTTGCCGGCCGCGCTCATTCGCCGTCGTTGAACTCGGGGTCTTCGTCTTCATGGGCCGGAGCGGTCGTCACTCTGCTGGCGAAGGCTTTCTCGCGAATGGCTTTTTCCAGCTCGGCGGCGATTTCCGGGTGCTCGCGCAAATACTGCTTGGCGTTATCCTTGCCCTGGCCGATTTTGTCGTTGTTGTAGCTGTACCAGGAACCGGACTTTTGCACGAAGCCGAATTCGACGCCCAAGTCGACCAATTCGCCAAGGAATGACACGCCCTCACCGTACAGAATTTCGAAGTCGGCCTGCTTGAACGGCGGTGCGACTTTGTTCTTGACGATCTTGACCCGGGTTTCGTTGCCGATCACCTCGTCGCCTTTCTTGATCGCGCCGATGCGGCGAATGTCCATCCTGACCGAGGCATAGAATTTCAACGCGTTACCGCCGGTGGTAGTTTCCGGATTGCCGAACATCACGCCGATTTTCATCCGCAACTGGTTGATGAAGATCACCAGCGTGTTGGAACGTTTGATGTTGGCGGTCAGTTTACGCAAGGCCTGCGACATCAAACGGGCTTGCAGGCCCATGTGCGAGTCACCCATGTCGCCTTCGATTTCGGCTTTCGGTGTCAGCGCCGCCACCGAGTCGATGACGACGATGTCGACCGCGCCGGAACGGACCAGCATGTCGGTGATTTCCAGGGCCTGCTCGCCGGTATCCGGTTGCGACACCAGCAGGTCGTCGATATTGACGCCGATCTTTTGCGCATATACCGGGTCCAGCGCGTGCTCGGCGTCAACGAAGGCCGCGGTGCCGCCCAATTTCTGCATCTGGGCGATGGTTTGCAGCGTCAACGTGGTTTTACCGGACGATTCGGGACCGTATATCTCGATGATTCGGCCGCGCGGCAAACCGCCGCAACCCAGCGCGATGTCGACGGACAAGGAGCCGGTGGACACCACTTCGATGTCGCGGGTCGCGGCGACGTCGCCCATGCGCATGACCGAGCCCTTGCCGAATTGTTTTTCGATTTGCATCAACGCGGCGCCGAGAGCCTTTTTCTTGTTTTCGTCCATATCCTACCTACTGTTGTCTGCCCGGTGAAAACGCGGCATTATCCCATAGAGGCCGGCCGTGAAACAGTTTTTATCGGCCGGATTGCCGGAAAAAACCGGCCGCCGCGCGCGGGTTGAACGGGAAATACAGGTGCAGATAAGACGCCTGCAAAGCACCGTCGCGAAAAAACCCTTCGCCGTGGCCAAAACTGCGTAGCGGCTGCGAAATCTGCAGCGGCTGCAGTTCGGTTTCCAGGGTCGAAAAATGAAAACTGTGACCGCGAATCTCGCCTTCCGCCAAGGCCAGACTGTGCATACCCAGGTTTGCCAGCCGACTCTGCATCGTCGCCCGGCCGGGCAACAAACCGGCCATCTCGGCGGCCTGGCCCTGCTTGTCGGCCAGACTTTCCAGCAAATACAGAAAGCCGCCGCATTCGGCGTAAATCGGTTTGCCCAGACCATGGTGCTCGCGCAAAGCCTGCTTCATCGGCAGATTCCCGGCCAGCGCCGACAAGTGCAGCTCCGGATAGCCGCCCGGCAAATACAGACTGTCGACCTCCGGCAACGCCGAGTCGGCCAACGGCGAGAAGAACGCCAACTCGGCGCCCATCGCCAACAGACAATCCAGATTGGCTTGATAAATAAACGAAAACGCCGCATCCCGCGCCACGCCAATCCGCAACCCGGCCAGCAGTTGCGGCAGCGGCTCGCCGCGGACCGGCTCGAATCTTACCGGTTGCGGCAACCGGCACGGGCCGAAGCCGTTCAGCAATTCGGCGGCTCGCGCCAAGCGGGCGGAAAGATCGCCGATTTCGTCCGCTTGCAGCAAGCCCAGATGGCGCGAAGGCAGTCCGATGGCATCGTCGCGGGCGACCGCGGCCAGCATCGGCATGTCCGGAGGCAAGGCTTCCTGCAACAGCTTGGCATGGCCGGCGCTGCCGACTTTATTGGCAATGACGCCGGCAAACGGCAGTTCCGGCCGGTAGCTGGCCAACCCATGGGCGACCGCGGCGAAGGTTTGCGCCATGCCTTGCGCGTCGATCACCGCCGCCACCGGCACGCCCAGCACCTGGGCCAAATCGGCGCTGCTGCTGTCGCCATCGAACAGGCCCATCACGCCCTCGATCAAGATCAAATCGGCTGCCCCGGCGGCACGGTAGAGCAACTCGCGGCAATGGCTCTCGCCCATCATCCACAAATCCAGTTGGTAAACCGGATGACCGGAGGCGAACGCCAATATCTGCGGATCGATGAAATCGGGGCCGGTTTTGCACACCCGCACCCGCAGACCCTGGCTGCGGAAATGGTAAGCCAGTGCGGCGGTGATGGTGGTTTTACCTTGGCCCGAAGCCGGCGCGGCGATCAGCATTGCCGGGCAGGCCAAGGAGTTTTGCAAGGATGTCATGATGAAAACGAGAGTAGCCGACCGGCGGATTGGCGCCGGCCGGGCGCTTAAAAGCGCGGGATCAGGAAGCCGCCAGCATATTGTCCAGTGCCTGCTTGGCCAGTGCGGCCTGCTCGGCAGCTACCGCGACTTGGTTGACGACATGGCCGGCCGCCAGATTTTCCAAGACCCAGCATAAATGCTGCGGATCGGTGCGGAACATAGTCGAGCACATGCTCAAGGTCGGCGCCATGAAATGCACGCTTTTGCCTTGGGCCTTGCACTCCTGGGCCAGACGGTTGACCAGATTTAGCTCGGTGGCCACCAGCCAGCGGGTATTGGCTTCGGCTTCGCGGACAATCTTCAGGATCATCTCGGTGGAACCGATGTGATCCGATTTTTCGCAGACTTCGAAACAAGCCTCCGGATGGGAAATGACGATAGTTTCCGGATGTTTAGCCTTGAAATTGTCGATTTGCTCCGGCTGAAATGCCTGATGCACCGAGCAATGGCCTTTCCAGAGGATAATCTTGGCGTCGCGGATTTGCTGCTCGGTCAAACCGCCTTGCGCTTTGTTGAAATCCCAGGTCACCATCTGTGCCAACGGGATACCCATCCGAAAACCGGTATTGCGGCCCAAATGCTGGTCCGGGAAGAACAACACTTTCTCGCGACGGGCAAAACTCCAGTTCAGGATTTTCTGAGCGTTGGACGAGGTACAGACGATACCGCCGTGTTGGCCGCAAAACGCTTTCAAATCGGCGGCGGAGTTGATATAGGTCACCGGCGTGACCGTGTTTTCGACGTCGATGATGTTGGCCAATTCGTCCCAGCATTGCTGGACTTTGACTTTGTTGGCCATATCGGCCATCGAGCAACCGGCCGCCATGTCCGGCAGAATCGCGATTTGTTCCGGCCGCGACAGAATGTCGGCGACTTCGGCCATGAAATGCACGCCGCAAAATACGATGTATTCGGCCTCGGATTGGGCGGCTTCGCGCGACAGTTTCAAAGAATCGCCGTAAATATCGGCGTGCTTGAACACCTCGTCGCGCTGGTAATGGTGGCCCAGAATAATGCAGCGTTTGCCGAGCTTGGCTTTGGCGGCGGCTATCCGTGCATCACACTCGGCGTCGTCCAGTAAGGCATAATCGTGGATGGGTAAAGCAGCGGCTGTCATGTAATCGTTACCTGGCAATGAAAGACGCGCCATTGTAGCGCCAAGCCGCTGTTTTCGATACCGCTTAGCCGGTCTGCAAAGCGAAGCGCAATAAAGTCCAGGCGATCCAGCCGAATCCCAGGGTCGTTGCGATAAAACTAAGCAGCGAATAAATCCGCCACACCGGCTTGGCCCAGAAATCGGGATCGAAGGCCGCAACCACAAATACGCCGGGATTGGTCATGCCGCCGATCACGACCAGCCAACATGCCGCCACCGGTAACTGCACTTTGGTTGCGTAAAAGCCGAGACAGAACAGCGCCATCAACGCAAAATCGACGTGAGCGCGAATCATGGTTTTGTAGTCCTTCAGGAACACGCCGTCGATGCCGGGAACCGGGAACCATTTGGCAAAAGTCATCAGCCAAGCCGACATTAAAATTGCGGCAATCATAAGTGCCGCACCGACCAGTAATATTTCCATGTTGCTATTTTTTTGTCTGAATCAAAGGCCGCCTAGCGGGGTCTCAATGCAAAGCCTGTTGCAACAGGTTCATGGTGCCGGCTCCGCCCTGGTTTTGCACATACTGTAATACGACGGGCAAAAACTGGCTGACCATGGATGGGTTCATGCCCAAGGACTGAAACGAGCCGGCCAACGCCGCCAAACTGCCCAAGGCATTGTTTTGACCACCCAACAGACTACCGGCAGCACCCAATAAACCGCTATTACTGCCGGCTGGCGGCAGTTGCGGCGCCGACGACAGGTAGCCGTCCATGCCGGGAACGCTACCGCTCAACTGAGAGAAATCGCCGGGATTCATGCGTTGTTGCGCCACCGAAAAGATCGAGCCGACGCCACCCAAAGCCTGCTGCGGACTGATGCCCAGTTTTCCGACCAGTAAATTGATCAAACTCGCTTCGTTGCCTGTACCGGTAACGGCAGAGCCCAGTGCGCCGACCGCAGCCGGCGCTTGTTGAGCGACCGGATTTTGCGCCCCACCCAAGCCGAAAATCTGGCCGGCCTCCTGTGCCGGCACACTCGCGCTTAAGCAGCACAGCGCGATCGTCGTGACATACCCGTGTAAGTTTTTCATAGTAGAGATACCCTGTTTTGCTTCAGTTTGCGAATAGACGTCCCGATCCGGCGTACTCAGCCGCTACCCAACGTGCCGGTTGGAACTTTAAATCGAAACCTTAGCCCCTGGCAACAGACAGCGTTCTCGGGTACTAAACTTGTCCCGCTATGGCACCACCGTCTCGACCAGGCAGTACCTGTCCAAACCGCATGCTCGATGGTCTCCGAACGGATTCCCGGCAACCGGTACTTAAGCTTACACTTAATAAGTATAATCGCCGGCTTAGCCTAACCATCGATCGGGTAACGATATGCAGAATATTCAAAAAACACTGGAAGACTACTACCTCCGCTTGCAAGCCCACCCCAAATACCTGCAGGTTATGACTTTACCCACCTTGCAACGTTGGGGGGTATTGATCGGCCTGTTCCTGGCGTCGCAACTTCTGGTATTCGGCAGCCTCTACCTTATTTTCGGCAAAATTGTCGTGATCGGCTTTCTCGCCAGCGTACTGGCCGGCTGCGCCACCGGCGTCGGCGCCCTGCCGGCACTGTTTTTTAAAGATATTTCCGACCGGCTGTTCAATAGTCTGCTCGGTGCCGCCGCCGGCGTCATGTTGGCCGCGACGGCATTTTCGCTGCTGGTGCCCGGCATGGAATACGGCGAACAAGTCTGGCCCGGCAAAGGTTTGTGGGTCGTCTCGGCCGGTATGCTGATCGGCGCCCTGTTCTTGCATTTCGCCGACAGCCGCCTGCCGCATCTGCATTTCGATTCGGTCAGCGACCATTCCCTGGATTCTTTGCAAAAAATCTCGCTATTCATCATCGCCATCACCATCCATAACTTCCCGGAAGGCATGTCGGTCGGGGTCAGCTTTGGTTCCGGCGATTTGAACAACGGCTTGGTGCTGTCCATCGCGATCGCCTTGCAAAACCTGCCGGAAGGTTTGGCGGTGGCTCTGCCGCTGGTGGGCCTGGGCTACGATAAATGGAAAGCGGTCGGAATTGCCACCTTGACCGGCCTGGTCGAGCCGGTCGGCGGTTTGCTGGGAATCACGATGGTCACACTGTTTTCGTCGATCCTGCCGATCGCCATGGGTTTCGCCGCCGGCGCCATGCTGTTTGTCATCAGCGAAGAAATCATCCCGGAAACGCACGCCAAAGGCCGCTCGCGCATCGCCACCTTCTCGCTGATGTTCGGTTTCATCGTCATGATGGTATTGGACAGACTGCTGGTCTAGCCGACACTTTCGACCCAACCGCCCGCCTTACAGATCAAAACCGGCGGGCCTGCCTTTGTCTTTCTCAAAAACACCGGATCCATGGACTATATCTCCCAGCTACTTGGTCAACTTCAAGCCATCAGCCCAGCCGAACTTCTGACCACCGGCGGCACCAGCTTTGCACTGATCGCCGCCGCCGAAATCGGCGATAAAAGCCAACTGGTTTGCATGACGCTGGCGTCGCGCCACCGGCCGGCACCGGTATTGTGGGGCGCGATCGCGGCATTCATGCTGTTGAATACGTTGGCCGTGGTATTCGGCACAGCGATCGCGAACTGGCTGCCGGACTATGCTGTCGCGGCCTGTGTCGCGCTGTTATTCGCGGTGTTCGGCATTCACGCCCTGTGCAATGGCGACGATGACGCAGACGGACAGGATGTTGCCGAAAAAAGCGGTCACGGCATTTTCTTCACCACCTTCTTGCTGATTACGGTCGCCGAATTCGGCGACAAGACGCAATTGGCTGTGGTCGCCTTCAGCAGTACCGCACAACCCGCTGCCGTTTGGTTAGGGTCCACCCTGGCATTGAGTTTTACATCCGCGCTCGGCGTATTGGCCGGCCGTACCGTACTGCAACGTATCCCGCTTAGCCTGTTGCATAAAGTCAGCGGCCTGCTTTTTCTGGGCTTGGCCGCCGCCGCCGGCTACAAAACCTATCTTGGCCTGGCTGCAGCCGGACTGATTCCAACCCTCTGAAACGGTTTGTCGAGTATGTCCGCCTCAACGGCTTTGCTATTACGCAGCGCTAATTACCACGCCTTCGGGTTTTAAGCTCAACGAATAATCGCCATTCAGCAGGCCCTGCAATTCGCGGCCGGCCATGTTGTAGCGCCAGCCTTGCAGCAGCAGGCAATCCTCATCGCCGAACAGCAATTGCTCCAAATCCTTGCGGCTTGCCAGTATCACCGGATTCAGCGAATTTTCCTCGGCCCGAATCCTGACCACCGCGCTCAACACATCCAGAATCGCCTCGTGTTGCTGATTCTTTTTAAAGGCGTGGTCTTTATCGGCAATCGGCTTCGGCGGCCGTTGTCTGGCCTCCTCGATCAGGCTGCACAGGGTCTTGCCGTAACGGTTTACCGTGCGTTCGTTGATGTTGCGGATCTTCCCGAGCTCGGCGAGCGTTACCGGCTGCAATTTGGCCAGCTCCAGCAGCAAATCGTCCTGCATCAACCAGTTGCGCGGTTTGTTTTCCTGCTGCGCGCTACGTTCGCGCCATTCGCTCAGGCTTTGCATGATCGACAACTGCTTGCCGGTCAATTTGTTCTTACCGCGGATTTTGAGCCAGGCGTTCTCCGGCGACAGTTGGTAGAGTTCGGGATTGTTCAACAAGGCAAAATCGCTCTCCAGCCAATTCAATCGTCCCAATTTGGCCAATTGTTCGCACATCATCGTGTAAATCTTGCACAGATAAATCACGTCGTCGGCAGCGTATTGGATCTGGTCGGCGCTCAACGGCCGCTCCGACCAATCGGTGCGGGTATGCGCCTTGCTCAAATTGACGTTCAAAAAGCTGGATACCAACATCGCATAGCCCGGATTTTCCTGAAAACCCAACAAAGGCGCGGCAATCTGGGTATCGAAGATCGGCCCAGGGATTTTGCCGGTGATCTGATAAAAAATTTCCAGATCCTGGCGGCACGAATGCAGCACCTTGACGATATTCGGCGCGTAGATGGCGTCGAACAACTCGCTCAAATCGCCGACGGCCAGCGGATCAACGCAGGCAACCCAGCCCGGCGCCGCGATTTGCAACAGACAGAACTTGGGGTAATAGGTTTTTTCGCGGAGAAACTCGGTATCCAGTGCAATCCAAGGTTCGTTGGCTATTTGCCGGCAAAGGTCTGCAATTTGGTCGGGTTTATCGATGTATTGGATGGACATGATCTCATTCTGTTTGACAAGGGGGCCGATAAAGGGCTCGGCTGGCTATTTTACTCCGCCGGCCGCGGCCCGGCTGAATAATTCGCCAATGACGGCGAACAGGAAAATTTCCTTTTTTTGGCCAGAACCATAGCGCTTTGCAACGCGCGAGTTACCATGCGGCACTTTTTTTGTTTAGTCAGTTTCAGGTAAAAGTCATGAATAAATTTGCCGTGGGTATGTTGCCCTGGTTTAGCCTGCTGCCGTTGGCCGAAGCCATCTCGGCCGAAACATCCGATAAACTGGATGCGGTGGAGGTGGTTGCGGTAACGCCATTACAGTTCAGCGGCATTGACATCAGGAAAATCCCGGCCAACGTACAAACCGTTTCCGCCGACCAGTTGCAGGAGGCACAGGCGCTTTCGCTGGCCGAGTACATGAACCGTTATTTGGGCAGCGTCAACATTAACGACGCCCAAAACAACCCGCTACAGCCGGACGTGCAATACCGCGGGTTCAGCGCGTCGCCGTTGATGGGATTGCCGCAGGGCTTGGCGGTTTACGTCAACGGCATCCGCTTCAATGAACCGTTCGGCGACATGGTGAACTGGGATTTGATACCGAACGGCGCGATCGAAAGCATGGCGCTGCAGCCGGCGTCGAATCCGGCCTTTGGTCTGAATGCATTGGGCGGTTCGATCAGCGTCAATACCAAGACCGGCTTTTCCGCGCCCGGTCACAGCTTCGAGGCTCAAGGCGGCTCTTGGGACCGGCATTCCGAAGAAGTCAGCAGCGGCTGGAACAACGGCACCTGGGGTTATTTCCTGGATTTCAAATACTTCAACGAGAAAGGCTGGCGAGCCCATTCTCCCAGCGAGGCCAAACAAGGTTTCGGCACGTTAAGCTGGCGCGGCGTCAAATCCAGTCTGGACCTAAGCATTGCCGGCACCGAGAACACCTTGCGCGGCAACGGCGCGCTACCGCAACAAATGCTGGCTTTCGGCCGCGATCAGGTCTTTACCCACCCGGACATCACCCGCAACCGCATGCTGTTGGTATCCTTGGACGGCGATACCTGGTTAAACGATCACAACCAGTTATCCGGCACCATGTACTACCGACGCAATAAAATCGGCACTTATAACGGCGACGGTAGCGAATTCGGTCCCTGCGTCGACGAAGGCGGCGGCGAGGACAATTTCTTGTGCTCCGAATCCGGCGGAGAACTGGACGACGAGGGCCTATTGGATCTTAACGGAAACAACATCGGCGCGCTCTCCAGCTTGGAAGGCGGCACGATCAATACCTCCAGCACGCTGCAACAATCCTTCGGTTTTGCACTGCAGGATGCCTTCGACCACAAGATTTTCGGTCGCAACAACCGTCTGGTCGGCGGCGCCAGCTTTGACTACGGTAACGCGCGTTACCACGCCGACACCCAACTGGGTTCATTGACCGCCGACCGCGGTGTGGCCGGCGGCGGCGTATTGATTCAAGACGCTCACGTCCGTTTGACCACCGAGACCGACAACTACGGCGTTTTCCTGACCGATACTTTTTCTGTGACCGACCAATTGGACGTCACGGTTTCCGGACGCTACAACCAATCCCACATCAAACTGCGCGATCACGTCGGCGAAGATTTGAACGGCTCGCATTCTTTCGACCGCTTCAATCCGGCCGCCGGCTTTACCTACACCGTAATGCCGGAATTGACCTTCTTCGGCAACTACAGCGAATCGTCGCGAGTGCCGACACCGATGGAGTTGAGCTGTGCCAATCCCGACGATCCGTGCCGACTGCCGAACGCATTCGTCTCCGATCCGCCGTTGAAGCAAGTGGTCGCAAACACCTTCGAAACCGGTCTGCGCGGCCGCTTGAAAAACCTGTTGCCGGGCTATCTGGACTGGAATCTGGCGCTGTTCCGCACCATCAACAACGACGACATCATCTTCAAAAGTACCGGCGGCGTCGGCAGCAACCTGGGTTACTTCGACAATGTCGGCTCGACCCTGCGCCAAGGCGTCGAACTCGGCCTGAACGGAAACTTTTACGAACGTTGGCGCTGGTCGACCCATTACACCTATATCGACGCCAGCTTCGAAACCGGCTTTCTGTCCAGCAGCCCCAACAACCCAATGGCGGACGGTAACGGCGACATCGTCGTGCGACCCGGCGATAAATTGCCCGGCATCCCGGCCCACCAATTCAAATTCAGTACCGACTTCGACATCGTCTCGGCCTGGACCTTGGGCATGGACATGAACTACAACAGCTCGCAATACCTACGTGGCGACGAGGCCAATCTGACGGCCAAACTGCCGGCTTTCGTCGTGTTCAACCTGCGTAGCGAGTACCGCTTTAATCCAAACGTCACCTTGTTCGGTAGAGTGACCAACTTGTTCGACCGCGAATACGCCAACTTCGGCACCTGGGGTAATACCGGGGATGTATTGGACGGCCTGGGTTTGCCGGGCGATCAACAAAGCCGCTTCGTCGGCGTCGGTGCGCCCCGAGCGGCCTGGATCGGCATTCGCCTGACGATGTAATCTTCACCAATGAAAACGGCGGTTCAACCGCCGTTTTCGTCTCCGCCAACATTGCGCTGTTGTCTGAATTTATTGGGCTTGATGCGTTTGATGTTCAGCTTTTGCGAGCCGATTTCGGTTTCTGCCAATAACTGAAAGACATCTGCCGGCATGCCGTCGGGCAACTCCACCAGCGTATAGGTGTCTCGAATGTCAATCCGGCCGATGCGTTTTCTGTCGACGCCGGACTCCGATACCAATACCGCCTGAATCTGGTCGCGACTGACTTGGTGTTGATTGCCGACCGCGAGGCGGTAACGAACCATTTTATAGTTGGGCTGAATCGAGCGGCTCGGTTCCGCCGGCTGGCGTTTCAGGGGCGGATACAGATTCGGCTGGTTCATGAATACCAACGCCGCGGCGCAAGTCAGCAGGTCGATATTCAAATCGGCCGCTATCCGTTGTACCAAGTCGCGCTGCCGAGTCAAATCCTCTTCTCTGGCAACCCGTTGCAGGCGGCGTTTGAATTTATCTTCTTTTCTCGGCTCAACCGGAATCGCGCTCATAACTTATTACAGTCGGTCCAAATCGATTTCCACGTAAGCTTCGTCGCGTAAGCGCCGCAACCATAACTCGGTTTCTTCCTCGATTTTGCGCTTCCGAATCTCGTCGCGGATTTTATCTTTTCTAAACTGCTCGCTATTATCCTGGCTTTCCCTACCTAACACCTGAATCATGTGCCAGCCGAACTGAGTCTGTACCGGGGCACTAATTTCGTTGATACCCAATTTGTTCATCGCTTCCTCGAACGGCGGCACCAAGGCGCCCGGCCCAACCCAATCCAGCGAACCGCCGTTGATGGCCGAACCTTTGTCGTCGGAATGGGCCCGAGCCAGCGCGGCAAAATCGTCGCCATCGTTGATCCTGTCACGCAGCGCCAATAAGCGTTTCTGTGCCTCGGCATCGTCGACCAGTTCATTGGTTTTGATCAGGATATGTCTGACCTTGGTCTTGGTAACGATATGTTGGCTACCGCCTTCGGTTTCCAGCATCTTGATGATATGAAAGCCACTGGGGCTCCGAATGGCCTCGGATACGTCGCCCTGGTTCATCGTACCGACAATATCGGTAAACAGCGAAGGAATCTGGCCTATGCTGCGCCAGCCCAGATCGCCGCCCTTCAACGCGTTGTCGTCGTCGGAAACGCCAACCGCGACTTGTTTGAAATCTTTGCCGCCGCGCAAATCGGCAATGACTTGGTCGGCTTTGTCTTTGGCTTTTTGAATCGCCGAAGCTGAGGCGCCTTCCGGGACCGCGATCAGAATATGGCCCAGATGATATTGCCCGCCACTCTGCCCCGCCTTACTCTGGGTTTCCATGTAGTGCTGGACTTCGGCATCGGTCACTTTAACCCGCGCCCCGATTTCGCGGCCACGCAACTGGTTGATGATGATTTCGTTGCGCAAGTTGTCTTCGAAACCCTTGTAATCCATCCCTTGCCGGGCCAATTCGCTGCGGAAAGCATCGACGGACATGCCGTTGCGGGCGGCGATGTCCGCCACCGAGGCGTTCAGCATTTCGTCGCTGACCTGAATCCCGGACTTTGCCGCCATTTGCCGCTGTAATTTATCGACCACCATCCGTTCCAGCACCTGTTTGCGTAGCACGAATTCCGGCGGCACCATCACGTTGCTACTACTCAGCTTATTGCTGATCGCCGCAACTTCGGTGTTCAGCTCCCGTTCCAGGATAACGTCTTCTTCGACCACCGCGACGATCCGATCCAATAGCTGGGCCTGGGCCAAGCCGACGTAAAAACTAAGCGAAAACAGCAAAGTGGCTAGCGATTGTTTCAACATGTATTGCTTATTCAAAGAAATTATCCTTGCGGTAACCGTCCAGGTTGGTTTGCAGGAAGGTATCGACATGGTCGCCGAAACTACTCAGGCCTTTGAGTTCCAACTGTACGAAGAAAGCGGTTTCCGGCTTGGTGCTCGGATCGATGAAGGCGATGGTGTTGGCGCCGTTGATGAAACGCCGGCCGAGGACGCGGAACCGCCAGCAGCAGTTTTCCTTCTCGATCCCGATGAAGCTCTCGGTGGTTTTGTCGAAATTCAACGAATATTGCCAACGGCCTAAGCCGAACCACTCGCCGAACAGCGGCCAGCGGAACGAGACGTCGGTTTGCGAGATGGTTTGCGAGAACACTTGAGTCGTGTTGTTTTGGTTTACGGTCTGCACCACGTCCTGCGGATTGGCGCGGCGGTAACGGTAACCGATATTCAAGATTTGGTTTGGCTGCATCCGGTATTTCAACGCAAACTGGCCGCGAGACAAGCTGTTCAACTCCGGATCCCATTGGGCGCCGGTGATGTAGCGCAGATTCCGACTCAACTGGCCGCTCAACTCGCCGATGAAGTTGGAAGTACTACTGGTTTGAGGTTGGGCGAACGGCCGCAAGGTCGGATTATTGCGATCGAACAGATCGACCGTGCGATCCTCGAAATACAAAATCTGGCCGAGAGTCAGTTTGAGCGGCTCAAGCCCGGTAGTCGAATCAATAAAGCGCGAGGAGGCCGCCAGCGTGATTTGGTTAGCATCTTGAATCCGGTCGTAACCGGAGAAACGGTTTTCCCGGAATAAACTGTAGAAATTGGTATCGAACAGCGCGGTATCGAAGATCGGAATATTGCTCTGGTCTTTGCGCGGAATGTACAGATAAAACAGGCGCGGCTCCAAAGTATTGACATACGGAGTCCCCGAAATCTGCATATCCTTTTCGAACACAATGCCGCTGTCCACCGAAAACACCGGCAAGGTCCGGGAAATGCTGCTCGGCAGCCCAGCGACGGTCTGGTTGCTGAGCTGGTATTGGGAATACAAGGCCGAAATCTTCGGGATGAAGAAGCCCTCACTGCTTTCCAACGGGAAGCTGACCGACGGCGCCACATTAAAGCGCTGGCCGTTGACCAGGGTCTTGTGGGTGAAATAGCTATATTGGTTGTCCAACGCCAAAGTCAGCGGAAAATCGTCGAAGGCGTGGGAAAAATTCATGCCGATGCGCGGCAGTACGTCGTAAGGCAACAAATCGTCGGTGATGGTCTTGTCCACCGACTGGTAGTGGTAGCCGGCGGCCGACAGATACACGCCGGCGCGAGCGTAGGTCAGCATGCCGGTACTGGGCAGGTAACTGGTATTTTGAAATCCCAGAGCGTTGTTCAAGTCGTTGAAATAAGTCTTGTCGGAGACGTAGTTCAAATCCAGCAAGGAACTTAGGCCCGGAAGCCATAAGGTCTGGTCTTTCAAACTCGCCGAGTAGCGGGCTTTATCCGCCAACTGGTCGTGCGGCATGTATTCTGCGGCAAACGTACCGCGGGACATCTCCGTCAAATAGCGGAATTTATTGCGTAATTGTTCGCCGCGTCGGCTCATGTACCGGGGAGTGACTATGTCGTCGAAGTTAGGCGCGATATTCCAGTAAAACGGTAAAGTAGCGTCGAAACCGTTACGCTGGGTACTACCCCAGGTCGGCGCCAGGAAACCGGATAAGCGCCGGTTGTCGGTAGGAAACGAGATGTACGGCGTATACAACACCGGAACGCCTTTGAACTCCAGCCAGGCGTTCTTCGCCGAGCCTTGCCCGCTGTCCCGGTTAATCTTCAAACGCGAAGCATGCACGACCCAATCCTGGTTACCGGGGGCGCAACTGGTAAAGGCTGCATCGTTATAGCGCGACAAACTTTTACTGTCCCGGTAAACCACGTCGGCGCTACCGCGGAAAGGCGCCTGCGGCACGATGAATTGAGCATTGCGCAGACGGGCTTCGTCTTTGCCCAGATTCAGCGACAACGTGTCGCTGGACATAGCGAGTTGATCTTCGCTGTATAACACGCCGCCTTGCGCGTCCAGGGTTTCGGCCACCGTATCGTAACTGGCTTTATCGGCCACCAAATGCTGGTCGGCACGGTTCATATCGACATTGCCGGCAAAATTCAACACTTCGCCGTCGAAGACTTCGGAAAAGTCGGCATTGATTTCGGTGGTTGCCGCATCCCTGGCTTCTTTGGAAGTCGCCTTGATTTTAGGCCTCCTCTTTCCCCACACCTCGCAGCTTTGCCACGGATCGCGATCGAATTCGGCCCGCAAGGTCTGAAAGTCGCGTTCCTGCTGATGACTGAACGCCGGGGCAAACCAGAGCGAACCGGCCGCATCGGCGACGCCGTTGTCGTCAACTATATGGGCTTCGCCTTTGGGATCGGCACCGACCAGATTGCAGTTCCAACCGTTTTTGGCATCCCCAGCCTTACAGGTCCAGCCTTGGGTTCTGCTGCCACCCGCCGCAGCCTGGGTTTTGGCTTCTGCTTTTTCGACTTCCGGTTTCTGGTTCTCGCCAACTTTCACCCGCAACTTCTGCGGCTCCGCGACCGATTTTTCCACAACTTTAACCGTTTCTTTCGGCGCATCCTTCGGAGACGCCGCCGGTTGTTGCGCCTGCTGCACCGGTACAGGCGCTACGGCGGCGGGCGGTTGGGCCACCGTTTCCGCTTTGACCGGCGCCACCGGCTCGGCCGGAACAGTTTTTACGGTTTGCGGTTGTTGCTGGGGCTCAGGCGTGTTACTTGGGCCTTGGTTAAGACAGGTCCATTCGCCATTTTTGGTTTGTTCACAATTCCATGCCGAGTTGTTGGCGGCGGACGCAAGCCCGGTTACGAACATCAAAGCCGAAGAAATTGTATAGAACCGATAATTCATGTTTTGGCGAATGCGGCTAAATTGGCTTAGCAGGATGGAAATCGAATAAAATGCATCGAATCATTTTACCTTAGGTTGCTCGGCAAATATCAAAAATGTACGACTCCCGCTTGGAAGACCGTCGCCTGGCGGCGCTCGTCGATTGGTTGCAGCGCGATCTTTCGCTGGACATCCATCGTTTCTCCCCCGCTTCCAGTGACGCCAGTTTCCGGCGGTACTTTCGGATCGAACACGCCTCAGGCGTGCACATCGCGATGGATGCCCCGCCCGAGAAAGAGAACTGCGCCGCGTTTATCCGGGTCGCGGGTTTAATGCAAGAGGCCGGCATTCACGTACCTGAGATTCATAGCAGCAACACTGAGCTGGGATTTTTGCTGTTGGAAGATTTAGGCTGCGAAAACCTGTTGGACCGGCTAAACCCTGAAACTGCGGAGAGCCTCTACGCCAAGGCCTTGGACAGCCTGTTCGCATTGCAACGCAACGTCGACCCCGCCAGCTGCGGATTGCCGGAATACGACGCGGGATTCATCGAACGCGAACTCGGCATCTTCTACGAGTGGTTCCTGCAAAAATTGGTCGGACTGGAATTGCCGCAATCATTGGCAGAGCGACTGAATCGGATTCTAATCGAATCGGCATTGGCGCAGCCGCGGGTCTGCGTCCACCGCGACTACCATTCCCGTAATCTGATGTTGCCGCGCAGTGGTACTCTAGGTGTAATCGACTTTCAAGACGCCGTGGTTGGCCCGATCAGCTACGACCTGGTATCGCTGTTGCGTGACTGCTACATCACTTGGCCGGCCCGGCAAGTCGACGCCTGGACTCGAGCCTACCATACCCGTCTAGACGCCGCAGACTTGATCGCTGTGGACTACCGGCAATTTCAACGCTGGTTCGACCTGATGGGCATGCAACGTCACCTGAAAGCAATCGGTATTTTTGCCAGGCTCCACCTGCGCGACACCAAATCCAGTTATCTGGCGGATATTCCGCGCACGTTTGCCTACGTGGAACACGTTTGTACTCGCTATCCGGAGCTGGACCAGTTTCACCAATTTTTACAGCAGCAGCTTAAACCCGCTTACCCGCCCATCCAATGAAAGCCATGATCCTCGCCGCCGGACGCGGCGAACGAATGCGTCCGCTGACCGATCACACCCCGAAACCGCTACTGCGAGCCGCCGGCAAACCTTTGATCGAATACACGCTGGAAAATCTGGCCGCCGCCGGTTTCACCGATATCGTGATCAATATCGCCCACCTCGGCGCGCTCATTAAAAACCATTGCGGCAACGGCGCACGCTGGGGCCTATCGATCGCTTACTCCGACGAAGGCGAAACGGCACTGGAAACAGCCGGCGGCATCGCCAAAGCCTTGCCGCTACTTGGTGATACTCCGTTTCTGGCTATCAACGCCGACATTGTCTGCGATTGTTCATTGCGGCCTTTGCGCGACGTCAAGTTAGACTTGGCGCATCTGGTCATGATCGACAATCCGCCGCACCACCCCGAAGGCGACTTCGCCCTGACTGACTCCGGCTTGCTGGCAGAGCAAGGGGAAACCAAACTGACTTTCAGCGGAATTGGCCTCTATCGCCCCGAATTATTCGAGGGCGTTCCGGCAGCACCGCTAAAATTGCGCCCGGTGCTCAATCGGGCAATACAACAGCAACGGATAAGCGGACAAAAACATTCCGGTATCTGGCTCGATATCGGCACCCCAGACCGACTGGAACATTTCAGTAACATGGTCGGCAGCGAACGAGCCCCGATAAAGACTTAGACCGCCCAGCGGCTCCCGGACAATCGATCGGCAGGCCGTCAAAAAGGCTTAACCACTGCCAAGATGACGATCGCAAACAGGAACAGAACCGGTATCTCGTTGACCCACCGAAAATAAACGTGGGAATGGCGATTACGGTCGTGCTTGAAATCCAGCAGCCATTTGCCGCAAACGCCGTGGTACACCACCAACAAGCCCAACAGTGCCAATTTCAAGTGCAACCAGCCGTTAGCCGAGTACAACATCCAGGCATAGTCGGCCAACATCCAGATGCCGAACGCAAAGGTGCACAGCATTCCCGGAGTCATGATGCCGTAGTACAACTTGCGTTCCATGACTTTAAAGCGCTCGTTGCTGATACTGTCCTCGCTCATCGCATGGTAGACGAATAGGCGCGGCAAATAAAACAGCCCGGCAAACCAGGTAACCATGAATATCAGGTGTAAGGCTTTTAACCACAACATCGGTGCACCCGCCGGTTAGCGCAGCGTTTGGTCTTTGGTGACCGTCGAGCCTGGAGACACAGGCACCGCCGGTGTCGGCAATACCATCGGCGGCGCAACGATCATGACCGGATTGGCATTGTGCTGGGCCTGCCGCTCCAGCGCTGCGGCCTGTCTTTGCGCAGCCTCGACTTGTTGCTGCTGGGCGATAGCACTTTGCTTCAATGCATTGGTCGATTCGGTTTGATTTCTCAACACGGCATCGCGCCGCTCCGCTTCCCGTTTCGCGGCTTTCTTACTGTCATATTCGCTTTCCAAAGCTTCGCGTTTGGCTTTTGCTGCCGCCTCCAGCTCCGGATCGGCCTGAATATCCAACTGCTCGACTTTCGCCGCGGTTTGGCAGGGTTTCGATTGATAGACGGTCTTACCATCCTTGCCGACGCATTTGAAAACCTCGGCTTCCGCTTGCTGCCAGGCAATAATCATCGCGATCAGAACAAAATACCTCATCAGGAACCTCACCGATATGTCGTTATACGAATTGATTAAGTTTAGGGCAAAGCGGCTGTCTTTTCCGGACCATGGCGAAAATCTCTCGCCGAGTAAATAGCCGGCACTAGCTACCTATCTCGTCATCAGTCAATTCGGCCAGCGCGTCTCGGTGCTCGCGCCTGATCAACATCAGATTCCTGGCATAAACAAAAGTGCCCGGCAATTGCCCCAGAATAATCACCGGATCGACCCGGTGAATACCGTACAGCAAGACGATCACCCCGCCCGACAGACTGAAATACCAAAAACTGACCGGAATAATGCTTTTTTGGTGGCGTTCGCTATGAATCCACTGCACGATGAAGCGCATCATGAACAGCGACTGCCCCACCAACCCGATGGTGAGCCAGATAATATCGTTCGAGTCCATGCTGGACAGATGGTGCTGCCATTTGTCCATCAAATGACTGAAAAAACCGAAAACACCCTGTTCCATCAAGTCCTCGCTTCCAACTGAGCCGATGCGGGATATGCAGAATTAACCACGCGCCACCTCGCTGACTTGCGCCAAACTGTGCCGCCGTTTCAGCCAGACCACACCCAAGATATCGACGATACCCACCAAAGCCCGATCCAACGTCCCGTATTTGGACTGCCCGAAATTGCGCGGCCGGTGGTTGACTTTAACCGAAATCACCCGGCCGCCGGCCATTTGGACCAAGGCCGGCAAGAAGCGGTGGATATGATCGAAATACGGTAATCCCAAGAATTTGTCGCGCAAAAACAATTTCAAGCCGCAGCCGGTATCCGGGGTTGCATCGTGCAAAATCGCCTGGCGCACCGCATTGGCGAATTTGGACGAGAATTTGCGCCAACCCGTGTCGTTTCGTTGATGACGAAACCCGGCCAGCATCCATAATTGCGGATCGTTCTGGGCTTGCCAGGCGGCGACCAGATTTGGAATGTCGGCCGGATCGTTCTGGCCGTCGCCGTCCAGCGTCGCGATCCACGGGTAACGCGCAGCAAGCACCCCACTGTGCACCGCCCGGCTTTGGCCGCAACTGCGCCGATGCTGCAATACGCGCAATGCCGAATATTTTTGCATGGCCCGCTGCAACTTGGCCGCGGTATCGTCGGTGCTGCCGTCGTCGACGAATATCATTTCGTAAGCATCCTGACCGCTCAAAGCTTGGTCAATTTCGGCGATCAACGCGTCTACGTTGTCGGTTTCGTTATGAACGGGAACTACGACGGAAATTTGCATAAACTCGGAAAAAGTAAAAAGTTGCTAATTGTATCAAACGCTTAATGCGAAGCCGGATTATTGTCGGCCGGTCATAGGGGTTTTAACCGACCAAACTGGTCGGCACGGCGGAAAACCAGCCAATATTCGCGATGCCCCTGCAGATAAAAGGTATCCTCCGGTTTGTCTTTTTCCAACGAAACCAGATAACCGGCCGGATGGCTGGCCGCCCAGCGCTCGGCGTCGGCAACCGTCGCCAATACCGGCAGCGGCGTGGTCAGTCTGCCCAGAAAATTCAGCTGCCCCTGGTAATTGCCGACGTAAACGTAAGGCACGCCCTGTTCGTTAAACGTGCGGATCTGCAGCGCAGCCGGACGCAAGTCATAGGCCAGACCGACATACTGAAAGAAGAAGATAAAACCGGCGAAAACCGCCACCACCACAGCGGCGGACAAGGGTGCCACCGACAAAGTTCGCGAGCGCCAGACTGCGACGACCAAGCCTACCGCAACTGCCAACACCCAGAGCCCCCAGTCGATTTCGACAGTTTGCACCCAATGCAACTTGGCCAAACCCGGCACCTGCGGCAGTATCATCAGAAAAATGCCGATCAACGCAAACAAAACCGGAAGCACCGATTCCGCGGCAATAGAACAGGCCAAACGCTTCCGCGACAACACCCTGGCCGTAACCAAAGCAAAAGCCGGCAGCATCGGAATCAGATAATGCAGTTGCTTGCTGGGCAATGCCGAAAACAACACAAAAACCGAAACCAACCAAATCGCACTGAACTTTAAACCGTTATCGCCATTAAGCCCCTGACGCAAGCCGACCCATAAGCGCGGCCAGAACAACCAGGGAAACAATAACAACGGCAGAAACTGTAAATACCAGAAAAAAGGCCGGGTATGGATTTTGGTACCCACGGTACGGTCCGCGGTCTGATGCCACAAAATCGCGTCGGCGTACTCCTGCCCGCCCGCCTGCGCTGCGGACAAGGCCCAAGCCAAAGCCAGCGACGCACCCAACAACACCGCCGCCAGCAATCCTAGCCACCAGGCGGCTCCCAGCGCTTTGGCGTCGGTGTGCCAGAATCTGACAAACAAGGCCGTGGGCAACAGATGCAGAAAAATCACCGGCCCCTTGGTCAGCAGACCCAACCCGATCGCCAGGCCGAAATAGAGCCAGCCCTTGCGCACCCGACCGTTCGCTACGATCAACAGGCCCAGCATGCCCAGCATCACGCAATCGGTCAGCAAGATATCGAACATGGTCGACGTGGCAAACAAAGTCCAGAGCAATGTACCCGCCAGCACCCAGGGCGCCAGTGCCGCTGCCTCGCGTTGCTCAGGCCAAAGAGTTGCAGCCAAGCGCCTGACCAATAGCAAATTACCGAGCGCCGTCAGCGGTCCCACTAAACGCGGCCACCAGTCGTTGACACCAAACAGCCCCCAACCGAGCTGAATTAGCCAGAATAACAGGGGCGGCTTGTGGCTATAGGTATGCCCGTTCAGATAAGGCACTAAAAAATCGCCGCGTAGCCACATTTCCCAAGCCACACTCAGATAGCGGGTTTCGTCGATCGGAATCGGCGCGCGAAAAAACACGCTGATGCTCAGCAGAAGCCAGAGCAAAAATATTCCCCAACGGTAAATCGGATCGCTAGATAAATTCATTTCGAAAATTTGCGGCCGCCGCAACTAACGGCCATGGGAGCCGAAGACCGGACTAAATCCGATGGAAAAGCCAGATTCATGCCAATACTTCGTTAGAGGGATTTCGACGCCAGGCGCCCCAATCGAAAACGTACACGACTGCCACTGCGGGTTGATATAAACCACAATGACGGTTCAATTGCACCGCTACTGACTCAGCAATCGCCAAGAAACCGATTCTCCGGCCCGCAACGGTGTGATCGCCGTTCCTAAATCGGGATCGGCATATACATCCGGCACCTGCCACGCCTGCTTGACCAAGGTAACCTCACCGCTATTGCGCGGCAATCCGTAGAAATCCGCACCGAAATCGCTGGCAAAGCCCTCCAACTTTTCCAGAGCGCCGGCCGATTCGAAGGCTTCCGCATACAATTCCAACGCCGCATGCGCACTGAAACAGCCGGCGCAACCGCAGTGGCTTTCTTTCAATGCGGTAAGATGAGGCGCGCTGTCGGTACCGAGAAAAAACTTGGGGTTGCCGCTGGTTGCCGCCTGCAATAAAGCCTGCCGATGATACTCGCGTTTCAGAATCGGCAAACAGTAAAAATGCGGCCGAATCCCGCCCGCC
This sequence comes from Methylomonas sp. Uni0011, assembly GCF_056850255.1. NCBI lineage: Bacteria > Pseudomonadati > Pseudomonadota > Gammaproteobacteria > Methylococcales > Methylococcaceae > Methylomonas > Methylomonas sp. Uni0011. The sequence goes on from NZ_JBVVNO010000016.1 coordinate 49,102, forward strand.
AACAAGGCATTACGGTTGTAAAGCAAATGCTGCGGCGTGATGGTTGCACCGACATTGGCCGGCGCCGATTGGACAAATTCCACCGCCTCCTGCGTAGTCACGTGTTCGACAACAATCCGTAGCCGCGGAAAACGACGGATAATTGGACTGAGCTTGGTTTCGAGAAAGATTTTTTCGCGATCGAAAATGTCGTATTCGGCGTCGGTAACCTCGCCGTGAACCAGCAATGGCACCCCATATTTTTCCATCGCTTCAAACAAGGGGTAAGCCGCAACGATATCGGCGACGCCGGCGTCGGAATTGGTCGTCGCACCGGCCGGATACAGCTTGAAGGCATAAACGTGTTCGCAGTCGGCGACGTTTTTTATTTGTTCCGGCGTTGTGTTCCCGGTCAGATACAGCGTCATCAATGGCTGAAACTCAGAGCCTTCAGGCAGCGCATTCAAAATCTCCTGCCGATAAGCCAACGCCTGCTCCACCGAAGTAACCGGCGGCTTCAGATTGGGCATGATGATCGCCCTGGCAAATTGCCTGGCGCTATGACCAATGACCGAGCGCAACATACTTCCGTTTCTGACGTGCAAATGCCAGTCGTCGGGCTGGCGGATGGTCAATTTGTCCATATTCTCCGGGCGTTTTCATTTAAAATGGCGCGATATTCTAGCATTAAGGGCCTTGAAAATTTAAAACCTGGCCTTAGTAAGCGGTTTTTAGAGACTTTTAACTGGAGAAGCAGATGCCTATTTACGAATACCAATGTAACGCTTGCGGCTACGAACACGAGGCCCTGCAAAAACTGGGCGCCGAACCGCTGGTGATTTGCCCCGCCTGTAATGAACCCGAATTGAAAAAGAAAATCTCCGCGGCCGGCTTCAGACTAAAAGGCGGCGGCTGGTACGAAACCGATTTCAAAAGCGGCAACAAGAAAAACGTCGCCGGCGAAAGCAAGACTCCGGAAAAATCCGGCGGTAACAGCGGCGGTTGCGGCGGCAGTTGCGCTTGCCATTAAACTTGCCTGAAACCCTATAAATTCGTACCATCGCTAGCTTTTTGAAATATTCCGAGAGACATTATGCGTAGCCACAAGTGTGGAGAACTGAACACCCAGCATCTGGGACAAACCGTGGCCCTGTGCGGCTGGGTGCACCGCCGCCGCGACCATGGCGGCGTGATTTTTATCGACTTGCGCGACCGCGCCGGCCTGGTGCAAGTGGTGTTCGATCCCGACGCGGCCGAGAGTTTCGCCATTGCCGAGCATGTGCGTAGCGAATACGTGCTGCGCATCGAGGGCATCGTCCGCGACCGGCCTGAAGGCACGCATAATCCGAATATGTCCACCGGCCAAATCGAAGTGCTGGGCAAACACATCGAAGTCTTAAACGAAGCCGAGACCCCGCCGTTCCCGCTGGAAAGCGAGATCGAAGTCAACGAGGAAACCCGCTTGCGCTTCCGTTATATCGACCTGCGCCGCACGGCGATGCAGCAAAAGATGAAGGTGCGCCGCGACGTCACCCGCAACCTGCGCCAGTTCCTGGACGACCACGAGTTTTTCGAAATCGAAACCCCGTATTTAACTAAAGCCACGCCGGAAGGCGCCCGCGACTACATCGTCCCCAGCCGCACCCACCAAAATTCGTTCTTTGCCTTGCCGCAATCGCCGCAGCTCTACAAACAGTTGCTGATGATCGCCGGCATGGACCGTTACTACCAAGTAGTGCGTTGCTTCCGCGACGAAGACTTGCGCGCCGACCGCCAACCGGAATTTACCCAGCTCGATATCGAAACCTCGTTCATGAACGAGCAGGAAATCATGGCGGTGATGGAAGAAATGATCCGCCGCCTGTTCAAGGACATCATCGACGTCGATTTGGGCGACCAATTCCCGGTCATGAGCTATGCAGAAGCGATGCGCCGTTACGGTTCTGACCGCCCCGACCTGCGGATTCCGCTGGAGCTAGTGGACATCGCCGAAGAAATGAAAGACGTGGATTTCAAAGTCTTTTCCGGTCCGGCCAACGATCCCAACGGCCGCGTTGTAGCGATGAAACTGCCGGAAGGCGGCGATTTGAGCCGTAGCGTGATCGACGAGTTGACCAAATTCGTCGGCATCTACGGCGCCAAAGGCCTGGCGTACATCAAGGTCAACGATTTGGCCGCCGGCGTGGACGGCTTGCAATCGCCGATCGTCAAATTTGCGCCGGCCGAAGTTTGGGCCAAGGTCATGGCAAAAGTCGGCGCCCAAAACGGCGACCTGATTTTTTTCGGCGCCGACAAAGCCGGTATCGTCAACGAAGCCATGGGCGCCCTGCGCGTGAAACTGGGCTTGGACCGCAACCTGCTGACCGGGCCATGGAAACCGTTATGGGTCGTCGATTTCCCGATGTTCGCCTGGGACGACAAAGCCCAACGCTACACTGCGATTCACCATCCGTTTACCGCGCCGAGCTGTTCTGTGGAAGATCTGGTTGCTAATCCGGGCACAGCATTGTCACGGGCTTACGATTTGGTATTGAACGGCACCGAAGTTGGCGGCGGTTCGATCCGGATCAACCGCACCGCGATGCAGCAAACCGTGTTCGATATTCTCGGTATTGGTCACGAAGAGGCCCGCGAGAAATTCGGCTTCCTGCTGGATGCACTGAAATACGGGGCGCCGCCGCACGGCGGTATTGCTTTCGGTTTGGACCGTCTGGTGATGCTGATGACCGGCGCCGGCTCTATCCGCGATGTAATTGCCTTCCCGAAAACCCAAACCGCAGCCTGCCCGCTATTCAATGCCCCGGCAGTGGTCAGTGAAGAACAGCTCAAGGAGCTGGGCATCCGCCTGCGCAAACCGGCCGGCAAAGAAGAGAAACCAGATTAAGCTCCCGCCAAACAGCAGCAGGCGAACCGCTAGGACGGTCCGCCTGCTCTCCGCATCGCAGCAAACCCACAAGCAGTCAAAAATTGCCTTGACATAAATCAAAAACTACAGCAATACAATCGTTGACTTTTTCCACAGGATTGATAAGTTAATCACGTTATTTTTGTTAAATAACAGATCCGAGTCGCGGATCTTTAACTGACACAGGGATTAGCGTCCCCGGCTCCCGATTGCGGAGGAGGTTGGTATGAACAAAATAACCCCCCATCTGATTCGCGATTTAAACGCCACACTTCCGGAAGGCACCGAGTGCTATTTGTGTTCGGCCGTTAGACAAGCGCTCAGCAAATACCGTAGAGGGCGCGAACCGGCGACTTATCTGGCTAAAGAACAGGCGGTTCCGATGCTCTCGACCCGACTGGGCCGCGGCTTGAAACGCTTTTTCGTTAAGGACGTACAAGCGGCGCTCGACAGCATAGATAACCAAAAAAACCATTTGAGCTGGCCTTTCTAAACCGCCGCGCAACTATGCCTGTCTTATTCTGATCCGGAACCCTTGCCGAATTCCCCCTTCAGCAGAAGGGGGCGTTTTTTCCGGCAACGACAGCCCAACCTCAGGCATTCGCCAACGGAAAAGCCAACACCTCGGCAATCGATTCGCTACCGGTGGCTAACATCAACAACCGATCCAAACCGATCGCCACCCCGCTACAGTCCGGCAAGCCGGAGACTAACGCGTCCAGCAGATAACGGTCTTTGGTAACCGCAGGCAGGCCGTTTTGCTCGCGGTAAGCGATTTCGCGGTTGAACCGCCGTTCCTGCTCGTCCGGATCGGCCAACTCGAAAAATCCGTTACCCAATTCGACACCATTGACAAAAATCTCGAAACGCTCGCAAACCCGCGGATCGTCGACACTGTGCCTGGCCAGCGAAGACTGTATCGCCGGATAGCCGTAAACCAGATACAGAGTGCTGGCTGCCATCGCCGGCTGCACCCGGTGGCTGAAAATAAAATCCAACCACAATGCGTGGTCGTTGCCGCACAAGCTAATGGCGTCTTGTAGGCCGTGCTCCGCAGCATAGGCAGCGTAAGTCTCGCGCTGGAACGCCAACGGGTCCAGGCCCACGCTGCCGAGGAACAGTTGCCGGTAGCAGATTTGCACCACAGGCATCGGCAAGCCGTCCACTAAGACTAAAGACCGCACCAACTCGGCCGCCTCGGCCATGAGTTGTTGCAGATCGAAACCGACTCTGTACCACTCCAGAATCGTGAACTCCGGATTGTGAAAGCGTCCGGCCTCGCCGTTGCGGAAGGCCTTGCAAATCTGGTAGATGCTGCCGCTGCCGGCTGCCAACAGCCGCTTCATCGCAAATTCCGGCGAGGTTTGCAGAAACAGGGTTTGCCGCGTCGGCGGCGCGAGGTAATCGCTGCTGAAAAAATCCAACTGCGGATCGGTACCGGTGGTCCGGCATAACAGCGGGGTCTCGACTTCCAGAACCTGACGCTGATCGAAAAAGCGCCTGATTGCGGCGAGCATTTGCGCTCGGCTGCGCAAATGCCCGATAGTGCAAACAGGCCGCCAGGCAGCAGCCACTATTCTTTGACGCGGGAGACGTACTCGCCGGTACGGGTATCGACTTTGATCACTTCTCCGGTTTGCACGAACAGCGGCACCCGCACCACAGCGCCGGTTTCCAATGTCGCCGGCTTGCCGCCGCCGCCGGAGGTATCACCCTTCAAACCGGGATCGGTTTCGGTGATCGCCAATTCGACGAAATTGGGCGGCGTCACCGACAGCGGCGAATCGTTCCACAAAGTCATCGTGCAGATATCCTGCTCTTTCAGCCATTTAATGGCTTCGGACACGGCGTTTTTATCGGCTTGGTATTGCTCGAAGGTGTCCGGCACCATGAAATGCCAGAATTCGCCGTCGCTATACAGATATTGCATTTCCTTATCGACGACGTCGGCACCTTCCACGGTATCGCCGGATTTGAAAGTGCGCTCGATTACCCGGCCGGTTTTCAGATTGCGGATCCTGACCCGGTTAAAGGCTTGGCCTTTGCCGGGCTTAACGAACTCGTTCTCGATAATCGCGCAAGGGTCGTTATCCAGCATGATCTTCAAACCGCCCTTGAACTCGTTGGTGCTAAAAGTCGCCATTTTTTCCTCGTGAAACAAACAATAAGCGGACGATTATAATGGATAAGATTTTTATTCGGAAACCGGAGCAACTTTGAACACCCCATCCGCCACGTGGCAACAGGCGCTTGCCGATGCATTCGACAGCGTTGCCGACTTGTGCGCCTACCTGCAACTTTCACCCGCCGATTTGAATTTACCCGAGCAAGCCAGCGCATTCCCGTTACGGGTGCCGCGTGATTTTGCGGCACGCATGCAAGCCGGCAATCCGGATGACCCACTGCTACGCCAAGTATTGCCGGATCTGGCCGAATTAACCGATTACCGCGGCTACACTGACGACCCGGTCGGCGACTTAAAGGCCGTGGCGGAGACCGGCGTGATTCACAAATACCGGGGTCGAGTGCTATTCATCATGACCGGCGCCTGTGCGGTGCACTGCCGCTACTGTTTTCGCAGAAATTTTCCGTACGGCGAATTGCAATTGTCCGGCCGACAATTCGAAAGCGCCCTGACCTATGTCGAGCGACATCCGGAAATTAGCGAAGTAATTCTGAGCGGTGGCGATCCTTTGCTACTCAGCGACGCTAAACTCGAACAGCTCATGTTTCGTTTCGCTGAAATCGGCCACATCAAGCGCATCCGCATCCACACCCGCACCCCGGTAGTGCTGCCGGAACGCGTGACCAAAGCATTGCTGCGGACTTTCGCCGCGTTGCCAAAACCAGTCGTGATGGTGTTGCACGTCAACCATACACAAGAACTCAGCAATTCGGTCAACCAAATCTGTACCGAACTCAAACTTAGCGGCGTGACCCTGTTAAATCAAAGTGTGTTATTGAAAGGAATCAACGATGACGGCGAACAACTCCGTGAGCTGAGCGAAAAATTATTCAGTTTTAACATCCTGCCCTACTACTTACATTTGCTGGACCGAGCTCGCGGCGTCGGCCATTTCGAAGTGAGCGAAGCCGAAGCCAAAATACTGCACCAGCACTTGCAAAGGCATTTGCCCGGCTATTTGGTACCGCGACTGGTCAAAGAACAGGCAGGAGCAGCCTTTAAAATCCCGATTTGCTAAACACACCAGCAAATTCGGCTTCAGCTAAATTCACATTTACATGGCCGCAGGCTAAGATTTTCGCTTCGAGAACGGTTTTACCCGGGCCAATCCGCCATGACCGACACTTCCACCGAATCATCCGAGCAGATACCGCGGCTGGTGTTGATCGCCGCTTGTTTGCTTTTGCTCTGCGATGTAGCGGTAACACTCTACCAGCAGACCAGCGGCCGCGGCTCTTTATCCGATCTAATCAGTTTGCTATTGCCGGGAACTGCCGCGCTATTGCTATTCGGCAACCTACTGCTACACCCGACCCGCGACACATCGCTGGCGGCCCAAGTGCGGCGCAACTACGATGCGCTGAACCATCCGGTCGTGTTAGTCGACAGCGCCGGCCTGATACGCGCTATCAACCGCGCCGCCACATTAGCGACAGGCAAAAACGCCGGGGATTTGCTGAATCAGCCGGTACACGTTTGGTTTCACCCGTGCCAGCTTGCGGAAAGCGAATGCCCTCTATGCCAACACATCAAAGCCGGTAAAGCCATGCTCGCCGCCGATTTCGCTTTCCCCGGCGACACTTGGCGGGAAATCTCGCTGCAGCGTTTGAGTTCGCGCAACAATAGCGAATTGATCGAATTTCACATCGATATCACACCGCGTAAGCGCGTCGAAGAACAATTGACGCTGGCCATCGACGGCGCCCAACTGGGCTATTGGGATTGGGAGTATCCCACCGGCAAGCATTTGGTCAATCAACGTTGGCTCGACATGCTTGGCCTGAAGCAGGACGAACTCGACAACTACGTCAGCGATTGGGCGAGGCGTTTGCACCCTGACGATAGGGAGCGGGTAAGGACTGTCGTCGCAAAACACATCGAGTCCCGCCGCCCTTATGTCGTCGAATTTCGCATGCGCCACAAACTGGGCCACTGGGTTTGGATTCAAGGCTCCGGAGCCGTAGTCGCACACGATCCGGTAAGCGGCGGCCCCACCCGTTTATGCGGCACACATCAGGATATCAGCCAACGCAAACAGTCCGAGACCAATTTACAGGCCGCTTACCACATTATCAGTCGTAGCGGTGCAGTGGTATTGAAATGGAACAATTCCGAGGGCTTGCCAGTCGAGTTCGCCACTGAGAACGCTCGCCAGCTATTCGGCTACAGCGCAGAGCAAATGGTTAACGGCGGCGTGTTTTACACAAACCTGTTACATCCGGACGACTTGGCCGCATTCCAAAGGGAGATTGAAATCGGCGGTGAATCCTTAGAATGCCAGGAAATCGTCCATCAACCTTATCGTATCGTTACCCACGGCGGCGGCATTAAATGGGTGCAAGACCGAAAGATGATCGTCCGCAACGAGCAGGGCCGGATTACCGATTACCAGGGACTGGTCAGTGACGTCACCCAGCAACGCCAGCAAAACAGCGCCATCAGAAACATCATTTCCAGCACGGCGCCGCAGAATGCCGAGTCACTATTGGATAACTTGACCATACTGACCCTGGAAACGCTGGGAGCCGATTACGCATTGGTAGCAGAAGTATTGGATAGCGGCCGCGCCCATAGCCTTTCGCTATGCGCTCACGGCAAAATCGTGCCCAACCAGGAAATTAGCTTATTGAATTCGCCCTGCCGGGAGGTTGCTGCCGGCCGCATCTGCTGCTTCGGCAGCGGCGTCGGCCAAACCTTCCCTAACGCGGGATGGTTGCAAGCACGACATATCGAGGGCTATCTCGGCATTCCGCTACAGGACAAACAGCAGAACAGTTTCGGCTTCATCGCCGTGTCGTATTGCAAACCGATACCCGACGCCACATTCGCCACAGACATACTGAAGTTGCTCGCGCTGCAAATCAGCGCAGAATTGGCACGGAGCCGGGCAATCGATGCGTTGCAGGATCAAAAACAACGCTTACTGGATGCGCAAAGTATTTCCCATATCGGCGATTGGCGCTGGCGTTTGTCCGACAATCATTTCAGTTGGTCGGACGAAATGTACCGCATCACCGGGACCGGAAAACCGGATTTTTCCCCGGATTTTTCGGCGATTTTGACCCGACTGGTGCACCCGGAAGACCAAGCTTTTTTCAAATCGGCGATGCAAAATGCCGTCCACGGCCACGTTATCGACTTTCGCCACCGGATCGTATTGAGTAATAAGGAAATCCGTCACGTGCACCAGCGCGGCAAAGCCTTGCGCGATGCCGATAACAAAATCGTCGGCGTGCAAGGCACCATGCAAGACATTACCGACCGCCTGCAGGCCGAACAACGTTTGTTGGAGGCGAAACAACAGGCGGAACAAGCCACCCGGGTCAAATCGGAGTTTTTGGCCAATATGAGCCACGAAATCCGCACGCCGATGAATGCCATCATCGGCCTGGTGGAGCTATGCCTGAACACCGGTATCACCGACAAACAACGCGATTATCTGGAACGGGTCGAAACCGCGTCCCGCTCGCTGATGACCATCATCGACGATATTCTGGATTTCTCGAAAATGGAAGCCGGGAAGATGCACTTGGAATCCACACCCTTCGTACTCGAGGAAATGCTGGATAACGTCTTTTCCACAATGTCAGAACTTAGCGCCCGCAAAGGCTTGGCGCTGATTCGGCCGCCGGCGGACCAAACGCATCTGGCAGTCGTCGGCGATCCACAACGTTTACGGCAAATACTTATCAACTTGATCGGTAACGCTATCAAGTTCACCGAACACGGCGAGATCCGAGTCACGCTAAACGAATTAAGCCGCTCGGCCCAACAGACCTGCATGCAATTCAGCATCAGCGATACCGGCATCGGTATGAACGCCGAAATGCAAGCCAAATTGTTTCAAGCTTTCAGCCAGGGCGATAGCAGCATCACCCGCAACTATGGCGGCACCGGGCTTGGTCTGATCATATCGAAGCAGTTGGTCGAGCAAATGGGCGGAACGATCAGCGTTTCGAGTCGGGAAAACGTTGGTTCCACCTTTACGTTCAGCGTCAAATTGGGTATCAGCAATATGGCTTCGATTCGTCAGGCACAATACCTGCGGAAAAATACCCTGGACACCGACAAGCTGCATACCATCGCCGGAGCCCGGGTATTGTTAGTCGAGGACAACGAAGTGAATCGAATCGTCGCGATCGAATTGCTCAAGCAAGCCGGTATCGAGGCGGAGGTCGCCGAAAACGGCGAAATAGCCTTGCAGAAACTGCAACAGATGCCGTTCGACTGCGTATTGATGGACGTACAGATGCCGGTCATGGACGGCTATCAGACCACGAAACACTTGCGATCCCTGCCAAGTTGCCAGACATTGCCGGTCATCGCGATGACCGCGAACGCGATGAGCAATGACCGCAATAAGTGCCTGCAAGCGGATATGGACGATTTCGTCAGCAAACCGATATTGCCGGAAACCCTCTACGCGGCCCTGGTGAAATGGATTGCCCCGCGCACCAACACCACGCTCCACATCGCGCCGAAAGACACAGCCAACAGCCATATCCCTTACCTTTACGGCATCGATAGCGTCGTCGGTTTACAGCATACGGCCGGAAACCGGGTGGTCTACCGCAAAATCCTGCAAAAATTCGCCGAAAACCACGCCGACACGATGGCCGAAATCAATCAGGCGGTTGCCGACAACAATCACGATAAAGTTTACCAATTGGTCCATACTTTAAAAGGCTTGGTCGGCTCACTTGGCGCGCTACAGTTACAAAGCCATTTGGTGCGACTGGAAGAATGCTTGTCGGCCACTCAGTCCAACCCCGGAACCTGGTCGACGATAGAAAACAACATCGCCGCCACTGCGTTGGAAATGGCCAAAGTGATCCGCGGCATCAACAGCGCGCTACCGGCCGCCGCCGAACCTGAGGCGAAAATTAGCCTGTCGCCGCTGGAACTCCGTCAACAATTGGCGTTACTGATCAACAAATTACAAGTCTTCGACTCGGATGCAGATCGGCAAATGGAACAGATCGCCGCCGCGGTCGAAGACGCAAAGCTGGCGGAAGCGTTGGCACCGGTGAAAAAGCAAATCGCCAATTACCAGTTTGTGGAAGCCGCTCAGGCACTGAACCGTTTATTGGATTCTGGAATGTAACATCATGGAAAACCCAAAGGCCCACACCATCCTAGCGGTGGACGACAGTCCGGAAAACCTGGATTTGATCAAAAACATCCTGGAGCCTTACTATCACGTCAAGGTCGCCGTGAACAGCGAACTGGCGATAAAAATCGCGTCCAGCCAACTTCCTGACTTGATTCTGCTGGATATCGTGATGGACGGTACCGATGGCTACCAGACCTGCCTGCAACTCAAATCGCAAGATAAAACCCGTAACATTCCCATCATTTTTTTGACCGCCAAACATACCGAAGAAGACGAGGTCCACGGCTTCCGCATCGGTGGTAACGATTACATCACCAAGCCCTTTTCCCCTTCCATCGTCCTAGCCAGAGTCAAAACCCAAATCCAACTAAAAACCAAATCCGATCTGTTGGAAAAATTGGCGTCGCTGGACGGATTGACGGAACTTCCCAACCGCCGCGCGTTCGATGCAGCGCTGGAACGGCAGTGGAACCAATCCAAGCGTACCGGCATGCCGCTTTCCCTGATGATCGTCGACATTGATTCGTTCAAACAATATAACGACTTTTACGGCCACCCGATGGGGGACGAATGTTTGAAACGGGTAGCCGAAGCATTGCAAGCGATGACCCACCGCCCGGAAGACTTGGTCGCTCGACTCGGCGGCGAGGAATTCGCAATCCTGCTACCCAACACCGACAGTATCGGCGCAATGCTGAGGGCAGAACAGTATCGGGAAACCGTAGAAACCCTGAAAATCCGTCACGTCAAGAACAATCCCTTGGCTTTTGTCACCATCTCCGTCGGCGTTGCCAGCTTACAGGCCCATGCTCACGACCACTCGGCAATTCTACTAAAAGCCGCCGACGACGCGCTCTATCAAGCCAAAAACCAGGGGCGCAACCGGGTTTGCGCCAACAACATTACCGACATTGGTTAAAGGCCCCAGCGCAATCTCGCATCGAGAACAGCGGAAACCCGCTATAATCCGCGCCTATCGCCACCACCGATCGCCGCCGACTCGTTCCGAATATGCACGTTTATCTCGATTTCAACGCTTCGTATTTTGCAGCGTTCCTAATGGGTTTGTTCAGTAGCCTGCATTGTATCGGCATGTGCGGCTCGATCATCGGCACGCTGACATATAGCCTTAAACCCGAGCTGCGTAACGACAAACGGCGTTTGTTCGCAATCGTACTGAATTACAACCTGGGGCGGATTTTCAGCTACGCCCTGGCCGGCGCGTTGGCCGGGGCGATACAGGTGTTTCTAAGCTTGCCGTTCAGCCATGGCCAAGCACATCGGTTGCTGCAACTTTTTTCAGCCGCCGTGATGGCCGGCGCCGGTCTGTACTTGGCCGGCTGGTTTCCACGCTTTGCTTATATCGAAAAAGTGGGCGCGCGCTTTTGGAAATGCATCGAACCTTTGGGCCGACGCCTGATTCCGGTACAGAACCGCACCCAGGCCTTATTGTTCGGTATGGTTTGGGGATGGCTGCCTTGCGGCCTGATCTACACCGCGCTGGCGTTAGCGGCAACGGCCGAAGGGATAGTACACAGTGCAATGACCATGCTAGCTTTCGGGTTAGGTACTTTACCGGCCGTCATGGGAATCGGTATAATGACCTCGTTTCTGACTCGGCTTTCCAGACTGCGCCAATTCAAGCATGCGGTCGGAGCCTTGTTTATCATTTTCGCATTATTGGCAGCCTTTCCTTGGCTAAACCCGATGCGCGTTGAACACATTATGACGTATTGAGAGGTTTTACAGGTGGATAACTTCAATTCGATTATTGGACAGTCTCCAGCCATAGAAGCGCTAATCCGCAGCGCCCGAATTGTCGCCGCGACCGACGTTACCGTCTTGATCAAAGGCGAAACCGGTACCGGCAAAGAGGTACTCGCCACGGCAATACAGAAAGACAGCCCGCGCGCCAACAAACCTTTTATCACGTTGAACTGTGCCGCCCTACCCGAGGGCTTGGTCGAATCGGAGATTTTCGGCCATAAAAAAGGCGCGTTTACCGGCGCAATTTCCGACAAACAGGGATTGTTCCAGGCCGCTGACGGCGGCACGCTCTTCCTGGACGAAATCAACTCATTACCGATCAGCATTCAATCGAAACTGTTACGTTTTCTGGAATCCGGCGAATGCCTGCCGGTCGGCGGTACCAAACCCTATACTGTCAACGTGCGCGTCATTGCGGCCTCCAACGCCGACTTGACCAGATTGATCGAAAACGGCGAGTTTCGCCAAGACTTGTATTTCCGCCTGAATGTCGTCCCTCTGGAAATCCCGTCCTTACATCAGCGTAGCGAAGACATCGAAGAGTTAGCGAAACACTTCTTCGCCCATTTTTCGGCGACGCATTCGCTAGAACCACCAACCTTCAGCAGGCAAGCGTTAAAAACCCTGCGCAACTACAAATGGCCGGGCAACGTGCGCGAACTGCGCAACCTCTGCGAACGACTCAGCATCCTGCTATCCGGCAAAGTCATCGAGCCGGAAAACCTGCCGCACGAATTCAGCCGTGGAACGGTAGCCTCCGGCCCGGAATTCACGCTGCCGGAACTGGGTCTGCAATTGGATGCATTGGAAGCGGACATGATTTTACAGGCGCTGACCAGAACCAAAGGCAACCGCAGCAAATCCGCCAGATTGCTGGGCATATCGCGCGATACGCTACTGTATCGGATTCAGAAACACGGTTTAGCCACCCACTGACAAACCGAGGCCGCAAATTCAGCGGCCTTTTTTATGCCCCGCAAAAAAGGACTACGGCTAACAATTTCCAATCCGCCGTATTATCGTTTGCGCACCCATTGCACCGTTACATTGTCGCTTTTGCCCTGAGCCCGCAGCACGGCCATTTTCGCCATCTTCTGCAACTCGGGTTTAGCGCTGGCCGGTTGCGACAATTGCAACAATTCGGGCTCTTTGACAAATTCCCAAAAGCCGTCGCTGCATAAAATGAAGGTCTCGCCACTTTTTACCGGCGGACAACTGACAATATCGACAACCGGAGGATATAAGGCGTTAATACTCCGCGTCAATTTATGCTGATCTGGATGCACACCCATTTCCCATTCGCTGATCTTACCTTCGTCAAACAATTGCTGCGGCAGCGAATGGTCCTTGGTCCGCCACAGCACCCGTTCGGCGTTGAGCCGGTAAATGCGCGAATCTCCGCAGTGTGCGGTGATGGCCTGCTCAGCGTCCAGATACAATATCGCACAAGTCGTATGCGCATTTAGCGCGACCGGGTCGCCGGCAAACAGCTCGCGCATACCAGCCACGGCCTCGGCAATCCAATCCTGCACCGCCGGCGCGCCGCGACTTTGAATAGGTGAGCGATATTTATCCACCAACGCAATCAAACAACGGCAAAAATATTGCGACGCTTTTTCCCCGCCATGGTGACCGCCCAAACCGTCAGCCACCACAAACAGCGCATATTCGTTACATACCCGATGCGCCATACAATCTTGATTGACCTCGCGGTTACCGATCGAGGTCAATTGGTAAAACTCGAGTTCTGCCAGCATAGCTCTAACCGTGCAAACGCGCCTCTCGCATCACCCGCTTCATATCCCTTACCGCTTGCTCCAACCCGCAAAACAAAGCCTGGGCGATCAAGGCGTGGCCGATATTCAATTCGACGATAGAATCGATCCGGCAAATCGCTTCGACGTTGTGCAGATTTAAACCATGTCCGGCATTGACCTGCAGGCCGGCGGCATGGGCGTATGCCGCTGCGTCGCGAATCCGCTGCAGCTCCCTTTCACGCTCCTCGCAGGTTTCGGCATCGGCATAGCGGCCGGTATGTAATTCGACTACCGGAGCACCGGCAGCCAACGCCGCGTCGATTTGGCGAAAATCAGGATCGATGAACAACGAGACTTCGATGCCGGCCTCGGCCAACTGCAGGCAGGCTTGTTTCATTCTGTCGGCAGCGCCGGCCACGTCCAAGCCACCCTCGGTCGTCAATTCCTCGCGACGCTCTGGCACCAAACAGCAAGCCTGCGGCCGCAGTTCACAGGCGATCGCCAGCATCGGCTCGGTCACCGCCATTTCCAGATTCAAGCGGGTATGTAACATCTCCTGCAACAGCCGGATATCCCGGTCCTGAATATGCCGTCTATCCTCCCGCAAATGTGCGGTGATGCCGTCGGCACCGGCTTGCTCCGCCAACAACGCTGCCTGCACCGGTTCAGGGTAACGGGTACCTCTGGCTTGCCGCAGTGTCGCGACATGATCGATGTTGACGCCCAGCAATATAGTTTGTTTTGTCATGTACTCTTAAATCCGAGGAAAAAATCCGCGAAAACCATTCGGTTATAAATGTTTGATTATTTTGGCCAGCACTGCGCGACTACTCAGCTGCCGCCCTTGCAAGTGGACATCCAACATTTTCCTGAGCAGGGCTTTGGCTTCGACCAACGCCTCAGCCGGCAATGCCGCCCTGCCGGCTAACATCGCCAGCGTGCCGCCGCCGACCGCGCCGCCGCCGGCCTGTTCCATGCCGTAATCGACAATAAAATTGTAGCGCCGGCCGGCGACAATCGGCTCGCCGCTGACATCGTAAGCCAAATCGGCGGCATAACCTGCCTCTCGCAACAAATCCAGCTCGAAATAGCGCAAAGTTTGCTCGATATTCCGAGCATCAGACAATTCGCGCAGACATCGCCGGTAAAGCGCGAAAATTCCCGGTTGGGGATCGGCTTTCTGCACGAAGATACCGACCAATTCGTTGACATAAAATCCGCAGTACAAAGCCAAGCTCTGTAACGGATAACTGTCGACATATTCGGCGTCGGCCAGGACTTTCAGTTCGTGTTTGCCGACATAAGACAGCTTCAATGCCGAAAACGGCAGCAGCAGACCGGCCGTCTTAGACTTCGGTTTTCTGACCCCCTTGGCCAAAATCGCAACCATCCCGAAATCGCGGGTGAATACGTCTAACAACAGGCTGGTTTCTCGATACGGCCGATGTTGCAACACGAACGCCGGCTGCAAATGAACCGCACCACCATCCATCACTCACCGAAGTCGGTAAAACCCAAACTCTGCAAGGCCCGCTCGTTATCCGACCAGCCTTTTTTCACCTTGACCCATAACTGCAGATAGACTTTTTGGCCGATCAATTTTTCGATATCGACTCGAGCCTCGCTACCGACCTTTTTCAGCATCTCGCCCTGTTTACCGATGACGATGCTTTTCTGGCTGTCGCGCTCAACTAAAATCGCCGCGTAAATTTTGCATAATTCCGGGTATTCTTCGTAGCTCTCGATTTCGACGGTCAATGCGTAAGGCAGCTCGTCACCCAGACGCCGGGTCAATTTCTCGCGAATGATTTCCGCGGCAAAAAACCGCTCCGGCCGGTCGGTGATTTGGTCCTCCGGGTAAATCGGCTCGGCCTCGGGCAATAAGGCCATGATTTGCTGCTCCAGCACATCCAGATTGGTATTCCGTAAGGCCGACACCGGCAGAATGTGTTGGAACGGATACTTGGTCTGGGCCTCGGCGAAAAACTGCAACACGGCATCCTTGTCCTTGATCTTATCGACTTTGTTGATCACCAGAATCACCGGCAAACCGGCCCGCTCCAGCTTCTTGAAAATTTTCTCGTCGTATTCGTGCCAATACAAGCCGTCCAGTAACCAGACCACGACATCGACTCCCAGCAGGGTGCTGTCGGCGGTTTTGTTCAGGTAACGGTTCAAGACTTTTTTTTCGTCCTGATGCATGCCCGGCGTATCCATGAAAATCGCCTGACCGGCCTCGGTGGTTTTGATGCCGAGAATCCGATGCCGGGTGGTTTGCGGCTTGCGGGACGTGATGCTGAGCTTTTGCCCCAGCAAGTGGTTCATCAACGTCGACTTGCCGACGTTGGGCCTACCGATCAGAGCGACATATCCGCAGTTCATTTAGCCTTGGTTTGCAAAAGGTTCAACATATTTTCCGCCGCGGCCTGCTCGGCCTTTTTGCGGGAGATTCCGACACCGTTGCAGGTCTCGGAAGTGACCACGACGCTACATTTCACTTCGAAAGTCTGGGCATGGTCGGCTCCGGACATGCCGATCAATTCGTAAACCGGCAAGGGCTTGCGGCCGGCCTGCATCAACTCTTGCAACCGGGTTTTCGGATCCTTGTTCCAATCGTCGACTTTCAAATCTGCGAACTTATCGGCAAACAGGCGCAGTATCCATTGCCGGCAAGTGTCGATGCCCTGATCTCGAAGCAACGCGCCCATGATAGCTTCCAGCGCATCCGACAAAATCGAATCGCGACGAAATCCGCCGCTCTTCAACTCGCCTGACCCCAGGATCAGATAGTCGCCGAGATTATGCTGTCTGGCCAATTCGGCCAGCGAACTTTGATTGACCAGACTAGCCCGCAAACGGCTCAGCACGCCTTCGCCGGCATCGGGAAACAACTCGTACAATTGCTCGGCAATGACGAAGCCGAGTACCGAATCACCCAGATATTCCAACCGTTCGTTATTGCGGGCACCGACGCTACGGTGGGTCAGCGCCATGCTGAACAACTGCGGATCGTTGAAGGTCAATCCGAGTTTTGCCGAGAGAAGTTCGGGTTTCTTAATCACTTGTTGCCGGCTTCGAATCCTTCGTGGAATTCGACCAGTACACTCAGATTACCCATGATGTGCTCCACCCGCTCGTAGTCGATTTCGACCCGGACGTAACCCGGTTGCGCCACGATCGTCACGTCTTCGGGCTTGACATGTTCGACATAGTTCATATCGAACCGTTTATCCAGACTGGTCTTGATCTCGGATTTAGACTTGGTGACGATATCGGTCGTGTTTTCGATCGCCTTGATCGCATTGACCACACGGCTGTGATTGATATAAATCGGCGCAATCTTCAGTATCAACAGCGTAAAGAAACCGATCAATGCCAAAATGAAGGCTATCGACAAAAAGGTCAGGCCTTGCTGTTTTCGGGGTAAAGAGCGCATCGCGTCCTCCTAAAAGCTTAAACAACGGGCGCATATCTGGTATCAATGCACACCGCTAAACCGTCCGGTAAGCCCGGATTACTGCAGTACTGTCCCCAGACGGCCGAAATCGATGCCGTTATTTTGCCAATCCCAATTCATCCAGATAAAGAACGCTTTACCGACCAGATTGGCTTCGGGTACATAGCCCCAGTAACGGCTGTCGTTACTATTGTCGCGGTTGTCGCCCATCATGAAGTACTGCCCGGGTGGTACCACAAAGACGTCTTCAACCGTGGAAGCTCCAGGCGCCACCAGGATGGAATGTTGCACGCCGTTCAAATCTTCTTCCAAGCGCTCGGCACCGGTCATATTGGCGCCTTGACCGACACCCTGGTAGCGTCCTAACGAAACTTGTTTAATCGGAGTACCGTTTACGTAAAGTTTCTTGTCGAAATAGGCGATTCTATCGCCGGGCAAACCGATCACCCGTTTGATGTAATCGACTTCCGGTTGCTTCGGGTAACGGAATACGACGATGTCGCCGCGTTTCGGCTCACCCATTTCAACGACTTTGGTATTCAATACCGGCAAGCGGATACCGTAACTGAATTTGTTGACCAGGATGAAATCGCCGACCAGCAGCGTCGGCATCATCGACCCGGACGGAATCCGGAACGGCTCGACCAAAAACGAACGCAGCAATAGCACGATCAAGACCACCGGAAGAAACGAACGGGCGTATTCCACCAACACCGGTTCCTTTTCGGTTGGATACGGCAAACCGGCGCGCTTCAAATACAGGCTGTAGCCACCCCAGACGATACCGGTGACAAACGTGGCGGCGACCAAAAAAAATGAAAAATCGTAATCCATAAACTATTGCCGTTACTCTTTATTGACTTGCAACACCGCCAGAAACGCCTCCTGCGGAATCTCGATACTACCGACCTGCTTCATCCGTTTCTTACCGGCTTTCTGCTTTTCCAGCAGTTTTTTCTTCCGCGTGATATCGCCGCCGTAACATTTGGCCGTCACGTTCTTACGCATGGCCTTGACCGTGGAACGGGCGATGATTTTGGAACCGATCGCGGCTTGGATCGCGACTTCGTACATTTGGCGCGGAATCAAATCCTTCATTTTTTCGACCAAATCGCGGCCGCGGTTTTGCGCCTGGTCGCGGTGGACGATAATCGACAACGCGTCGACCTTGTCGCTGTTGATCAAAACGTCCAGTTTCACCAACGGCGCCGGCTCGAAGCGGAGAAATTCGTAATCGAACGAAGCGTAACCGCGGCTGACCGACTTCAAGCGATCGAAGAAATCCAATACCACTTCGCTCATCGGCAACTCGTAATTCAACGAAACCTGACCGCCGACATACTGCATGTTCTTTTGGTTGCCGCGCTTTTCGACGCATAGATTGATCACGCTGCCCAAGTAGGTCTGCGGTACCAAAATGTTAGCCAAAATGATGGGCTCGCGAACCTCTTCGATGGTGCCGGGATCCGGCAACTTCGCCGGGTTATCGACCATCATCACTTCGCCGTTGTGGGTCTCGACTTCATAGACCACGGTCGGCGCGGTCGTAATCAGATCGATGTTGTATTCGCGCTCCAGCCTCTCCTGCACGATCTCCATGTGCAACATGCCGAGAAAACCGCAACGAAAGCCGAATCCCAGCGCCTGCGACGTTTCGGCTTCGTAATTCAATGCCGAATCGTTCAGCCGTAATTTGTCCAAAGCCTCGCGCATGGCGCCGAAATCGTCGGAACTGACTGGATACAGGCCGGCAAATACCCGCGGCTGCACCTTTTCGAAACCGGGCAAGACTTCGCCGGCCGGATTGTCGGTCGCGGTAATGGTATCGCCGACCGGGGCACCGAAAATGTCCTTGATACCGGCGACGATAAAACCCACCTCACCCGTTGCCAGCTCTGGCTTTTCCAACTGCTTGGGCGTGAACACGCCCAGTTTGTCGACGGGATAAGACTTGCCGGTCGACATCACGGTGATCTTTTGTTTACGCCTCAACGAACCGTTGACAATGCGTACCAACGACACCACGCCAAGGTAGTTGTCGAACCAGGAATCGATGATTAAGGCCTGCAGCGGCCCGGCTTCGTTACCGCTTGGCGGCGGAATTTTTTGGATCAGTTGTTCCAGCACCGACTCTACATTCAGGCCGGTCTTGGCGCTGATCTGACAGGCGTCGTCGGCCGGAATGCCGATGACGTCTTCGATCTCGGCCATCACCCGCTCCGGCTCGGCCGAGGGCAGATCGATCTTGTTCAATACCGGCACCACTTCGAGTCCCTGCTCGATCGCGGTGTAGCAATTGGCGACACTCTGCGCCTCTACACCTTGAGCGGCATCGACGACCAGCAAGGCACCTTCGCAGGCAGCCAAGGAACGCGACACTTCGTAGGAAAAATCGACGTGCCCCGGAGTGTCGATGAAATTCAGTTGGTAGGTTTCGCCGTCGCCGGTCTTGTAATCCAGCGTAACGCTCTGCGCTTTGATGGTAATGCCGCGTTCCCGCTCCAGATCCATAGAATCCAGTACTTGAGCCTCCATCTCCCGGTCGCTGAGTCCGCCGCAAATTTGAATGAACCGGTCCGCCAATGTCGATTTCCCGTGGTCGATATGGGCGATGATAGAGAAATTTCTGATATGTTTTTGATCCACTTAGCTTCTTGATAATACGTTGGGTTGCAATAACTTACGGCGGCTGCCCTGCCGCCGGATGGCGGGTTCAGGCAGTAGCCAATATTTCCCGGAATTGGGCAACGGTTTCGGCGGTCAGCGGTTGCCGTTGATTATCCCAAACCACGCCGTCGAGGGCGTCGGCCAGGGTATCGATGGTTTCCATGAAATCGTCGAATACGGCCAACGGATTGTCGACTTCGCGCGGCTGCATAAAAAAGACAATGCCGGGACAATAGAAATCGTCCAACCCTGTGTCGGGAAAGGTACCGGGATCGACCATGCTGGCCACCGCAAAATCCACCATCCGATTCGCGTCCACTCGCTCGAACACTCTGACGCTACCGTAACGCAAACCGACCCGTTCGAAGGCGTCGAACAAGTCTTCACCGTTGAACCCCTGATCGGCGCGAGCGACGATGCTGAATTCGATCAGAATCGGCAAATGGGTGCGGCTGGCAGCGGGCGCGGGAACAGCAACCGCTTTTTCCGGTTCCCGCCGCGCGGCAACCGCGGCTTTCGGCGACGGCTTGATAGCTTTGTCATCTAACAACGCATCTCCATCAACCAAGTCGTCTCCCAAAGCAAACACGCCGAGGCCGTCTTCCTCGTCCTCAACGGCAAATTCGTCCACAGTTCTGTCGTCGTAAGAGTCTTCGTCGTAGTAATCGTCGGCGGCGCGTTTATAACGCAACGATTTGACGAAATGCCACAACACCATGCCGATCATCACCAGCACGCCGATCAAAATAATCACGACTCTTAATAATTCTTTATCCATCAGTTTTCCGCCATGCTTACCGCTTCATCAATATCCACCGCCACCATTCGGGATACCCCGGGCTCCTTCATGGTAACACCTGCCAGATGTTTTGCAATTTCCATTGTGACTTTGTTGTGTGAAATGTACAAAAATTGGACGGTTGCCGACATGTCTTCCACCATCTTCGAAAACCGCACGACATTGGCATCGTCGAGCGGCGCGTCGACTTCGTCCAGCAAGCAGAACGGCGCCGGATTCAACTCGAAAATGGAGAAAACCAAAGCCACCGCGGTCAGCGCTTTTTCGCCGCCGGACAACAAATGGATGGAACTGTTCCGCTTTCCGGGCGGCCTGGCAATAATGTTGACGCCGGCTTCCAGCAAATCGTCTTCGGTCAATTCCAGATAGGCCTGACCGCCGCCGAACAAGCGCGGAAATTTTTCTTTGAGACCATTGTTGATCTTGTCGAAGGTTTCCTTGAAACGCTGCCGGCTCTCGCGGTCGATCTTGCTGATCGCCTGGTCCAAGGTATTCAGGGCGTCGACCAGATCGTCGTGCTGCTCGTTCAGGAACTTCATCCGCTCAGACTGGGTTTTGTATTCCTCAATCGCCGTCAAATTGATCGAACCCAAACGTTCGATTTGATCGGCCAGATCGTCGACCTCGCGCTTCCATTGACTCTCGCTGGCGCCCTCGTGCAAGTTGGCCAGTATCACTTCCGGATCGGCATCGACTTCAGCCAATTGTTCAGCCACGGTTTGCTGCCTGACCTTACTGTCCTGCTGCTCGAAACGAATTTGATCCAGCGCTTCCTTTTGCTTCTCCAACGCGCGCTGGGTTTGCGAATATTGTTCGGCCAACTGGCTGACGGATTGTTCGCTAGCCTGTTGCGCTTGGCGCTCGGCGCGCAGGCCATCCTCGAATTGTTGCTTTTTTTCCAACAACTCTTCCAACTGCATGCGCTCCTCGTCCAACGGCGCTAGCGCATAGTGCAATTTGTTTTCCAACTCGACGATCCGGTCGGCCGCTTGCTGATGCTGCACTTGCAGGCGCTCGATCTGCTTGGCAGTCAGGATTTCCGAGGATTTCAAGGATTCGATCTGGGCATGCAAGCGGTGCAAATGTCGACGGGCCTCATCCACCGAAGCGTCGGTGTTCTGCTGCCGGGCTTGCAACTCCTGGCTGAGCCGCTCCAAGTCGGCCTTACGGTCGCCCAAATCGCCCAAAGCCAGCTCGGCATCCTGCTTGGCCAATTCCGCTTCCGAGATACTCTCGACCACCTCGGCCAGATGCTGGCCGATCTCGTCGATTTCGTGGTCCAGCTGCTGAAGTCGACGCTTTTGCTGCTCGAAGCGCGCGGCCTGGGCGCTATATTCAGCGCTTTTTGCCGAGAACTCGGCACTCAGTAATTTCTCTTTCTGCTGGTATTGCTCGCGATGGCTTTCCGCGGCCTTCAAGTCGTGTTCGCAATGCTCCAATTGCTGTTCTTGTTCGGCGATTGCCATTTGCAGCTCGCCCTGACGCAATTTCAACTCGCGTAATTCTTTTTCCCGGTGCAACACGCCGGCCTTGCTATCGCTGCCGCGGCTGACCTTAATCCAGTCGCGGCCCAGCCAAGTGCCGTCCGGCAGCACCACCGACTCGTGGGCCTGTAGCGGCAGTTGCCGCGCCTGCCTCATGGATTCGGCGCAATAGATTCCGCTCAACAAACTGTCCAGCCGCCAACGGCTGCGGACCTTGCCGGCCAAGGTGTCAGCCACCGCCGATGCGGGCGCGGCAGCCGGGTGAGTTTCGAACACGATCAGCGACTGCTTGTTCAGCTCTTGCAGCTCGGCCAAAATCGCGTCAGCACTCTCGATACAGATTGCTTCCAGATAACTGCCTAACACGGTTTCGGCCGCTGTTTCCCAGCCTTCGTCGGCTTCGACGAATTCCGCCAGCCGCGGCTGCTGTTCCAAGCCCATTTGCTCCAGCCAGACGCCGAGTTCTTTCTTATCCTTACCCATCGCATGTTGCTGCAACAATTCCAGCGAACTGATCTTGCCGTTGACCTTTTGCAATTCGGCGCGGTCGGCGTGCAACTGTTCCTGAATCTGCTTGATTTCCGGCCGCAACTCGCCGATACGTTGCAGCACAGCGTCCAAATCCTGCTGTAGCTGCTGGCGCTCAGTCTCGATCAGTTCGATGCTGCTATCCAGCGTTTCCAATTCCAGCTGCAACCGGGTATCGGTCAAACCGTGGCGTTCGCTGTGCAATTTATCGAGCCTTGCCTGCAATTGCCGACTCTGGTTTTCCAACTGAACCAGCTTGGTCCGCTGCACTTCGACTTGCTCCCGGTAACCGGCGTTTTCGGCCAGAAAAGCCTCCCACTGCTGTTGCCATTGCTGTTTTTGCAGATGTGCGTCCTGTTGGATACCCAGCAAATCCTCTTCACGTTCCTTGGCAACTACCATGGTTTCTTCGGCTTCCAATAGTGTCTGCCGGATCTCCTCGAGTTGTTGCCTATCCTGCTCGCATTCGACCTGCGCTTGCTCCGCTTGCTGCTTCAAGCGCTCGATCTCGACCAAGGTTTCTTCGTGGCTCTTCTGATTGTGTTTGATGGTTTGCTCGAGACGGCTGACTTCGGCCACCAGCGTGGTGTATTCAGCTTGGGTCGAGTCCAGATGCTGCTGCTGAGCTTTTTGTTCGCTCCGCTTCAGCTCCATCGCCTTCTCGGTATCGCGCAACAACACAAACAAACGATTGTGTTCTTCAGCCACGCTTTGCAACTTGGCTTCGAGTTGTTGCGCGGAACGTTGAAAATTGCGCCAGCGCATCGCCAGCAATTCCTGTTTGAACTGGCGTTCCTGTTTTTTCAATTCGGTGTATTTCTCGGCCTTTTCCGCTTGCCGAGCCAGGTTTTTGATCTGCTTTTCCACCTCGTCGCGCAGATCGTTCAAACGCTCCAGATTTTCCCGGGTGTGACGCATGCGGGTTTCGGTTTCCGAACGGCGTTCCTTATATTTGGAGACACCGGCAGCCTCTTCGATGTGCACGCGCAAATCTTCCGGCTTGGCTTCCACCATCCGCGAGATCGTGCCCTGCTCGATGATCGCGTAACTGCGCGAGCCCAGACCGGTGCCCAAAAACAAATCGGTGATGTCTTTGCGCCGGCATTTGGAGCCGTTGAGCATGAACAACGACTGGCCGTCGCGGCTGACTTGGCGCTTGATCGAAATCGTCGCATATTTGGCATATTCGCCGCCGGCCTTGCCTTCGCTATTGTCGAATACCAGTTCCACCGCAGCCACGCTGACCGGCTTGCGGCCGGACGAACCGTTGAAAATGACGTCGGCCATATTGCCGCCGCGCAAGTGCTTGGCCGAACTCTCGCCCATGACCCAGCGCACCGCGTCGATGATATTGGACTTGCCGCAACCGTTAGGCCCGACGATCGCGGTCAGATTGCCGTTGATCGGAATCGTGGTGGGATCGACGAAGGATTTGAATCCAGAAAGTTTGATTTTCTCCAGTTTCATGACTGGTTGGCGCGTGCAAGACCGGCTACAAAACCTCGCATTATCCCCGAAATGGGGCGACGATTGGAATGGATTTTACCCCTCGAAGTGTTGCATCAGCATTGCAATCGAATCGCGCTATGGGTTTTATCGCTTCACGTGCGAAAATTTTAGCCGTCCTCCGGCCGCCCAGTTTCACGGCCGAAGCATTGTTAACCAGCCACTAACGGATTGCTTTGATGAACCTAGACCTGCGCACGATGATGGTGATGATTGCCGTGCTCAGCTTTTTACTCTCCATCCTGCTATTGGTCGCCAGTCTGCATGCTCGCGGCATAAGGGGCTTGAGACACTGGTCAATGGCCAGCCTGTTCACCAGTTTCGGCGCCGGCCTTGCTTATCCGGCACTGACTCCGCAACCGGGCTGGAACATCGTTGCCGGCGCATCGTTTCTGGTCATCGGCTCGGCGTTGCAATTTCTCGGAATTCAAGCCTTCAAAAACCGGTCCTGCCGATGCGGTTTGCTATTCGCGGCAGTAGCATCGGTGATCGGCGTCAGCGCTTGGTTTACCTTGTTCGAACCCAATACCCAATTACGCGCCAGCGCCAATTCCCTGATTTTCGCCGGAATCAATTTCGCCTGTGCTCGCTCGTTGCTGATTCCGCTAGCTTCCTATCAGAGAACCGCGCATTGGTTGACGGGTGCCTCTTTCGCGGCGCTGGGTTTGGTTTATGTCGCCAGGGCGGTGTCGATATTTTCCTCCCCGGCAGCAGATTACGGCCTGTTCAATCCAATGCCGCTTAATCCGGTCATGTTTTTTGCCGGCAGCGTCATCCAGTTGTTTCTCAGCTTCGGCTTTGTCCTGATGGTGAACTACCGGATGGCGGCCGAACTGGAAAACCTGGCCGCGATTGACGCCCTGACCGGCGCCTGGAACCGACGCAGCCTGGATCTGGAATGCCAACGCCTGCTAGCGCGAAGCGCGCGGCGCAAAGAAACCTTGGCCGTTTTGATGCTGGATGTCGACTATTTTAAAAAAATTAACGATGCTCACGGCCACCAAGCCGGCGATCAAGTCTTGAGACAATTGATAGAAAACGCCAAGCGCCAGATTCGTGGCGAGGATTATCTGGCGCGCTACGGCGGCGAGGAGTTCTGCCTGATCCTGCCCTGCACCAACGAAAAGGAAGCCCACTGTCTAGCGGAAAGACTGCGGCAAAGCCACGCCACCCAACCGACGCAGTGGCAAGGACAAACCATAACCAGCACCATCAGCATCGGGATTGCCGGTTCGGACAACATCGGCTTGAATTTTTCCGCGTTGTTGCAGGCTGCCGACACAGCCTTATATCGCGCCAAGCAAGCCGGACGCAACAGGGTGGCTAATTTCTCGGATATTTCGTTGTTGGACTTGGGCGAGTAACTCGGCCAATATCGGCCCGGACCGGCGATTGATGCCAGCGCGGCAAGGACGAAGCAACCGGCTTTTCGCTAGCCGGTTGCTTCCGGATACGAAGATCAATTCAACAGTGTGCGCACGCGGTCGGCGGAGGTATTACCGTGGGCGGCTACGACTTGCCCAGGTTCGCGGCTGATCCCCGAAATCAAGTCTCCTAGCGCTTGCTGGGCCTGATCTCGACTGGCGATTTGCGGACGTTCGCTCTCAGGAATCTGGGCAAATGAGGCCTGCGACCGTTTTAAAGACTCCTCCGACAGCACCAGCGTATCGCCGGATACCGCTTGATTTTTTTGCGGCGGCACGTTCGGTTCGCTTGTTTTGCGCCGCTCGGCGAGTTCATCGGCTACCGTTCTGCGCGAAGCCGCCACCTGGTTCAATGCAACGTTTTGCTGGGAATGACTGGGATTAATTTCCATAATCGCCTCCACGTAACTGAATAAATATCGACCAAAACAGAGCTTCTGGCTGCCAGACTTTAGATTCTAACTCAAGCCCGGGACTTTGCTGACTATTTTGTTTCGGAGTTTTCAAGAAACAGTAGCGATTGCCACGGCATACATAAAACGGTGTTCAGCGCCCCTGAGTTAAGTACTGACGAAAAGGTTATTAGTCCGCCTTCTTAACTGGTAAAATTTCGCCTTTGCGGCAGATTGTGCGCGGCAAATTTTCATTACCCGAGTAAAAGACACGATGACCACCCGACCCAGCCCAGATTTGACCACTTTCGAAAACCCGCGTCCGGCCCGAGATTTCACGATCCGGATCGACATTCCGGAATTCACCTGCCTGTGCCCGATGACCGGCCAGCCGGATTTCGCCAAACTGACGATAGAATACGTGCCGGATCGACTCTGTGTGGAGTTGAAATCCCTGAAACTTTACATGTGGACCTTTCGCGAACGCGGTGCGTTTCATGAGGCCGTCACCAACGAAATTCTCGACCACATTGTCGCAACGATTTCGCCCAACTTCATGCGCCTGCGCGCCGAGTTCAACGTGCGCGGCGGCATTTACACCACGGTAGTCGCCGAACATCGCAACCCGAATTGGCAAGCGCCGGCGCCGGTAGCATTGCCTTAGCCTGAGGCCTCGTGAGCGGCAGAACCTTTTACAACGCCGACATTGCCGTCGCCCTCAAGTACGACGGCAAAAACGCGCCCAGAGTCACCGCCAAAGGCGAAGGCATTACCGCTCAGCAAATCTTGGCCATCGCCGAAAAGCACGGCGTCCCGCTGCAAAACCAACCGGAATTGGCGCGGATATTGGCGCAGATTCCGCTGGGCGAAGAAATCCCCCAACAACTTTACGTCGCCGTTGCCGAAGTCATTGCTTTCGCTTACTTTCTCAGCGGCAAATTACCCGATCCCGAACCATGAGCTTAAAACAGATTTGCACCGTCCTGCCTCAATACGCCCTCCCCCATCACTTGCTTTCAGGCTGGATGGCCAAATTGACCCACTGCCGCAACAAAACCTGGAAAAATCTGTTTATTCAAGCCATCAGCCGGGCGTACGGCGTCAATCTGGAAGAGGCCAAATATCCCAATCTTGACCACTACGCCAACTTCAACGAATTTTTCACCCGCGAATTGAAAGACGGCATCCGGCCGATCGCGGCCGCGGCAGATGCAATCGCCTGCCCGGCCGATGGCGTAATCAGCCAAGTCGGCACAATTCAGGATGGCCGTATTTTCCAGGCCAAAGGTCACGAATATTCTGCCTTGGAATTGCTCGGCGGCGACGCGGAGCGCGCAGCCGCTTTCCAACACGGCAGCTTCGCGACGATTTATTTATCACCCAAGGACTACCATCGACTGCACATGCCCTTGAGCGGAACGCTAACGGAAATGGTACACATACCGGGCCGCCTGTTCAGCGTCAACAACACCACGGTGGAGACCGTTCCCAATTTGTTCGCCCGCAACGAACGCGTAGCCTGCTTGTTCGAAACCGAGGCCGGACCGATGGCGTTGGTACTGGTCGGAGCAATTTTCGTATCCAGCGTCGAGACGGTCTGGCATGGCGTGGTCACCCCGCCGTCGATCAGCGCGCCGCGGACTTGGCAATATCCGGACAAGCCGCCGATGATCGACAAAGGCGCCGAAATGGGCCGCTTCAATATGGGATCGACCATCATCGTCTTATTCGGCAAAGACGTTACCGCTTGGAACGGCGAGTTACAGGCCGGCCGCGCCGTTAAGCTCGGTGAAGCTATCGGCCGCGTTTCGAAATAAGCCGCAAGGTTCGCAATTGCCCGCCGGCATGGGTTTAGCCGGCCTAATGTGGCATAATGGCCGCTTGTCCGCCGAGCCGGACCATTAAAACAACGACAACAACACGAGGATAAATATGAGTTTTTTGATTTCCGACGCAATGGCTCAGACTGCGCCTGCCATGCAACAACCGGGTTTCGAGGGCATGCTGTTTCCGCTGGGCATTTTGATATTTTTCTATTTTCTGTTCATACGCCCCCAAGCCAAACGCAATAAAGAGCAGAAACAAATGCTGGCGGCACTGACCAAAGGCGCCGAGGTGGTCACCAGCGGCGGTATTCTTGGCAAAGTTGCGGAATTGGACGATAACTTCGTCAAACTGGAAGTCTCCGACAATAGTTTCATCCAAGTGCAACGCCACGCCATTGCCAGCATGATGCCCAAAGGCACTTACAAAACCTTGAACAACAAAAAATCCTAAACCCGACCGCCGCAACCCGTTTACTTCCCGCTCTTACCCGCAACAGTCCGGCTGTTACTGCTTTAACGGAATAACCATGCAAAATCATTTCCCTGTCTGGAAAAACACTCTGGTGCTGATCATCTTGCTGATCGGTACGATTTACGCGTTACCCAATATCTACGGTAACGACCCGGCAGTGCAACTGGCGTCCTCCACATCGGCACCGTTGCAGCAGAACCAGGCCGACGATGTTGCCGCGACGATTAAAAACGCAGGTTTCACGCTGAAAGCGTTCGAATTCGAGAACGGCAAAATCCTGGCCCGGTTTAACAACACCGACGAGCAAATGAAAGCCGCCGATCTGTTGCGCGAGCAATTGGCGGACAAAGCCACCGTGGCGTTGAATCTGGCCCCCGCTACGCCGGACTGGCTGCGCGCACTGGGTGCGAATCCGATGCATCTGGGCCTGGACTTGCGCGGCGGCGTGCATTTCCTGTTGGAAGTGGACATGGACAGCGCCTTGAAGCAGGCGGAAGAACGTTACACCAACGACATCCGTACCGCGTTCCGCGACGCCAAAGTTCGTTACCAGTCGGTGACTAAAGAAGATCAAGGCATCAAAGTCATGCTTCCGAACGAAGAATCGCGGGTTGCAGCGGCTGCAGTGTTGAACAAGGATTTCCGCAATCTGGCATTGGTGGAAAGCGGGCCGAACGAATTCACTCTGTCCATTCCGGAACGCGACCTACGCGAGATCAAAAAATCCGCCCTGGGCCAAAACATCACCACGCTGCGTAACCGGGTTAACGAACTGGGCGTAGCCGAACCGATCATTCAGCAACAGGGCGACAGCCGTATCGTCGTTCAATTGCCGGGCGTACAAGACACCACCCGCGCCAAAGAGTTGCTGGGCACTACGGCGACCCTGGAATACCGTTTAGTCGACGTCGAACACGACGTGCAATCGGCTTTGACCGGACACGAACCGGCCGGCAGCCGCTTATATAAAGATAAAAACGGCAATCCGGTGTTGTTGAAACGAGCCGTCATCGTCACCGGCGACCAGATCACCGACGCTTCGTCGGGTCTGGATCAGGACGGCCAGGCCGCAGTGTTCATTACCTTGGACGGCGCCGGCGCCAAGAAAATGGGCAAGATGACCCAGGAAAATATCGGCAAGCCGATGGCCGTGGTGTTTATCGAGTACAAATCCGAAACCCGAGTGGTTAACGGCGAAAAAGTCCAGCACAAGGAAAAAGTCGAGAAAGTCATCAGCGTCGCCACCATCCGCGACAGCTTCAGCAAGCGTTTCCAGACCACCGGCCTGGACAGCCCGGAAGAAGCCCGCACTCTGGCACTGTTGCTTAGAGCCGGCGCGCTGGCGGCTCCGGTCGAAATCGTCGAAGAACGCACGGTCGGTCCGAGTCTGGGTCAGGAAAACATCGACCAGGGCATGATGTCGATCACCGCCGGCTTCCTCCTGGTGGTATTTTTCATGATCGGTTACTACCGCGCATTCGGTTTGATCGCCAATTTCGCACTGCTTTTCAACGTGGTGTTGCTGATCGCGATCATGTCGGTGCTGCAAGCGACGCTGACCTTGCCCGGCATGGCCGGCATCGTGTTGACAGTCGGTATGGCGGTCGACGCCAACGTCTTGATCAACGAACGGATTCGGGAAGAACTGCGTAACGGTTTGAGCCTGCAAGCCAGTATCTTTACCGGTTACGAAAAAGCTTTCGCCACAATTCTGGACTCCAACGTTACCCATTTTATTGTTGCAGTGCTGCTGTTCGGTTTCGGCACCGGTCCGGTGAAAGGTTTTGCGCTGGTGCTGATGATAGGCATCGCCACTTCGGTATTCACCGCCGTGACCGGCACCCGCATGTTGGTCAACTGGTTTTATGGCGGCGACCGCCGCGACGGCAGAGTATCCATCTAAGCGATCCACAGATATAGAGCTCGGACTGCCGAGAGCAGTCCTGGCCGCATTATTCGGCAGGGCGTTATTCAACCCCTGCCGGACGCGATATAATACGAAAATCTTTTCTTAACATTAGCCTACGGGAGTTAAACAATGGCAATCGAACGTACTTTCTCAATCATCAAGCCTGATGCGGTCGCTAAAAACGTGATTGGGGAAATTGTCAGCCGTTTCGAAAAAAACGGTCTGCGCATCGTTGCATCCAAAATGCTGCAACTGAGCCAAGAACAAGCCGAAGGCTTCTACGCCGAACATAAGGAACGCGGTTTCTTCAAAGACCTGGTCAGCTTTATGACCTCCGGTCCGGTAATCGTGCAAGTGCTGGAAGGCGAAAACGCCGTGTTGAAAAACCGAGAGCTGATGGGTGCCACCAACCCGAAAGAAGCCGCGCCAGGCACCATCCGCGCCGACTTCGCGGTCAGCATCGACGAAAACGCAGTACACGGCTCCGATGCGCCGGAATCAGCAGCAAGAGAAATCGCTTACTTCTTCTCCGCCAATGAACTCTGCGACCGTATCCGCTAAACCGGATCCGATCAATTTGCTCGATTTCGACAGAAAGGGCCTGCAGGCCTTTTTTGTCGGACTCGGCGAAAAGCCGTTTCGCGCCACCCAGGTGTTGAAATGGATTTATCAGGAAGGCATCTCCAATTTCGATGAAATGACCAACCTGAGCAAGCCCTTGCGCGCTTACCTCAGCGAGCACTGCCAAATCAAAGCGCCGCAGATCGTCGCCGAACAATTGGCTAGCGACGGCACCTGCAAATGGGCGATGCAAATGCAGTGCGGCAACCGGGTCGAAACCGTGTACATTCCGGAAGAACGCCGGGCCACGTTGTGCATCTCCTCGCAAGTCGGTTGCGCACTGGCGTGCACCTTCTGCTCCACCGCCAAACAAGGTTTCAATCGCAATCTGTCGACCGCCGAAATCATCGGTCAGCTTTATTTGGCACAACAACGCCTCGGGCCGGAACGCCGTATCACCAACGTGGTGATGATGGGCATGGGCGAGCCACTATTGAATTTCGACAACGTCGTGGCAGCGATGAATCTGATGATGGACGATTTCTGCTACGGACTGTCAAAACGC
The DNA here is from genome assembly GCF_056850255.1 of Methylomonas sp. Uni0011. Classification (NCBI taxonomy): domain Bacteria; kingdom Pseudomonadati; phylum Pseudomonadota; class Gammaproteobacteria; order Methylococcales; family Methylococcaceae; genus Methylomonas; species Methylomonas sp. Uni0011. The sequence continues at coordinate 80,398 of NZ_JBVVNO010000016.1, forward strand.
CGGGTAACGATCAGCACCTCCGGTATCGTGCCGGCAATGCAACGTTTGAATGCGGTGTGCGACGTCAGCATGGCGGTTTCCCTGCACGCGCCGAATGACGCATTGCGCGACCAGTTGGTGCCGATCAACGTCAAATACCCGCTGAAAGAACTGATGGAAGCCTGCCGAGCCTACGCCAAGACCGGGCCGCGCAAACACATCACGTTCGAATACGTCATGCTGGACGGCATCAACGACAGCGAAGCCGATGCGCATACACTGGTCAAATTGCTGAAAGACGTACCGTCCAAATTAAACCTGATTCCGTTCAATCCGTTTCCGCAATCCCATTATCGCTGCTCGGCGCAAAGCACAATTTTGAAGTTTCGCGATATTCTGCACAACGCCGGCATCGTCACCACGATCCGCAAAACCCGGGGCGAGGATATCGATGCAGCCTGCGGCCAGCTGGTGGGACAAGTGCAAGACAAGAGCCGCCGCCATCTGAAACTGCAAGCCCAGGAAGCCGCGCATGTCAGTTAAGTCTCTGGCGGGTGCAGTCCTCTGGCTGATGGTGGCCGGCGGTTGCGGCCTGCTGCCGACCAGCCGCGAAACCATGAGCTCCGCCGACAAGGCCAGGCTGAATTTACAGATGGGTGCCCGTTATCTCGACATGGGCATGCTCGATGTAGCCAGAGAAAAGCTGGAAACCGCAGTCCGCCTCGACTCCAGCAATGCTGAAATCCATAACACGCTGGCAGTATTTTACGAACGCATCAAGGACTACGACGCAGCCGACGACAGTTACCGTAACGCAATGCGCAAGGATCCGGAAAGTTTCAGCATCAAAAGCAATTACGGACGCTTTTTGTGTGACCGGGGCAAATACGACCAGGGATTCGAGTTACTGAACAACTCTTTGGAATCGCCGATGAACAACCGGCCCTGGTTTGCATTAACCAATTTGGGTTTATGTCATGTCAAACAGAACGACTTTCGCCAAGCCGAAACCTGTTTTCGTCAAGCGTTACAAACCCAGCCGGACTATGCGCCGGCATTGTTGGAAATGCAGCGTATCAGCTACCAGAACCAGCAGTTCATGTCGGCTAGAGCCTTCATGGAACGCTATTTGGGCGTCGCCAAGCACACACCGGAAAGCCTCTGGCTAGCATTCCAAACCGAACGCGCGCTCGGCAACGGCAAGCTGGCCGAAGAATACCGCGAGCAACTACTCGGCTCGTTCCCCGCTTCCAAAGAAGCACAACAAGTTAAAACCGCGATCAGCAAATAGTCCCGCAGTAAACCCATGGCAAAACAACAACAGGCCATTCAGGCCATCCGCGGCATGCACGACATTCTTCCCGAGCAATCGCCTTACTGGCAATGGCTCGAAGGCCAGGCTCGCCAGGTATTGGCCGGATACGGCTACCAGGAAATTCGTCTGCCCATCGTCGAAAAAACCGAATTATTCAAACGCTCGATCGGCGAAGTCACCGACATCGTCGAAAAGGAAATGTATACCTTCGAAGACCGTAACGGCGATTCGTTGACATTACGCCCGGAAGGCACCGCTGGCTGCCTGCGCGCCTGCCTCGAACACGGCCTGTTGCACAACCAAAGCCACCGCTTGTGGTATTACGGCCCGATGTTCCGCCACGAGCGCCCGCAAAAAGGCCGCTACCGCCAGTTTTACCAATTGGGTGTCGAGACTTACGGCATGCCGGGCCCGGATATCGATGCCGAAATGGTATTGTTGACCGACCGTTTGTGGAAACGCCTGGGTATTCGCGACATGGTGGAGTTGCAAATCAACTCGTTGGGCACCAGCGAGGAGCGATTGGCTTACCGCGGCACACTAGTCGAATATTTCAAACAACATTTAAGCCTGCTGGACGAAGACAGCCTGCGCCGGCTGGAGACCAACCCACTACGCATCCTGGACAGCAAGAATCTGGAAATGCAGTCGATGCTGCAACAAGCGCCGGTATTACTGGAACATTTGGGTGCGGAAAGCCTGGCCCATTTCGACAGCCTGAAAGCAACGCTGGACGACTTGGGTATCGCCTACACCATCAATACCCGACTGGTGCGCGGCCTGGATTATTACGGCAAAACCGTTTTCGAATGGGTCACCGAACGGCTCGGCTCGCAAGGCACCATCTGCGCCGGCGGCCGCTACGACGGATTGATCGAGCAATTGGGCGGCAAAGCCAACCACGCGATCGGTTTTGCGATGGGTATGGAACGCATACTGGCCCTATTGGAGTTGCTGGAAACGGTTCCGGTGGAAGCCAGCGTCGACGTCTACATGATCCGGGTCGGGGGTGAGGCCGAAGCCGCCGGCATGCGCCTGGCGGAATCCATCCGCGATCAGTTGCCGCATTTGAAGTTACAAGTCAATTGCGGCGGCGGCAGCTTTAAAAGTCAATTCAAAAAAGCAGACAAATCCGGAGCGGAGTACGCCATCGTCATTGGCGACGACGAGGCCGCCCGCGGCGAAGTGGCGTTGAAGCCCTTGCGCGCCGATCAGGAACAACGCACGCTCGACCATAACCAACTCCTGCAAGCTCTGCGGGACTGGCATCAACCCAAATCCCTGTAACCTGGAAAGATAAGAGAAAGCACCGTGGCAATTTACGATACTGAAGAAGAACAACTGGAACAGTTGAAAAAATGGTGGGAGGCCAACCAAACATCGCTGATCGCCGGCGTGGCCACGGCGCTGGTATTGGTCGCCGGCTGGAATATGTGGCAAAACCACCAGACCAGCCAGCGCAGTCAGGCGTCGCAAATGTACCAGCAGATGCTGGAAAGCGCCGCCAAGGACAATAGCGAATCAACTGAAAAGCTGGCAGAACGCCTGCCGACCGAGTTTGCTTCCACTGCCTACGCCAATTACGCCCACCTGCAACTGGCCAAAGTCAAAGTGCAGAAAGGCGATCTCGAAGGCGCTAAAGCCGTTCTGAAACAGGCAATCCAGACCGCGGACAGCGAACCGCTGAAACACGTAGCCCGCCTGCGTTTGATCCAGCTGATGCTGGCCACCGGCCAATACGAGCAAGGACTGCAACTGATCGCCGAAGTCGACCCGGCCAAAGCCGAAGGCTTCTCGGCCAGCTACGACGAATTGCAGGGCGATCTGTACGTCGCATTGGACCGTATCGACGAAGCGCGTAGCGCTTACCAAAGTGCGATCAGAACCGGCCAAGCCACGCCGCTGACTCAATTCAAATTGGACGACGTCGCCGCGCCTGCGGTTGCGCCGACTGCCGCCAATTAACGCTGTTGAACACGGTTTCGTTTAGGCCATGCAAATAAGGAAAGCCAGATACCTGACCATCGCCACCCTGCTCGCCGGCCCGCTGGTATTGGGCGGATGCGCCGGCCTGGATGCCGGTCGGGATTTCATCTCCGGGATAACGGACTATGTAATGGGCGACGACGATAACGCCGATCCGCCGGCCGCACTGCAGGAATACACCCCGGAACTGCAACTGGAAACGGTCTGGAAGGAATCGGTGGGTACCGGCGCCGACGAAAAGTATCTGAAGTTGATCCCTGCTGTGGCCGACGGTACGGTTTACGCCGCCGATTATAAAGGCCATCTGCAGGCGCGAAACGCCGCCAGCGGCAATCTGGCCTGGGAAACCGATACCGAATACAGTTTCTCCGCCGGGCCCGGCTTGGGCGTGAATACTGTGGTGATGGGCACCAACACCGGCGAAGTCATCGGCTTCGACCGAGCCAGCGGCGAACAGCGCTGGAAAACCGACGTGCCCAGCGAAGTCCAAGCCACTCCGGTAGTCAGCCGCGGCACGGTGATTATCCGTACCACCGACGGTAAAATCATGGCTTTGCGCGAAAGCGACGGCGGATTGCTTTGGACTTCCGAACACAGCGTTCCCGCTTTGAGCATTCGCGGAGCCGGTACGCCGCTTATCATTGACGGCAACGTCATTGCCGGCGCCGCTAACGGCAAACTACAAGCCTTACAACTCACAGACGGCAAAGCGGTTTGGGAAGCCACCATTGCGATTCCCAGCGGCCGCTCCGAAGTCGAACGATTGGTCGATCTCGACGCCGATCCGGCCGCCAGCCGCGGTGCAATCTATGTCGCCAGTTTTACCGGCGGCGCTTCCTCGGTTTCCGAAATCGACGGCGACGTATTGTGGCGCAATGAAGCCGTATCGTCCTATACCGGACTCAGCCTGGATTACCGATACATTTATGTCAGCGATACCCAAGGCGACGTTTGGCAGCTAGACCAACGCAGCGGCGCTTCGTTGTGGAAACAAAAGGATCTGCATAACCGTCACCTTACCGCACCGGCGGCTTACCAAAGTTATGTCGTGGTCGGCGATTTCGAAGGCTACGTCCATTGGCTGTCGGTGACAGACGGCCGCCAATTGGCGCGAACCCAAGTCAGCAAAGCGGCGATTGAGGCCAAACCGGTAGTCGTGGACGACACTGTTTACATATATGCCAAAGACGGCACCCTCGCTGCGTTAAAGGCCCGATAATTCGATGTTACCCGTTATTGCTCTAGTAGGCCGACCCAACGTCGGCAAATCCACCCTGTTCAATTACCTGACCCGTAGCCGCGAGGCGCTGGTGGCCGATTATCCGGGCTTGACCCGGGACCGCCAATACGGCCGGGTCAAACGCGGCGAGCGCGATTGCCTGGTGGTCGACACCGGCGGTATCACCGACGACCAGGAAGGTATCGACGCCTTCGCCAAGAAACAGGTCGAAATTGCGTTGCAGGAAGCCGACGTCGTGTTCTTCATGGTCGACGCCCGTGACGGCATCAATGCCTCCGACGAAGCGATCGCCGATATGCTGCGTAAGCTCGGCAAACCGGTAGTATTGGTCGTCAACAAAATCGATGGTATCGACAGCAATACGGTCACCCACGATTTTTACAGCCTGGCGCTCGGCGAACCGGTACCGATTGCCGCCAGCCACGGTCGCAACGTGCACGAATTGTTGGGCCGGATCGACGAGTTGTTGCCGCCCCAAGCTGAGGAGATTCAGGAAGAAGACCCCGGCATCGCCATCGCCATCGTCGGTCGACCCAACGTCGGCAAATCGACGCTGGTCAACCGTTTACTCGGCGAAGAACGCGTTGTGGTGTTCGACGAAGCCGGCACCACTCGCGATAGCATTTACATCCCATTCGAACGCGACGGCAAGAAATTCACGCTGATCGACACCGCCGGCATGCGCCGCCGCTCCCGAGTGGCGTTGACCGTGGAAAAGTTCAGCATCATTAAATCACTGCAAGCGATCGAAAAAGCCCATGTCGTGATCTATTTGATCGACGCCCGCGAAGGCGTTACCGACCAGGATGCGCATATTCTGGGGTTGGTATTGGAAGCCGGCCGCGCATTGATTATCGGACTGAATAAATGGGATGGCCTTAACGCCGAGCACCGCGAGTTCGTCAAAAAGCAAATCGAAATGAAGCTGTCGTTTCTGGACTTTGCCGAAAAGCATCCGATTTCGGCCTTGCACGGCAGCGGCGTCGGCAAATTGTTCGATGTCGTGCACAGCCTGTACGACTCGGCGATGGTCGATATGTCGACGCCGTTATTGACCCGAATCCTGACCGACGCGCTGGCGGCGCATCAACCGCCGCTGGTCGGCGGCCGTCGAATCAAATTAAAATACGCCCACCAAGGCGGGCGCAATCCACCGGTGGTAGTGATTCACGGCGTACAGACCGATGCCCTGCCCGGCGCCTACAAACGCTATTTGATGAACTATTTCCGCGACCAACTGCAATTGAAAGGAACGCCGGTGCGCTTGGTATTCAAATCGCCGGAAAATCCGTTTCAAGGCCGAAAAAACCCGCTCAGTGACCGGCAGATCAAAAAACGTAAGCGTTTGATCGACTTCAGCAAGCGAAAGAAATAAAAATAGTAACCGCTACAGGAGCCCAGAATGGCAACCATCACCTTCCAAGGCAAACCAATCAACACTGTCGGCGATTTACCGGCCGTCGGCAGTCCCGCCCCGGACTTTCTGCTTACCAACCGGAAAATGCAGGATGTCGGCTTGGCGGAATTTGCCGGCAAACGCAAGGTATTGAATATCGTACCGAGCCTGGACACCCCGACTTGCGCGGCTTCTACCCGCAAATTCAACGAAAAAGCAGCTCATTTACCGAATACCGTGGTGCTGGCCGTATCGGCAGACCTGCCGTTCGCTCAAGTCCGATTCTGCGAAATTGAAGGCATCAAACATGTGGTGCCGCTGTCCACGTTTCGCTCCAGTTTCGCCCACGACTACGGCGTCGAGTTGTTGGATAGCATTTTGGCCGGACTAACGGCACGCGCAATTGTCATTATCGACGAACATAACACGGTCATTTACACCCAGCTGGTCAACGAAATTGCCGACGAACCCGATTACTCCGCGGCGCTGGCAACCCTAAATTAGAAGCTTTAAAAAGCGGGCCATGGGAAATTTCAAAGAACTATCGCAATTCATTAAAATTCGGTAGCCTAAGCCCAATATTGTTAACTTAAGGTTTAGAACGGAACTTTATCTTACTCAGATTTATCTCAAGCCAAGATATCCGGGCGGTTTTGTTTCGGATATTTGAAGACAGACTGCACCAATCGTTGCCATTCAGACTAAGGACGAAATAACTCAACGGGCTTATCGATTACTGTTTTTCCCTATGGAGCGCACTGCCAAAAAAGTAGTTGCGGCTCGAGGACCCCAAGGTAGTGCTAGCTATGAATAGCGAATTCTCGGCTCGGCGTCGAACAGTACGCCGCCAACAGGAACGACGAACCAATCCGTACCCATTCAATTCGGAAGAATGGATTGCCTTCATTCAGCAACAATATTTACTGTGGCCCAAGTACGAACGCCGTATGGGCGAACGCCGGGTTGCCGAAAGACGCGAGACCGACCGCCGAGCAGGATTGCGAAAGGAATCTGAAGACGTCATTTTCCAGCGTACCCGCTGGTTTTCCGCGGAAACCATCCTGAACGACGATGAGAAACAAATGATCCAGGAATTGTTTGCGGAGGAAGAATAGTGCTACGGCTCGGCTCGAATGTCGGCGGGATGCCTGACAATCACGTAGAATCGGTCTCTGGAACGCTTTACCCAGCCACGCACCTCGACGTTTTTTGCAATATAACTTTCCAAGGCTGTAAATAACGGCAAGGAACTTGGCTCGATGGAGACCAAGACCTTATCGCTGAATAACAAATAACTATGCTTTACCGTTTGTTTTAGCGAAATTATCTTGCCGGTCACCCGTTTCCATCCTTGGTAATTTGACTGATCCAGCCGCTCAGCGGGAGTTGGGCTGTAGGCCGCATCGGACCATAGACCAATATTGCCGCGTTCCGCTTCCTCCTGCGCGGCCAGCAATTCGTTAACATATCTCAGGTTTGGCGGGTGAATATTGACAGTTGCTAATCCCCGCTTCACCAACTCGACGTTGATCAATTGTTTATTTTCGTTAAATACATAAGCCAGGGTACGTTGGTATTTATCCTGTTTTTCCACATCGCCCTGCAAAAATACCTTTCGTTGCTCCAGCTTAAGCCGCAACCATTGTTTAGCCTGCTCACCCCCAGATTCTGCGGATTTGATGCGGCCAGCGATTTCCGGCGTATTTATACCTAACAACCTAACTTTGCGGCCGTCATCTAATAGAATAGTATCGCCATCAAACACCTTCTCAACCCGGTAGTAGCTTATCCCCGGATCAATATGCATTACTTGGGCATCTTCATGATGCCGATCCGAGAAATGGCTACGGCCGTGAACGTCTGTCCAACGATAGACTTCGGCGCCAGCAATTACTGGCACCAGTAACGCGAGCACGGACCAACACCCAATTTTTATTGTTTTACGCATACTATGGATATGTCTACTAACCAACAGATAATCGCTGCGACTGAAGCGTGGATTAAATCATTCGTAATAGCCTACAACATTTGTCCCTTTGCAAATCGAGAGCAGCAGCGTAACAGCATTCGTTATCGAGTAGAAAATGGCAATAACGTCGAATCTTGCCTGAACGCGGTTATACAAGAATGCATGCATCTCGATACTCACTCAGAGACAGAAACAACCTTGCTAATTATCACCAGACAGCTCGACAACTTTTACGACTATCTGGACGTATTGGCAATTGCCGAGCAATTATTGATTGATCAAGGATACGAGGGAATTTATCAAATAGCCAGTTTTCACCCGCATTATCGGTTTGCCGATAGTGGCGAAAACGATCCCGATAACTATACGAATCGATCACCGTACCCAATGTTGCATCTAATTCGAGAAAGCAGCATCGAAAGCGCCTTAGCTTCATATCCTGATCCGGCAAGCATACCGGAACGGAATGTGAAGTTGACTAGACAATTAGGCCTAAAGAAACTGCAAAACATTCTTCGCGACTGCCTTGAATCAACTACTTCGGAATGAGCCGCAGAAAGTGCCAAGTGTTACAGTAGAATTGTGTGAGAAGAGTCTAGGCAAAAAAAAGCCCGTCTGAGACGGGCTTTATGTTTAAGAGCTTGGCGATGACCTACTTTCACATGGCAACCTGCCACACTATCATCGGCGCTAAGCGGTTTCACTTCCGA
>NZ_JBVVNO010000017.1:0-88046 GCF_056850255.1 Methylomonas sp. Uni0011
GCGGCATCTTGCTTAAATTCCAGACTGTATTTGGGCCGTTTGTGTTTTTGCTCGTTTGTCATGGTCACCTCTGCTGACAGTATAAAGTCTGCCTTTTGAAGTGTCCGGGTTCATTAAACCATTTCAGACTCTGTCTTAGAATCTCTCGACTTTAAGCCGTTGAAGTTGTTTTATGACTCTCGACCTAATCAAGCACGTCCAGATGATTGTTTTCGACTGAACAAAAGCGAGTTCTTGGTTACTGTAACCAATGCCGGCCGTATTGATCAGGGTTTGTATTTTTATGACGCAAATGACAATTCATACGAGCTCGTGGGCGGGCATTATTGGCCGGAAATTTCAATAAAACGCGAGTTTATCGGCGGGAACCAAAAACGATTCGTTTTGATTAGCACATCGAATCTATCACGAGGTAATTGGGAATACGGCTACAGGATTCTCTATCTAGTTCCTGGAAAAAAAATAGAATCCTTTGCCGTCAAAGATCTTCTATTTGCGAAAGAAAATCCGGTTTCGGGTTTTTGTGGGCATGATAGTGATGGGGTTGAACTAAACGATATTGCAACTTCGATTAACGGCTTTGATATAGTCGATGAAGGAAGCGACAAAGTTCGAGTTAAATTCAATGTCGAAGAGGAAGACTGCAAAACAGGCATACGTCGAAAATATAATCGGGTATTTATGCCCCAAGCTTGCGGATTCACTGAAGTTGAGCAGATCAAGAATTGACGTTCAATCGCTTAATGTGCGCTGTCGCTGCGACTTTATTAACGCGGTGCGCATGGCGTTCTGATCCTACGCTTCGGAGCTTTTGTATCGGGGCATTCGAATGGGTTTTCCAGTCGACTCCTCAGTAGTGTGACATTCCTGCGGCCCCGTTTGAGTATTTGTCGATAAAAACTCTGGGCTCTGCGCAGCATCTGGATAGGACTATGTTAGGCATACAATTTTGATGCCGTCACTTTTTTACCCGTTCCCGCCTGGCTTCCATCGGATTTTTCCGTAGCGGCCGGTAGATTTCGACGCGGTCGCCGTCGGCCAGAACTTTATCCGGGGCGCAAGCCGCGCCGAAGATGCCGATGGTTTGCTGCGCCAGATCGATGTCGGGGAGTTGGCTGGCGATGTTTGACTCGGATATCGCCTCTACCGCAGTAGTGCCGGCCGCCAGCGTCAGCCGAATCAGAATTTGCCGTTCCGGCAGGGCGTAGGCCACTTCGACCTGAATCGGATCAGCCGCCATACAGGGCTTTGGCGCGTTGGGTGAAGGAACCGACCATGGTGTTGCAGATTTGGTTGAATACCGGGCCGAAGGCCAGGCTGGCGAAAGCGCTGGAAATTTCGAACTCGAGATCCAGCGAGATTTTGCTGGCGTCCTCGCGCAACGGCATAAAGCTCCAAAAACCTTCCAATGATTTGAACGGCCCGTCGAGCAGGCTGATCTGAATCCGGCCGCCGCGGTCGATTTTGTTGCGGGTGGTGAACGACTTGTGAAAACCGGCTTTGGCGATGTCGATCTGGCCTTCGACGATATCGCCCTCGCGGCGCAGCACCCGGCTGCCTGAACACCAGGGCAGAAATTTGGGATAGGATTCGATGTCGTCGACCAGATCGAACATCTGCTGCGCGGAAAATTTCACCAGCGCGCTTTTTTGTACCACCGTAATCATTTACAGCACTCCGAGTACGTGCAGGAATACCAGAAAGACCGAGGCCGGCGCGACGTATTTGATCAAAAATTGCCAGACCTGAAAACCTTGCGCCGGCAATTCCAATTCCTGTTCGGCATCGGTCTGGCGCATGCTCCAGCCGGCAAACAGGGCGATGCATAAACCGCCGATCGGCAACATCAGGTTGGCGGTCAGGTAGTCCAGCAATTCAAACAGATTTTTGTCGAACCATTTGTGGCCGGACCAGATGTTGAACGAAAACACCACGGCGACACCCAGAGCCCAACAGGCGCTACCGGCCCAGACGCAGGCCCGGTTGCGTTCGAGATCTTTATTTTCCACCAGCCAGGCCACAGCCGGTTCGATCAACGAAATTGAGGAAGTCAGCGCCGCAAAAAACAGCAAAACGAAAAACAGCACGCCGAACAGCCAACCGCCGCCCATGTGGCCGAAAGCCAGCGGCAGGGTTTGAAAGATCAGTCCCGGTCCGGCTGCCGCTTCCAGGTTGTTGGCGAACACCAGTGGGAAGATCGCGATGCCGGCCAGCAGTGCGACCATGGTATCGGCGCCGGCGATAAAGAACGTGGTTTTGGCGATCGAGACATGGCCTGGCAGGTAGGAGCCGTAAACCATGATGGCGCCCATGCCCAGGCTCAAAGTGAAGAAGGCGTGGCCCATCGCGGTCAATACCGCATCGGCGTCGATTTTGCTGAAATCCGGGCTGAACAAAAATTCGATGCCTTGCTCGTAGGCGCCCGACGACATCGCATAAGCCACTAATATCATCAGAATCACGAACAAGGCCGGCATCAAAAATCGCACGGCTTTTTCCAAGCCGCCTTGCACGCCGCGCATCACCACCTGCATCGTGATGATCATGAACAGCGTATGCCAGAACAATTGCTGGATCGGGCTGGCCATCAGGCCGTCGAACATGGCTTTGACCTCGCCGGCGTCGGTGCCGAAGAAGCCGCCGAAGAAGGCTTTGAAAATATAGGCCATGGCCCAGCCGGCAATTACGCTGTAGTAAGAAAGGATCAGAAAGCCGGCGATCATGCCCAGCCAGCCCAGGTAATGCCAGCGCGGGTCGGCGCCGGCTTCCGCACTCAGGTTTTGCATGGTGTTGATGGGGCTTTGCCGGCCGCGCCGGCCGAGCATGATCTCGGCGATCATGATCGGCACGCCGATTGCGGCAACGCAGGCCAAGTACACCATCACGAAGGCACCGCCGCCGTTTTCGCCGGTGATGTACGGAAATTTCCAGATATTACCCAATCCCACCGCCGATCCGGTGGCGGCCAAAATAAATGCAAAGCGGGATGACCATTCGCCGTGAATGGATCGGGTTTTATCGCTCATGTGATGCGCCCTGTGTTTTTTAAGTCGTTATTTAACGGGTGTGTGAGTAAAATAACAAAATTCCCGTTTTCAGTCAGTCTAAAAAATCCTAGCACCAGATGGCCGCCAAAAAATCGAAAAAGGACTCTAAAGCCAACGACAACACCATTGCGGTAAACCGGCAAGCCACGCATGAGTACACGATAGACGAGCAATTCGAAGCCGGGTTGGTGCTGGAAGGGTGGGAAGTGAAGAGTCTGCGCGACGGCAGGGTACAGTTGAAGGAAAGCTACGTTGAAATCAGACGCGGCGAAGCTTGGCTGTGCGGCGCCCACGTGTCGCCGCTGCTGTCGGCCTCGACCCACGTCAACCCGGACGCGGTGCGGCGCAAGAAGCTGCTGTTGCACCGGCGCGAACTGAACAGGTTGATCGGCTCGGTGGAACGCAAAGGCTACACTCTGATCCCGCTGTCCATGTATTGGATTAAAGGCCGGGCCAAACTGAAAATCGGCTTGGCTAAAGGTAAAAAACTGCACGATAAGCGCGCGGCGGCCAAGGACAAGGATTGGCAACGCGACAAGGCGCGCATCATGAAACACGGCTAAGCCATGTCTTCTCATCCCAATTTACTCGACGCAAATAACAGCGTCCTGCTGCTGGTGGATATCCAAACCCGCCTCAGTGCGGCGATGGCGGCAGCCGAATCGCAACAGATGTCGTTGCACTGCGAGCGCCTGCTGCAAGGGGCGGCTTTGCTGGATGTACCGGTCATCGTGACCGAACAGTACCCGCAAGGGCTGGGGCCGACTCAAGCCAATTTGTTGGAGCGATTGCCGGCCGCGGCGAACGTGTTCGCCAAAACCGGGTTTTCCTGCTGCGCGGCGGAAGGCTTTGACGGCACGTTGGCGGCACTGGGACGCAAGCAGATAGTGCTGGCCGGCCAAGAAACCCATGTGTGCGTCCTGCAGACTGCGCTTGAATTGCAGCATCGGGGTTACCAGATACATGTGCTTACCGACGCCGTCTGCTCGCGGCATGCCGAACATAAGGCCTTCGCTTTGCAGCGCATGCAGCAGCAGGGTGTGACGCTGAGCTGCCACGAATCGGTATTGTTCGAATGGTTGCGCGATGCCAAGCATGAACGGTTTAAGGCTATTTCCGGTTTATTGCGTTAAAAACACCATCGTGGGGGATAAATGATACGGACGACATGGATCGGACCGATACTGGGAGCGTTATTGCTGGTGGCTTGCGGCGGTGAACCGCAGCTGCCGGTGCAGAAATTCGAGGGCTTTGCCCAAGGCACCACCTACCATGTCAGCTATTGGTCGGAGCAGGTTGTGGATGGCAAGCAAGTGCAGGCCGAAGTCGACAAGACGCTGGCGGAGCTGGATAAATTGTTGTCGAACTACCGGCCCGATTCCGCAATCGAGCAATTCAATGTGTCTGCCGCGACGGTTGGCCAGACGGTGGACGCGCAAATCGTTGCCCTGGTCAAAGTAGCGCACACGGTCAGTCAGCTCAGTTCCGGTTGTTACGATCTGACCGTCAAGCCTATATTCGAACTTTGGGGTTTTCAAAACGACGAATTGCACGTGCCGGACCAGGCCGCTATCGATGCCGCGTTGGCGAGTGTTGGTATGTCCAAATTGGAAATCGTCGACGACGTGCATTTGTTGAAGAAATTACCAAGTCTTCGCGTCGATTTGTCCTCCATCGCTCAGGGCTACAGTGTTGGCAAAGTTGCCGAAGCCATGGAACACTTGGGGATACAAAATTATCTGGTGGAAATCGGCGGGGAACTGAAATCGAATGGCCATAAACCCGACGGCAAAGCCTGGATCATCGCCGTCGAAAAACCCTTGCCCGGCGAAAGAATGATGCATAAGACGGTGACTTTGCCGAAGGATGCGCCGATGGCGGTGATGACCAGCGGCACTTATCGCCACTATTTCGATCTGAAAGGCCAGCGCTACAGCCACATTCTGGATGCGCGCAACGGCAGGCCGGTGGGGCATGATTTGGTGGCGGTGACGGTTTTCCACGAAAATCCGACGGTGGCCGATGCTTGGTCGACGGCCTTGCTTTGTCTGGGTCAGGAAGAGGGTATGAAGTTGGCGGATAACGAGAAACTGCAGGCTTTATTCATTCAGCAGCGCGGCAGCGAATTCGTCGAAAGCAAGACTCGGGCGCTGACGACCTCGACCGCAGTCACAATCAATTAAGCCAAGGCCGGAGCGCCGAAACCAGGGGGATTCATGTTGGGACTAGACAGTCAAATCCGATTTTCGATACATGGCGGTGCCGACAGCGGCGGCGTGGCCGGCGGCGTCGATAGTCTGCTGGCGTTTTTGGAGACCGCAGTCCGGCAATCGCCGGCCGAAACCTTCCACGATTTAATGCCGGGAATCGCGGCATTGCAGAATTTGCACCCGTTATTCGTGCATTTTCCGATCGCCTTGTTGAGTCTGTTTTTTGCAGTGGATCTGGTCGGCACCCTGGCCGGTCGCGCCGAGTGGCGCCGGGTCGCCGGCTGGCTGTTGTATCTTGGCGTCGCCTTTGCCGGGATTACCGCGACCTTCGGTTTTATTGCGGCGGATACGGTTGCCCACGGCGGCGATGTCCACGAGATCATGGAAAGCCACGAACATTTGGCGATATCGGTATTCGGTCTGGCCGCATTTCTGGCGGTGTGGCGCGGAATCAGCAAAACCCATCCGGCCGGTCCGGCCAACGCGTTTTACTTGCTGCTGGCCGGAGTGCTGGCCGGCTTGCTGATGTTTACAGCCGATTTGGGTGGCCTGATGGTTTACAAATACGGCGTCGCGGTCGAGGCGGCCGCCGATGCGAATCGGGCTGCGGCGCAGGAACATGAACACGGCACTCCCGATTTCGACCAACCGGTCGATCACGACGAGCCGGTGGTGAAGCAGCAATTGGGCTTAGGCAGCGCCATCCATCAGGACGGCGCGCAGCATTCGCAAGGCGATCCTGCCCCGGCAGCTGCAAGCCACCCGCACCAGCATAACCACAAACATGCGCACTGAGCTGTCGCTGAAGGCGCGGCAAAGGCTGGTTCGTCCGGCCTTTTTTGTTGGGTGCGGGCATGATTTCCGGTTTAGCTGTGGTATCCTACGCCGCCATTTTTTATGAGCTTGGCTATGCGTACCCGCGTTAAAATATGCGGCTTTACCAATGTCGACGATGCGGTGCAGGCCGGTCGGCTGGGTGCCGATGCGATTGGATTGGTGTTTTACCCGCCCAGTCCGCGTCATGTCGAAATCGAACAAGCGGCGGCGATCAGCGAAGCCTTGCCGGCGTTCGTCAGCGTGGTAGCCTTGTTCGTCGATGCCGAGCCGGGCATGATTCGGGAAGTATTGGACAAAGTGCGGGTGGATTGCCTGCAATTCCACGGTGAAGAGCCGGCGGAAGCCTGTCGGATCTATCGCAAATCGTATATCAAGGCTGTCCGGATGCGGCTTGGCATTGACGTAGCGCAGTTGGAAAGCCGATATGCCGATGCCGCCGGATTGTTACTGGATGCCTACCATCCGGGTCTGCCGGGGGGAAGCGGTAGCGGTTTTGACTGGGATTTGATTCCGCAAAGACGATCGCTGCCGTTGATATTGGCGGGTGGTTTGACAGCGGAGAACGCCGGTGCGGCGGTGATTGCGGTAAAGCCGTATGCGTTGGATGTCAGCAGCGGTGTTGAGGCCGGGAAGGGCATCAAGGATGCGGCGAAAATGGCCGAATTCATAAGAATAACTAATCAAGCGACTTGAGAATTATGACTGACACATACCCTTTGGGTGACAAGTACGATATGCCGGACGCCAGGGGGCATTTCGGTCCTTATGGCGGCATCTTTGTAGCCGAGACGCTGATGCCGGCGATTACCGAACTCAACGCAGCCTACCAGCGCTATATCGACGATCCGGATTTCATTGCCGAACTGGACGCGGATCTGCGCGATTATGTCGGTCGGCCGTCGCCGTTGTACCACGCTCAACGTTGGAGTGATCACCTGGGCGGCGCCCAAATTTATCTGAAGCGGGAAGACCTGAACCACACCGGCGCCCATAAAGTGAACAATACCGTCGGTCAGGCCTTGCTGGCCAAACGGATGGGCAAGACCCGCATCATCGCCGAAACCGGCGCCGGCCAGCACGGCGTCGCCACCGCCACCGTCGCAGCGCGGCTGGGATTGGAATGCGTGGTTTACATGGGTGCGGTCGATGTCGCCCGCCAGGCGTTAAATGTGTACCGGATGAAACTGTTGGGCGCCACCGTGGTGCCGGTCGAATCCGGCTCCAAAACCCTGAAGGACGCGTTGAACGAAGCGCTACGCGATTGGGTGACCAATATCGACAACACCTTTTATATCATCGGCACCGTGGCCGGTCCGCATCCTTATCCGGCGATGGTGCGCGATTTCCAAGCGGTGATCGGCCGCGAAGCCCGCCAACAATGCTTGGACCAAGCCGGTAAATTGCCGGATGCGTTGGTCGCCTGCGTCGGTGGCGGTTCCAATGCCATTGGCCTGTTTTATCCGTTCATCGACGATGCCGGAGTGAAAATGTATGGGGTCGAAGCGGCCGGCGACGGTATCGCCAGCGGCCGCCATTCCGCGCCGCTGTCCGCCGGCCGCCCCGGTGTACTGCACGGCAACCGCACCTATCTGATGGCAGACGACGACGGCGAGATCATCGAAACCCATTCCATTTCCGCCGGTCTGGATTATCCCGGCGTCGGTCCGGAACATGCCTGGCTGAAAGACATCGGGCGGGCCGAGTACCCCAATATCACCGATGACGAAGCCTTGCAGGGCTTCCACGCGCTGACCAAGATGGAAGGCATCATTCCGGCGCTGGAATCCAGCCATGCTATGGCCTACACGATGAAATTGGCGCCGACGATGCGCAAAGATCAAGTCATTGTCGTTAACCTGTCCGGCCGCGGCGACAAGGACATGCACACCATCATGCAACGCGAGGGGATCAGCCTATGAGCCGTCTAGCCGCCAAATTCGCCGAATTGAAAGCTTCCGGGCGCAAGGCTTTGATTCCGTTCATTACCGCCGGCGACCCGTATCCCGAATTCACCGTGCCGATGCTGCACGAAATGGTCAAAGCCGGTGCCGACGTGATCGAACTGGGCGTGCCGTTTTCCGATCCGATGGCCGACGGTCCGGTGATTCAGCGCGCCAGCGAGCGCGCCTTGTCCCACCATGTCGGGCTACGCAAAGTGCTGGCGATGGCAATGGAATTTCGCAAAACCGATCAAACTACGCCGCTGGTGTTGATGGGTTACCTGAATCCGATCGAAATCATGGGCTACGAAGGTTTTGCCAATGCGGTACAGCGTGCCGACGTCGACGGGGTGTTGACAGTCGATTTACCGCCGGAAGAATCGGAGGATTGCGTCAAATTGCTGCGCGAGCGCGGCATCGACCAGATCTTTCTGTTGGCGCCGAACACCACGCCGGATCGGATCCGCAAAATGCACGAGGTCGGCAGCGGTTACCTTTATTATGTCTCGTTGAAAGGCGTCACCGGTGCCGGTCATTTGGATACGGCCGACGTCGAAGACAAGTTGCAAATGATCAAGGCCAATACCGATTTGCCGGTCGGCGTCGGTTTCGGCGTCAAGGATGCCGATACGGCGCGGACGATTGCCGCCATTGCCGACGGCGTAGTGGTGGGCAGCGCGCTGATTAGTAAGGTTGAAGCCAATCTCGACGATCCCGAGCAGGCCAAACGCGAAATTATCGAATTGTTAAAGTCCATGCGCCAAGCAATGGACCACTGAGCTACATAGCGGAGATCACCCCGAATGAGTTGGTTTGAGAAATTGGTTCCCTCTGCAATACGAACCGAATCGTCGCAAAAACGCACCACGGTCCCGGAAGGCTTGTGGAACAAGTGTCCGCGTTGCGACGCGATACTGTTCAATGCCGAACTGGAAAAAAACTTCAGCGTGTGCCCCAAGTGCGAACACCATTTGCGGATTTCCGCACGCAAGCGGTTGAACATGTTTCTGGACGACGACAATCGCCAGGAAATCGGTGCCGGTCTGAAACCGGCCGATCCGCTGAAATTCAAGGATAGCAAGCGGTACAAGGACCGGATCAGTCAGGCGCAAAAGCAAAGCAACGAAAACGACGCTCTGGTGGTGATGAAGGGCACTTTGAAAGGCTATCCGATTGTGGCGGCGGCCTTCGATTTCGGCTTTATGGGCGGCTCGATGGGCTCGGTAGTGGGCGAGCGTTTCGTGCGCGGCGTCAACGAAAGCCTGCGTAGCGGCGCCCCGTTCATTGTCTTCACCGCCAGCGGCGGCGCCAGGATGCAGGAGTCGTTGTTTTCGTTGTTTCAAATGACCAAAACCAGCGCAGCCCTAACCAAACTGGCTGAGGCCGGCATTCCTTATATCTCGTTCATGACGGACCCGACAATGGGCGGCGTATCGGCCAGTTTGGCAATGTTGGGCGACATCAATGTGGCCGAGCCCGACGCGTTGATCGGATTCGCCGGGCCGCGCGTGATCGAACAGACGGTGCGGGAAAAGTTGCCGGAAGGTTTTCAGCGTAGCGAGTTTTTGCAGGAGCACGGCGCGATCGATATGATCATTGATCGCCGGGAGATGCGCGATAAAATAGCCAGCATTCTGGCGATTTTACGCGAAGCCGCAACCGCCGCTGCGGCAACGAGCGAAACGGCCGATTCGAATCCAGGCTCAGTCAGCGAAACCTTGCCGATAACAGACTAAAACCGGTCGAAATGGCGCGTTTCGATTCACTGCAAGCTTGGCTGGCCTGGCAGGAACAATTACATCCGCGCTCGATCGATTTAGGCTTGGCACGAGTTGCCGGCGTATACCGGCAGCTCAATCCGACCAGGCGTAAACCCTTGACCGTCACGGTCGGCGGCACCAACGGCAAGGGCTCCTGCGTGGCATATCTGGAAGCAATCTACCGAGCCCAGGGCTATAAAGTCGGTGCCTACACATCGCCCCACATCCTGCGCTACAACGAACGGATCCGTATAGACGGCCGTGCAGTTGACGATGCCGACATCTGCCGGGTATTTTCCCGAATCGATATGGCCCGCGGCGAAACCAGTCTGAGCTATTTCGAATTCGGCACACTGGCGGCCTTGTGTTTGTTCGCCGAAGCCGATCTGGATGTACAGTTATTGGAAGTGGGTTTGGGCGGCAGGCTGGATGCGGTTAACATCGTCGATCCGGATGTTGCTCTGGTGACCACCATCGCCTTGGACCATGTCGATTGGTTGGGCAATACCGTCGAAGCGATAGGCCGGGAAAAAGCCGGCATTTTTCGGCAATCGGTGCCAGCCGTGATTGGCGATGCCGCGGCACCGGCTTCGTTACGGCAGGTGGCCGAGCAGATCGGTGCCGAGGTTTACCAATTGGACGAAGCTTTTGCTTACCAAAAATACGGTGAAACCTGGGCTTGGCGTGCAGGCGATCGAGTCTACGCCGGTTTGCCGGCTCCGGCTTTTAAAGGTGAACACCAATACCGGAATGCGGCGGCGGTGCTGATGGCGGTTTCGGCGTTGCAGGAGAACTTGCCGGTGGACGAGGCGGCGATCCGTGCCGGTTTGAACGCGGCCAAACTGCAGGGTCGGTTTCAGTTGATTCCGGGGACGCCGCAGGTGTTGCTGGATGTCGGCCACAATCCGCAAGCGGTCGGTACCTTGATCGATTACCTGAGCGACTATTTTCCCGAAACCAGAATTCATGCCGTATTTGCCATGATGCGCGATAAAGACATCGGCAGCGTGTTGAAAATGATGCGGGCTAGGGTGGCCAAGTGGTATCTGGCTCCGCTCGACAATCCGCGCGCCGCCACGCCCGAATTGATCGAATCCCATTTCCGCCAGTTGCAGATGGCGAACTTCGAAAACGGCTTCGCCGATTTTTCGGCCGCATTTGAAGCGGCGCGGGCCGCGGCCGGACCGGACGAGCTGGTTCTGGTGTTCGGCTCGTTTTTTCTGGTATCCGAATATTTGGCTAAATTTTCCTAGAGGGGATCGTAATGGATCAAGAATTGAAACAGCGATTGATTGGGGCGGCGGTGATCACTGCATTGGCCGCGATTTTCGTACCGATGTTGTTCGACGACCCGATCGACGAAACCGGCAAAAATATCAGCGAACTGAAAATTCCCGAGCTGCCTGCCAAGACCCAGGATGTGGAAATCATGCCGCTTCCGGAAAAAACGGAAGATGTCGCTGAAGCGCAGGCTCCGGCCAGTACCGGAAAGCCCGTACCCAAGTTCGTTGAGGAAGGCGAAGCCGAGGCCGAATTCGAGGCGCCGAAACCGCAACTGAAACTAGGCGCGCGGGATACCGCGCCGATAACGCCGGCCGCGCCGCCACCGCGGGCATTAGCGCCTGTCGAAGAAGAACCGGCTGAGGCTGAAGATTTGCCGATAGCGCCAAAAACCACAAAACCTGTTGCCCCGGTTCAACCGTTGCCAGGGGTTGCACCGGTGCCGAAACCTTTGAAGCCTCTGGCAAAACCAGCCGAAGCGAAACCGGAACTGCAAACGCAGGCGCCGGTAGCGCCGCCAGCGATCAAGCCCGCCGCTCCGGCCGAGGAAACCAATCGCTGGTATTTGCAGGTCGGTACCTTCAGTCAAAGAGCCAACGCCGCCAGTTTGCAAGAGAGTTTGAAGCAGCAGGGTTTTGCCGCGACGATCAAAGAAGCCGCCGGCGATAAAGGCACGGTATTTAAAGTTCGGATCGGGCCCATCGTCGACAAAGCCAAAGCCCAGGCCGTCAAAGCCAAGTTGGCGCAGATCAACGTCAACAGCTTTGTCTCCGCCGACGAGTAAATTTTGCGTACGGATCGATAGATCTCTGAACGATGCCGGACTTGGTTGCTTGGGACAAGCTGCTGTGGGTTGATTACACCATTATCGCCATCATATCGATGTCGGCGGTGATGGGTTTGGTGCGCGGTTTTATCAAGGAGGCTTTCGCGTTGGTGCTGTGGATTGCGGCGGTGTGGGTGGCGACCCATTACAGCCGGGAGCTTGCGGTGTTGCTGCAAACCACGATCAGCTATCCGTCGGCCCGCATCGCCGCGAGTTTCGGCTTGCTGTTTTTCGCGACTTTAATATTGGGCAGCCTGATCAGTTTTCTGTTGAGCCAATTGATCGAAAAAACCGGCTTGAGCGGCAGCGACCGCCTGCTCGGCATGTTGTTCGGCATTGCCCGCGGGGCCGTGCTGGTTTCCATTCTGGTGATTCTGGCCGGGGTCACACCATTGCCGGAAGATCCGTGGTGGAAACAATCCGTTCTCATTCCTCCGTTTCAAGCCTTGGCGGTCTGGTTGAAAACCCAGATGCCGGCAGGCTTGGCGGATTACATTCATTATCGATAATCCGGATCAGCTATGTGTGGTATTGCCGCTATTGTTTCCAATCAAAGTGTTAACCAGGACCTGTACGATGCGCTGACGGTGTTGCAGCACCGCGGTCAGGATGCTGCCGGTATAGTCACCTGCGAAGGCGGCCGTTTGCATCTGCGCAAAGACAACGGTTTGGCCAGAGACGTGTTTTCAACCGAACAAATGATGAAGTTGAAAGGTAACATGGGCATTGCGCACGTGCGTTATCCGACCGCCGGTTGCACCAGTTCGGCCGAGGCGCAACCGTTTTACGTCAATTCGCCGTTCGGCCTGACCCTGGCCCACAACGGCAATCTGACCAATACCGAAGAACTGAAGCGCCAAGTGTTCGTCGACGACCAGCGCCATATCAATACCGATTCCGATTCGGAAGTGTTACTGAATGTGTTCGCTCACGAATTGCAGCAGTTCGGCAAATTGCGCTTGACGGTAGAGGATGTGTTTCAAGCCGTTAGCGCCGTGCATAAACGTTGCCGCGGCGCTTATGCGGTGGTGGTGATGATTGCCGGCTTCGGCGTATTGGGTTTTCGCGATCCGCACGGCATCAGACCGATCGTGTTCGGCGAACGCAAAACCGAGGATGGCGTCGATTACATGATTGCCTCGGAGAGCGTCGCACTGGACGTGTTGGATTTTCGTCTGATCCGCGATTTGGCACCGGGCGAAGCCGTGTTCATCGAGGCTTCCGGCACATTGCATACCCGCCAGTGCGCCGAGGTCACCGATCATTGCCCGTGTATCTTCGAATATGTCTATTTCGCTCGGCCGGATTCGATCATCGACAACATTTCGGTTTATAAGGCAAGGATGCGGATGGGCAAAAAATTGGCGTTAAAGATTCTGCGCGAATGGCCGGACCACGATATCGACGTGGTGATTCCGATTCCGGACACCAGTCGTACCGCCGCTTCGCAAATCGCCCATGACTTGGGTGTGAAGTTTCGCGAAGGCTTTATGAAAAATCGTTACATCGGTCGCACCTTCATCATGCCCGGCCAGAAGCTGCGCAAAAAGTCGGTAAAACAAAAGCTGAACGCGATTTCGTTGGAATTCGACGGTAAAAACGTGTTGTTGGTAGACGACTCCATTGTGCGCGGCACCACCTCGGAGCAGATTATTCAGATGGCACGCGACGCCGGTGCCAAAAAGGTGTATTTTGCCTCCGCGGCGCCGCCGGTGCGTTATCCGAACGTCTACGGCATCGATATGCCGGCCGCGCATGAGTTGATTGCCCACGACCGAAGTGAAGCCGAGGTGTGCAAAGCACTGGGTGCCGATAAACTGATTTACCAGGATCTCGACGATTTGATCGAAGCGGTAGGTCGCGGTAATCCTAAGATCAAACATTTCGATACCTCTTGCTTCAGTCACGATTATGTTACTGGCGACATAGACGACGCCTACTTGGCGAGAATCGAAGCCTTGCGCAACGACCACGCCCAGGAGCAGCGCAACAGCAGCAGTTTTATCATCGAAATGCAGGTGGCGAAATAATATGAGTCAACCGGATTGGCAGGATTTTGCCGCAGAAACCCAAGCCATACGCGCCGGCCAGCATCGGACTCACGAGTCTGAGCACAGCATGCCGATTTTTGCGACCTCCAGCTATGTGTTCGGCTCGGCCGAGGAGGCGTCGCTCAAATTCACCGGCCAGTTGCCCGGCAACATTTATTCGCGCTTTACCAACCCGACAGTCGCGGCCTTCCAGGAGCGTCTGGCGCTAATGGAAAAAGGCGAGCGCTGTCTGGCGTTTGCGTCAGGAATGGCGGCGATCATGGCGGTAGGGATGGCTTTATTGAAGGCCGGCGACCATGTGGTGTGTTCGCGTAGCGTATTCGGTAACACGGTCCTGGCTTTTCAAAATTATTTCGGCAAATTCGGAGTCGAGACCGATTTCGTCAGTTTGACCGATCCTGCCGCTTGGGAAGCGGCCATCAAGCCCAATACCCGGTTTCTGTTTCTGGAAACGCCGTCGAATCCGCTGATCGAAATTGCCGATATCCGGGCTTTGGCCGATATCGCCCATCGACACGGTTGTCTGTTGGTGGTGGACAACGTGTTTTGCACGCCGATTTTGCAGCAGCCGCTGGCGTTGGGCGCAGATATCGTGGTGCATTCGACGACCAAGTATATTGACGGTCAGGGACGCTGCGTTGGCGGCGCGGTGGTCGCCAACAACGAGATCATCGAAAAGCAGGTCTACCCCTATCTGCGTACCGGCGGCGCAACGCTGAGTCCGTTCAACGCCTGGGTGTTTTTGGGCGGTTTGGAAACGCTGGCGATTCGGATGAAAGCGCATTGCGACAGCGCCTTTGCCCTGGCCCAATGGCTGGAACAGCAGGACGCCGTCGCCAAGGTGCATTATCCGGGGTTGGCGTCTCACGCCCAGCACGAACTGGCCAAGCGTCAGCAAAGCCATTTCGGCGCGGTAGTCAGTTTCGAACTAAAGGGCGGCAAGGCAGAAGCCTGGCGTTTGATTGATGCGACGCGGATGCTGTCGATAACGGCTAATCTGGGCGACGTCAAAACCACAATTACGCATCCGGCTACGACCACTCACGGCCGGCTGTCGCCGGAGGCCCGCGCCGAAGCGGGGATTAAGGACAGTCTGGTGCGGATCTCGGTCGGTCTGGAAAATCTCGACGACATCAAGGCCGATTTGGCGGTCGGTTTGGGTTTGGTCTGAAACACGGGGCCGGGCGGGCGAACGTTGAGCCAAAAATAAGCTATCTTTGTCGGACATTCCTTAGAGATTTCGAGCATGTTTCAGGATAGAAAAGAATACCGAAAAAACTTTAATGCCGAAGGTAGGCTGTACGTGGGCGGCGAGACGCTGCAGATCAATTGCTACGATGTTTCGCTGAACGGCGCGATGCTTGAGGTTGCGCCTGGCGATTTGTTGACGACTATTCGGGATTTCGAAGTTCTGTTGGAACAAAGCCGGCGCGCGGAAATTTTTGTCGCCGAGTTGCAGTTGGCCGGTGAGGTTGACATTGTCTGGGTCAAGCGCGATCGCAACCGCATAATGATGGGTCTGGAGTTTCGCGACGTAGTACACAACGCCCAAAAACTGTGGCGCAAGCGCCGCGGATACCGCAAGGCCGAACATTTTAAGGCGGAGTTATTCGTCGACAAGGAACGTTTTTTGGTGGAAGGGCTAGACCGCTCGGTGGAAGGCATGTGTCTGAAACTGGCCGGCAATTCGCCAGCCATCAAAATCAACGCTCCGGTCAAAGTGCAGTGCCCAGAGTTGGGCTTGAGCGCGTTGGGCAAAATCGTCTGGTACGACAGTAACGAAATCAGCACCCGCATCGGCCTGCAGTTAGTCACTATCCGCTAAAATGCTCGGCCCGAACAGGGCTCGCTTTAGTTTCAATCCCGCAGTAGCGGATCCAGCTCCTGATTTCTGTCCAGCGCTTGCAAGTCGTCAAATCCGCCGATGTGGCGATTGCCGATGAATATCTGCGGCACCGTGCGGCGTTGGGTTTTCTCGATCATCTGCTCTCTCAAGCCCGGCTCGGCATCGACGTTGATTTCGGTGTAACCGGCTCCTTTACGCTCCAGCAAGCGTTTCGCCATCGTGCAATAAGGGCAAATTTTGGTGGTGTAGATGATGATTTCCGGCATGATAAAAATTAATAAATGCTAATAAAGCTGGCATTCTAGCGGCCCGGCTGGTTTTGCTCAAGCGCTAAGGCCATGGCCAGCCGAGCAATCAATAACTCTGCTGCTTGCTGCAGCGAGCCGCCGTAGGCGACGACGCCGTCCAGGTGTCCGAGCATGGCAAATATGCCGTGGTCGACGCTCCCAGAATTTCGCAATAGCGTTGCCACGGCGTCGGCCATCTCCGGAGTACCGTAGGGTACCTGCGCGGCGGTATGCGCCAGCTGCAAATTTGCGTTATTGTGCCAAATTTCCGGGCAATGTACGTGGATGACGGCCTGCACCGGCGGCAACAACTGGTAGATCACCGCGTGAGTCAAGGCTTCCGAAGAGGGTTGGGCCGGGCCCAAGGACTGCAGCCGATTCTGCTGTGGCGACGCCGCCGTGACCCAGGCGTAATGTTCCGGGCCGAGCTGGGGCAGATCGCCGGTCTGGGTGGCGGATACCAAAAAGCCGTTCTCGCCGGGAACCCGACGGCTACTGATGTTGCCGAAACCGAGGCCATCGTATTTGCCGGCGATACGACCTATCAAACCGAGGCGATACATGATGTTGCGCCAAGCATTGATCGCGCGCAGATCGGTGTCTGCGGGCAGTGCTTGGTATTGGTGGTCGAGACGGTATTTGATCACGCCTTCGCGATCGTTAAGCATAGGAACTCCAGCCGGCTATTTTGTTTTACGCTGATTACACTAACTCATGAACTTGAATTTTTTGCTGCATAGCCTGTTTTTTTTATTGATGTTGTTGGCGGGCGATGCCTTTTCGGCCGCAGCTGCGCCGGCTACGGCCATCAAAGCCGTGACCCGGGCAGATATTCAGCAGCGGGTGCAATCGATCAAGGACAAGCAAAATCTGGCCGAAGAGATCAAGAACCGGATTTTGGCCGCCTACCGTGAAAGCGACGACAATTTGAGCGAGGCCGAAGCTCAGGATGCCCAAGCCGATTCCTTCAAGCAGGCGTTGAGTTTGTATCCGGTTGTTGCCAAACAAATCGCCGGCCAGATTGCCGAAGCGGAAAACAACTTAAAAAATCGCAAAGCGGAAAAGTTGGCGCTATTTCCGACCGACGAACTGGAGCAGCGCTTAATTATCGAAAAGACCCGTCTCAGCGATCTGGATGCCGAAATCAGCCGGATCGAAGCGCAAATCGGCGAACTAAATAGCCGGCCGCAACTGATTCGGGAAAAAATTGCCGAAATCAAAAACAAGCAGGCATCCAGTTTACAGGAGCAACAAAGTTTGGTCGCGCGCGCCGCCGACAGTCTTTACGAGCGCGAAGCCCGCCAAATCCAACTGGATACCCGGATTCGCCTGTTGAATAGCAGTTTGAAAACGCTGGAGCTGGAAAACATCAGCAGCCCGCTCCGGTTGCAGGTCGAAAAGGACCGGATGCATCTGGCGTCGTTGCAACGGGAGTTGGAAGCTCTGACCATTGCCGATCTGGATAATTTTTTATTGGATCGGCGCCAGCAGCAAATTGACAAGGAGCAGGCCGAATTGGCGCAGGCGGAGAGAGAAGCCGAAAGCAAGCATCCGCTGATTAGAGCTGCAACCAAGCAGAACATGCAATACAACCGCAAGCTGCAGGACATCAATAAAAACATGGAGCAATACCTGCTGCAAAAAACCGAGATCGATACCCGCGGCAAACAATTGGAAAAAGACTTTCAAAGCGCCGAGCAAAAAATCAATCTCGCCGGTTTGAGTCCGGCCTTGGGCAACCTACTGCGCGAACAGCGCCGTAACGTGCCGCAGAGAAAGCAGTTTGCCCGTTTGAACGACGATATCCAGGCGCAAATTGCGCTGGCGAGTTTGGAAATGTTCAAACTGGATGAGGCGAAGAAAGAGTTGGCCGATGTCAATCAAGTGTTACTGGATCAAATCGGCCAGTTGCCAGCGGAGACGGACGACGCGGAGAAATTGCGGATCCGTACCGAGTTGCGCATGTTGTTGAACGACCGCAAAGATTTGGTGATGCGGCTGGCCTCCAGTTATAACGACTATGGCCGCTTACTCGGCGACGTCGATTTCAGTTTGCAGCAAATGCTGGGGGTGGCCGACAAATTCAGTGCCTATCTCGACCAGCGTTTGCTGTGGGTGCCCAGCGCGCCGGTGATCGACAAACACTATTTGAAGGACATTTTCTCGTCGTTGATCTGGTTTCTGAATCCGGGCAATTGGCTGCGGGTGGCCGCCGATTTTGCCGAGAGCATCGCGAATTATCCGATGTTAGCGCTGGTCGGTTTGGGGATAGTGGTCCTGCATTGGCGTTTTCGCTTGA
Organism: Methylomonas sp. Uni0011; assembly: GCF_056850255.1. Taxonomy (NCBI): domain Bacteria; kingdom Pseudomonadati; phylum Pseudomonadota; class Gammaproteobacteria; order Methylococcales; family Methylococcaceae; genus Methylomonas; species Methylomonas sp. Uni0011. The sequence continues at coordinate 18,385 of NZ_JBVVNO010000017.1, forward strand.
ATCTTAAACTCAAGCTGGGGCGCTTGCTGGTCAAAAATCCGATAGGCCATAGTTTCGGCGAGATTCTATCCGGCATGGGATATTTGATGCTGTTGTCTTTATACGGCGGGTTATTAATGGCCTGGATCGGCGGCGTATTGTTATTGAACGCCCGCGCCGATTTTTTCAGCCACGCCTTCGCCGAGGGGATGGTCGTTACAGCCGTATCGTTGTTTGTCGTACAATTTTTCTTTCGCCTGTTCAAACCCGGCGGTATCGCCGAAACCCTTTTCCATTGGCCGGAGCATGCCACCAGTCTGCTTTACGGCCAAATGAAATGGGCCCGGTTTTTGTTGCTGCCAGCCATATTCATTATGTCGATGACCGGGAGCGACTTGTTTTCCGAACACAGCTATGCCTTGGGGCGTAGCGCGCTGATTGCGATGATGCTGACCTTCAGCTACGTCTTTCACCGTTTGACGCAGCCGCAAACCGGGCTGGGTCGCTATTTTTACCAACAGTCGGAGGGTTGGGTCAGTCGGTTGCGTTACGTCTGGTATACGATTGCGGTACTGACGCCGCTGGCGATTATCGGCTTCGCGGTGGCTGGCTATTTCCAAAGTGCGTTGGAGTTGGAACAAAAGCTGATCGACAGTCTGCGATTGGTGTTTTTCGTCTCCTTGTTCCAGGCCTTGGTGTTACGTTGGTTGCGAAATACCGAGCGGCGCCTGGCGCTGCAAAATGCCCGCCAAAAGCGCAAACAGACCGAACAGGCGGCAGCCGCGACCGGCGCCGAGCCGGCGATTCCGTTGGAAGATGATTTGTTGGACATCTCCAAAATCAACCAGCAGGGCCATAAATTTTTGACCACGATAACCGGCGTGTTGCTCGTGGTTGGTGCTTGGCTGATCTGGAGCGATATCCTGCCGGCATTTTCGGTATTCGACCAAATCGTGCTGTGGCAGCACGCCCAAATCGTCGACGGCAAGGAGGCACTGCAGCCGATCACGTTGATCAATCTCCTGCTGTGTTTGCTGTATATCGGACTGGCGTTTTTGTTCGTCGGCAATTTTCCAACCTTGGTCGACTTGGCTACGGCCGGTAAATTCGCCATGACCGCCGGCGGCCGTTACGCCCTGATTCAGTTGGTGCGTTACAGTTTGGTTTCGATTGCCTTTTTGGCTGTCGCCAACGAGCTTGGCGGCAGTTGGTCGCAGGTGCAATGGTTGGTGGCGGCGCTCAGCGTGGGTTTGGGTTTCGGTTTGCAGGAGATCTTCGCCAATATGGTGTCGGGCATTATCCTGTTGTTCGAACGGCCAATTCGGGTCGGCGATACCGTTACCGTGGGCGACGTTACCGGCCGGGTCAGCCGGATTCAAATGCGGGCCACCCACATCGTCGATTGGGACCGCAAGGAGTTGGTGGTGCCGAATAAGACCTTCATTACCGACCAGCTGATCAACTGGACCTTGTCCGATACCGTAACCCGGGTAGTGGTACCGGTCAGCGTGTCCTACGGCTCCGATATCGAGTTGGTGGAACAGATCCTGAGCGAAGCGGTAAAAAACACCGAACAAGTTCTGGCCGATCCGGAACCGGTGATCAGTTTCGTCGGTTTCGGCGAAAGCGCATTGGAATTCAAAGTCAATGTGTTCGTGCGCGAGCTGAGCGATCGGGCCGTCGCTACCCACAAATTGCATATTCAGATCTACGAAGCGTTACAGGCCCACCATATCGAAATCCCGTATCCGCAACGCGACGTGCATATCCGGTCGGTCGCGAAAGGCGTATTGAACGAGGGCGGTGCCAGCTATTAGCCGATTTCAATATCACTGGGTTCTGTAATAAAATGCATCCCTTTAAACCCAGTTTCGATTTTTAACATGCGTTGTCCGTTTTGCGCTGCACAAGACACGCGGGTGATCGACACCCGTCTGGCCGACGACGGCGACCAAGTCAAGCGTCGGCGGGAGTGCGTGGCCTGCAAAGAGCGTTTTACCACGTTCGAAGTGGTCGAATTGACCCTGCCGCGGATTATCAAACGTAGCGGCGCCCGGCAAAGTTTCGACGAACAAAAACTGCGGGCAGGTATGCAGCGCGCACTGGAAAAACGGCCGGTGCAGGTCGATGCCGTCGAAGCCGCGTTGAGCCGGATCAAAAAGGCGCTGACGGCTAAGGGTGAGCGGGAAATTCCGGCGCGCGAGCTGGGCGAAATGGTGATGAACGAACTGAAAGCGCTTGATCACGTGGCTTTCGTGCGTTTCGCCTCGGTTTACCGCAGTTTCCAGGATGTGTCCGATTTCACCGCCGTGATCGAAAATCTGCAGAAGCATGACGCCTAGCCAAGACGCCGCCTTTATGGCGCGGGCTTTGAAACTGGCGCAAAACGGCCTTTACACGACCGACCCCAATCCCCACGTCGGTTGCGTGTTGGTCAAACATGGCGAAATCATTGCCGAGGGTTGGACCCAGCGCGCCGGTTACGCTCATGCCGAAGTCGACGCGTTGAGTCGGGCCGGTGACGCCCGCGGCGCCACGGCCTACGTCACGCTGGAACCTTGCAGTCATCAAGGCAAGACCGGGCCCTGCACCGAGGCATTGATTGCAGCAGGTGTGACACGGGTGGTCGCCGCGATGCAAGATCCGAATCCGCTGGTATCGGGCCGTGGCTTGCAGCAGCTTGCTGCGGCCGGGGTCGAAGCGGTTTGCGGTGTGTTGCAAAGCGAAGCGGAAAATTTGAACCGCGGCTTTTTCAAACGGATGAGCCAAGGTTTGCCGTGGATTCGCAGCAAGTTGGCCATGAGTCTGGACGGGCGCACAGCGATGGCCGGCGGAGAAAGCCAGTGGATCACCTCTCCGCTGTCGCGGCAGGATGTCCAACGTTGGCGAGCCGCCAGCAGCGCGGTTTTGACCGGAATCGACACGGTGTTGGCAGACGATCCTTCATTGAGCGCGCGAGTCGATTTCGATGTGGTCCAGCCTGTGAAAGTGGTGCTGGACAGCCATTTGCGCATGCCGCTCGCTGCGCGGATGTTGCAGGATTCTGCGGAAGTCTGGATCGTCACTTCCAGCAGCGATTCGGTAAAACGACAGCGTCTGCTGGATGCCGGCTACAAGGTGTTTCAGGTCGATGCGACAGCCGGAGGAACCGATTTGCACCAGGTGTGCAGATTGCTGGCAGAGCGGCAGATCAACACGGTCTGGATCGAGGCTGGCGCGACCTTGAACGGCGCTTTGTTGAATAGCGGCCTGGTCGACGAGTGGTTGATTTATATGGCGCCATGCGTTTTGGGCGACAGCGGACGCGGCCTGTTCCGGATGCCGGAGTTGCAGCGCCTGCAAGATAAGAAAAAACTTACTTTGGCGGAAGTGCGGCAAGTAGGCCCGGATTTACGGTTGCTGTACCGCCCGCAAACAATTTCCGATTAGGGCTAGCCGTTATGAGGACTGTCATCATTTTTACGTTGTCATTATCGTTGTTGCCGGGCTGGGCGGGCGCCGAGGACGACGAATCGAAAAGCTCGAAAACCGTTAAAATCGAAGGCGGCAAATACGTCGGTGAAGAGCGCGATATCGAAATTTACGATTATCATAGCGGCGTCTACCAATCGGTAACCGTTTACCGTAAACCGCACAAAACCGAAAAAACTCAGGACTCCGCTGCGCAGCCGGCGGAACAGCCGCAAAAACGTTGATGGTCCAACATAACCCGAATCATCGAGCGAATATCATGTTTACCGGAATTGTTTTAGCCGTCGGCCAAATCGCGGCCGTTCAACCCAGGGGCGGAGATTGCCGCTTGAGCATCGAAACCGGCAAGCTGTCGCTGCGAGACTGCGCGCTCGGCGACAGCATTGCCGTCAACGGCGTCTGCCTGACCGCGGTCGAATTGGCCGAGCATCGCTTCAGTGCCGACGTATCTAACGAGACCTTGTCGCGCACGACCTTAAGTCAGGCCAAACCGGGCATGCCGGTCAATCTGGAATTGGCCCTGACTCCAAGCAGCCGGCTGGGCGGGCATATCGTCAGTGGCCATGTCGACTGTATCGGCCAAATTCTGGAAAAACGCGCGGACGGCCGTTCCTGGCGCTTCAAGTTTAAAGCGCCGGACCCACTGGCCAAATACATCGCCGAAAAAGGTTCGATTTGCATCGACGGCATCAGCCTGACGGTCAACAGCGTCGACGGCGCCACCTTTGCCGTAAATATCGTGCCGCACACTTTGCAGGAAACCACGCTCGGCGAGGCCGAAGTCGGCGACCGGGTCAATCTGGAAGTCGATCTGTTGGCCCGCTATCTGGAACGCCTGATGCAAGGCGATGCTGCGGCCCGCGGCCGGGGGACCATTACCGAGGCGCTACTTTACGACGCAGGCTTTATCCAATGAACAGCATAGAAGAAATCATCGGCGATCTGCGCCAAGGCAAGATGGTCATCATCATGGACGATGAAGACCGCGAAAACGAAGGCGATTTGTTGATGGCGGCCGAATTCGTCCGCCCGGAAGACATCAATTTCATGGCCAAATACGGCCGCGGCCTGATTTGTTTGACCTTGACCCGCGAACGTTGCCAGCAACTGCGGCTGCCGCTGATGGTCAACGACAACCGCACCCCCTATACCACCAATTTCACCGTGTCGATCGAAGCGGCCGAGGGCGTGACCACCGGCATTTCTGCGGCCGACCGGGCGTTGACGGTGCAAGCCGCCGTTGCCAAACAGGCTCAGCCCAGCGATTTGGTCCAGCCGGGCCATATTTTTCCGCTGATGGCGCAGGCCGGCGGCGTGCTGAACCGGGCCGGGCATACCGAAGCCGGTTGCGATCTGGCTCGCTTGGCCGGTGTCGAGCCGGCCGCGGTAATCGTCGAAATTCTGAACGACGACGGCTCTATGGCCCGCCGTCCCGACTTGGAGGCGTTCGCGGAACGCCATAATCTGAAAATCGGCACGATTGCCGATTTGATCCATTACCGGATCAAGCACGAGAACACGCTGGAACGCATCAGCGAATGCGCCTATCCGACCGAGTTCGGCGATTTTCGGTTATATGCCTACCAGGATTGTAACGACGACAACGTCCATCTGGCTTTGGTCATGGGCGATGTGGCCGGCGACGAGCCGGTTTTGGTGCGAGTGCATGCGCGTAACGTGATCGACGATTTGCTGTTCTCCAAACGCAGCGATTGCAGTCTGCCGGTGCGGGAAGCGCTAAAAAATATTGCCGAGGCCGGCCGCGGCGTGCTGGTGCTGATCCGGCAGAAAGAAAACAACAAGGATCTGGTCGAATTGATCCATAGCTATCAAATGCAGGACCACGGCGTCAAACACAGTCGCGATCTCAGCGCCGACGCCGATTGGCGCACCACCGGCGCCGGCTCGCGGATTTTGTCCGATCTGGGTGTGCGCCGGCTCAAGGTGATGGGCGCGCAAAAAAAATACATCGGCTTGTCCGGTTTCGATCTGGAAGTGGTCGAACATATCGATGCCGGCAATTGACCGCAACAAACTCAATCTCTCACTCATCAGGTAAATACATGGCAACAGTCACTACCGTAGAAGGCAATTTTTCCGCGCAAGGCGGCAAGTTTTGTCTCGTCTCTTCGCGCTTCAACAGCTTTATCGTCGAACAATTGGAAGGCGGCGCGATCGATGCATTGGTCCGCCACGGTGCCGACCGCAACGATATTACGCTGGTCAAGGCGCCGGGCGCCTTCGAATTGCCGATGGTGGTGCAACGCATCGCCGCCAGTAAAAAGTACGATGCGATCATCGCCTTGGGCGCTGTGATTCGCGGCGGCACGCCGCACTTCGAATACGTGGCCGGCGAATGCGTCAAAGGCATTGCTCAAGTCTCATTGCAACACGATATTCCGGTTGCATTCGGTGTGTTGACGGTCGATAGCATCGAGCAGGCGATCGAACGTGCCGGCACCAAGGCCGGCAACAAAGGCGCCGAGGCCGCTCTGTCCGCAATCGAAATGGTCAGCCTGTTCAAGGCCCTGAACGCCAACCAGGGCAATTAATGAGCCAGGCAAAAACCAACGCCAGAAAATGTGCGGTGCAGGCCTTGTACCAATGGCAGATGTCGGGCGACAGTCTGACCCGGATCGAGACTTATTTTCTGGAAGAAGAACATTTGAAAGGCGCCCAGAAAACTTATTTCAGCGAACTGTTCCACGGCGTGCCGAAACAACTGGACGTGATCGACGCCGCGTTGGCCGAATTCGTCGACCGGCCGGTGGAGAAAATCGATCCGGTGGAGCGGGCGATTCTGCGCATCGGTGCCTATGAATTGATCAACCGTCTGGAAACCCCGTACAAGGTCATCATCAACGAGGGCGTCAATCTGGCCAAGGATTTCGGCGCCGACGGCAGCCACAAATACGTCAACGGTATTCTCGATAAAGTGGCGCAGAAGCAGCGCGCAATGGAAATCGCCGCCAAACAACGCCACAAAACCGGCGACTGATGGCGCTGGGCGAATTCGACCTGATCCGGCGCTTCTTTGCCGGATCGGCGCTGCAACATCCGTTCAATCATCTCGGCATTGGCGACGATTGCGCCTTGCTGAATCTGCCGGAAACCTACCAGATCGCCGTGACCGCCGACACCATGGTCGAAAACGTGCATTTTTTTGCCGATGTCGATCCAAATGCCTTGGGGCACAAAGTCTTGGCGGTAAACCTCAGCGATTTGGCGGCGATGGGCGCGGAGCCGTTCGCGGTGACGCTGGCGTTGACCTTGCCGCAAGTCGACGAATCCTGGTTGCAAGCTTTTGCGGATGGTTTTCTGGCGCTGGCTCGGCAATATCGAGTGGATCTGGTCGGTGGCGACACCACCTCCGGACCGCTGAGCTTGACGGTACAGGCCATGGGTGCAGTGCCGCGCGGCCAGGCCTTGTTGCGTTCCGGCGCCAGGCCCGGCGACTTGATTTTCGTCAGCGGCCCCATCGGCGATGCCGGCTTGGGACTCAAGATCAAACAAGGTTTGCCGGTCTTCGATAACGAACAACCTTTGCAAAGGTTCGACCGGCCGCTACCGCGAATCGAGACCGGTCTGGCGTTGCGCGGCGTCGCCAGCGCCTGCATCGATATTTCCGACGGCTTGGCTGCCGACCTGGGCCATATTCTGCAGCAAAGCGGCGTCGGTGCGGTGCTCGATTGGGACAAACTGCCGTTGTCGACTGCGGTGGGCGAGTATATCGCAACCAGTTCGGACTGGACGTTGCCGTTGAGCGCTGGTGACGACTATGAACTTTGCTTCACGGTGCCGGCGCCATTGGCGGCAAAGGTGCCGGTCGGCTGTAGTTGTGTCGGCGTCGTTGAAGTCGAGTCCGGATTACGCATTCGCCGGGCAGGGCGTATCGAAAACATTCCAGCCAGGGGTTATGAACATTTTGTTTAGGGATCATTACGGCAATAGCCAACTCAGCACCCGGCAAATTCTGCAAGATCCTGAATTGTTTCTCGCATTCGGTTTCGGTGCCGGTCTATTCCGTTTCATGCCGGGCACGTTCGGTACTGCCGCCGCGATTCCGCTGTATCTGTTATTGGTCCAAACCGGCAGCGTCGTTTATAGCTTGGCGACGCTGGTAGCAATCGTCGCTGGAGTGGCGATTTGCCGCCGCGCCGCGGACAAACTGCAGGTACACGATTTCGGCGGCATCGTCTGGGACGAAATCGCCGGTTTCTTGGTGACCATGCTCGGCGTTGCTTTATCCTGGCAGAGTTTGTTGGTCGGATTCGTCCTGTTCAGGCTGTTGGATATCCTGAAGCCTTGGCCGATCAAATGGTTAGATCGAAACGTCGACGGCGGTCTCGGCATAATGCTTGACGATATCGCCGCCGGCGCGATTGCCTGTCTGATTTTACATTACTGGTTTTAGTGCGTTTTCTGGTTGCCGCCCGCTGCAATAGCCGCACGCGCTAACTACCCTCCCTGCGGACGGTTGACCCTTAGCCCTTGCCAATCTAGAATCCAAAAACGCGGCCAGTCATAAGAGCGAGCCGCGGCTTCCATCGGCTGTGCGAGCGAGCTATCGAACGCATGGTCAACAACAAAAATAACGAGGGGAAATTATGAATTCGAAGTTAGTACTTGCGGCGACTGTCGCCGCCCTGTTGAATACGGGTAACGCATTCGCAGATTGGGATTTTGGCGGCAAAGGTATTGGCGCAGCTTGTAAAGGCTTGCCCAGCCACGCTGCGTTAAAAGCTGCCTTGAATCAGGCCGTCAGCACCGAAAGCAGCGGTTTGAATCTGCATATGTGGGCCACTATCGTCAACCGAGACGGTGTAGTTTGTGCCGTGGCTTATTCCGGTGGCAACCGAGCCGCGCAATGGCCTGCCAGTCGGGTGATTTCGGCCCAAAAAGCCAATACCGCCAATTCCTTGAGCCTGGATTCTACCTCGGCTTCGGCCGGCTCGGGCAGACAGTTGGGGCTGGCGTTGTCGACCGCAAATTTATACTCTGCGGTGCAGCCTGGTGGTAGTCTGTTTGGACTACAGGAAAGTAATCCGGTGAATGCGGAAGTGGCTTATGGCGGTAACTCAGGCCTTTACGGCACGCCGGTCGACCCGATGGTCGGCAAAAAAATCGGCGGTGTCAATGTGTTTGGCGGCGGTCTTGGTTTATATGCGACAGGACAAGCCTTGATTGGCGGTATCGGTTTGAGCGGCGACACATCGTGTGCCGACCACAATATCGCTTGGCGAGTCAGAAATAATTTAGGTTTGGATCACCTTCAGGGCGTAAACGGCGTCAGCGGCGATGGGCAGCGCCCGGATAATATCGTTTACGACATCGGGGCCGACGGTAAGAGCGCCGGTGGCTTTGGTCATCCGACTTGTATAAACGTCTCTAACCCTTCGGAATTGCCGGCAGTCATTCCATAGGGGGATCCCAGCCAGAAATGGTTACGGGCCTATAGCGGTCAATCGCATGGGCCGTGAAGGTGCCGTGGAAAGCGGCACCTTTCTTACATCCCGGAAATGGTTTCGGTATTGGTTTGGTCTGGTTTTTTGCTTAATGCACATTCCGGCAATCCGGGGCATTTTGCTATTGAAGTAAAAACCAGCTGATTGTGGTCGCGAAAGCTGGGCGACCAAAATCCAGGGTATAAATGTTTTATTGATTGGCCTGTTTTCTAAACGCGCCAATAAAATTTAAATAAATACCGGACGGTAACCAAGCGGGAATAATATATCTCAGATCAGTAGGTTTAAACTGGCCGGATATAAAAGCTTTTCTAAATAATATTTGGGCGCCGCCCAATTCGCCGGCCCAGTATAATTCATACGCTTGATATAAAATCTGCTCATAAATCAATTTATTGCAGTTCTGCTTGCCAATGGATTCTTCGATGCCTGGAAAGTCTTTTAAAAAGGCTTTTTGTACGCCAAGATGATTCAATATTGCGCGCAAGCGATTACGGGTAATCTGTTCGCCTTGTTTATGGTGATAGTAAGAAAGAACTTCCGGAACCCGGACTATTTTGCCGAATAACGCGATTCTCAACCACATGTCAAAATCCTCTGCGGTAAACCAGGCATCGTTAAAACCTTTGACGCGGTCTATCTCTTGTTTGCGGGTAATGACGGCGTGGATCGGCCAAGGGCAGCTTTTTAACAGAATACTCGCCTTATCGGACGTTTCGTAGTCCGGCGGAATATATGGCTTGCAGCGGTCGGCTGCTAAGCCGATATTCTGCCAGCCGCAATAGGCAAGTTTGCAATCCGGATTTTGTTCTAGGCAGCCGAGGAGTTTTTCTAAAAATTCCGGGTGCCAAGTGTCATCTGAGTCTAGAAAAGCAATAAATTGGCCAGAGGCTGCTTGAATTCCGACGTTACGGCTTTGCGCCGGGCCGGAGTTGGGTTTGAATATCGACTTAATATTGGGATAAGTAGCTTCCAATTCGTTGATGACTTGTCTGGAGTTATCTGTTGAGCCGTCGTCAACGATAATTAACTCGAAATTCTTAAAAGTTTGGTTGTAAACGGAAGCAACGGAGTTTTTGATCGTGAGAGCCGAGTTGAAACATGGCATTACTATGGAGACAAAAGTATCCCCTGTTTTTGAGTTGTTATTTACTGCCACGGCGTTTAACTCGGCAACTCTATAACTTGACTAGTTTTCGTAATGGGTGAGTTCTTCTTTGACAATATTCAGATAACTCAGGCCGTGTAGTTGATCTGGTTCCAGATAATTGCCTTCAGCCCATTCATTCCAGGCTTTGACAAAAACAATGCGTTTTTCGGGGGGATTTTTGGCAATTAATCCAAACGCTTGGCGTAATAGCTTCCTGAATAGCTCGGGCGTTGATCCATGCAGTACTAAGCCGTTTTCGTTGGATCGCGGAGTGTTATCCCAGTTTGGTAATACGGTCGGATAGTCCGGAAAGCTTGGTGCCGATTTGCGAATCAGGTTATCCATCACCTCAGCATAGTCGTATACGGTCAGCGAGGATTTTTTTCCCGCAATAAACCGCAAGATTTTACGCATGATATATCGGGTGGGTAAGTGACCATCTTTTGGCGGCAAAGGCTGCCACGTCGAAGCATCGAGCCCGACGCTGGTCGGGTCCCAGTCCTGGCGCATTCGATAATTCACTCCAACCAGATACAGACCAGCCAATCCGGCGGCGGCGGCTAATTCTCGCCAGTATGCAATTACGTTTTGCAGATCGGGCACGTCCATTGGACTAAAAATCAAAAACAGAGGTTTGCCTTCGACCGTGATGTAACGTGGGTCTTTGAAGGCATTAAGCAGCCATTCAAAGTGCTGCTTATGGTCTTCCATGCCTGGGTAGGTCTGCTCGATTAAAGTTCGATCAGCGGTGCCTTGCCAGATGTTGTTCCAACTATGATTTGCCCAACACAAGCAAAATGGGAAATCGGGTTCGCCGCTGGCGAGGATCTCGTTGACCGGCCGCTCAAGGATGCGTCGGCCGTCGCCGAACCAGTAGTGGTAGTAGCAAAACCCCTCAATTCCGTATTCTTTGGCAAGTTCGGCTTGAGCGTGGCGCGCTTCGGGTAACCGTAGGTCGTAGAATCCGAGGTCGGCCGGCACATGGGGTTGGTAATGGCCGGGGTATAGCGGCTTGGCTTTAGCGACGTTGGTCCATTCTGTGAACCCTTTGCCCCACCACTCGTCGTTTTCCGGGGTAGGATGAAATTGAGGTAAATGAAAAGCGATAAGGCGTGGACTGGTCTTCATAAAATGTTAAACAGAGTTGAATTTTGCAAGTATGGCTCGCCAGGCTGACACGATTTCTTGTTCTTCAAGCGCCAATGAATAAGTCTCGCGAATAAAATCAGCCGCCAGCCGACCTTTCTGCGCCATGGTTTCGGGGGCCTGCCGGTAGGTTTGTATGACGTGTTCGACAGTTTTCGCAAAGCCTACTATATCGCCTTGCTCGATAGGATAAGAGAATTCAGGTTTGAAAAACTCCCGGCCCCCTCCGCCGTGGAAGCCGATCACGACACAACCCGATGCCATAGCCTCTGCTGCAGGTAAGCCGAAGCCTTCGGGATAACCGAAACTCAAAAAGACGGTCGAGTCGCGGTAAATTCTTGCAACTTCTGCTTGAGGCAAGTTAATGAAAGGGACGATCTCGAAGTCTTCAAGCGCACCGCGAAACTTCAGAATGTTAATCACTTGCATCGCGTCTTGCTGATTTTTGATGCGGGAAAAACACAATTGTTTTTTCTTTTTCTCTTGATAATAAAAGGTATTAGGATCGATAGAGAGTCTAAACCGGTAGAGCGATAGTTCCGGAAAAGCATGGCGTAAATAATCTTCACCGTCCTTCGAATTCACCAGCGTGGCAAGCGTATCGGGGTCGTGATACGGGCTTATCAGACGATCTTTGTTCAACGAGTAACCGTTAAAGGTCAGATAGCAATTTTGGTTTAATACGACTTTTTTTATGCCTTTGCCGTAAGCCCACGCCAAATCCGGTCCGTACAATTCCGGTATAGCAATAATGTCGTCTGAGCCGATCGTGCGACTTTTGCCGCCTTTGATGTGCAACTCAACGACCTGATCCGGCTGGAAACGGCGTTTTACCTTGCCGTGAAGACGATCGATGATCGAGCCCCGCCAATACACAATTGGCGTTTTATTTTCGAACCACGATACTCGAAATCCGGGATTGTTGTGCACGACGTAGGCCGGGATGCCGTTACGGTTCAATACGTCGACATGCTGATATATGACTCTTACCCCCCCTACGGGAGTGTTATGTTCCGGACAAAGATAATAGATAGTCACGAGGTTAGCTCAATTTCGAGTGTTAGCGTGAGCAAAGCCAGCGGCTCGCTCTGGCTGTTAAGATGGTTATGCCGATCCATTTGAGTCGGTTTGCTTGAAACGCCACATTACATGTTTGTCCAACATGTCGATGCATCGTCTTTTAAAACCAGGGAGTCCGAAATAGTTAAATTGCATTTCGGCGTTTTTTAATGCCTTGGTATCGCTAAGCTTGCTGTGTTGCCGCCGTGATAAAAACGATTTTTCTTCCAGAATTAACGCCAAATCGTTCATAAATTCGATTTGCTCCGACGCGGCGTGATAGGCCCGAGCATCAGCAGTCGCTTGGCGGCCGATTTTTTCGCGAAGTCCCGGATCGGCGGCTAATTTTTTCATCCAGTCGGCGGCCTCATCGATATGGGGTTCTGCCCATACTGCGCGTTTGCCGAGTCGGTCAGGGCCATTGGCGGCCATGCCGGTATAAGGCACCAAATCAAATCCTACCAGACACGAATTCGTGTGCCGCATGAACGACATGTTACCCGACCAGGCGGTTGCTATCACAGGCTTGCCTAACGTCATACATTCTAATGGTCCGAGTCCCAGTCCTTCCGCACGGTGCATAGAGACAAATACGTCACAGCTGGCATACAGGCTTAACACATCCGGGTAGCTCAGCGACTTGGGGATAAAATGAACACGGGGATTACCAGCACATCGTGATTTTAGTTCCTCTACCAATCGCATGGGGTTGCAACCCGGCGTAGTGACTTCCGCGTTATTTAATTTCACGACTAAATGCGGCGCGTCCGAAGCTTCGGAGTTGCCGGGAAACGCCTGCAGGAAAGCATCGACAGCACCAAATGGGTTCTTGCGGGCCGGGTCATGATGCGGATCGAAACTGGATACAAACAGAAGCTTATCGTGAGGCAGTTCAAATTTAGCGCGGTCTGCGTAAATTCCGTCAGGCAGGAAAAGCGGGTGTATGCAGTCGAGCGTCAATACATCCGATAAATTAGTATCAAATACATGTTTAACAAAGTGCGATCCGGCCAGTACCACATCAAATAAACGTAGCGCTTCCCGGAAGCGTTTCGGTAGCACTGTTTCTTCGCACCAGATCAATCCTACATTGAGACGATTGGCGGCAAACAAGCCCTTCGGGGGATGCAGAAACAGGTTTGGCAATTGTCCCATCGATAGAAAGAACAAATTGATCGAGTAGGGCAGTTGTATCGGGTCGTCAACTGTAAGATCCTGGTACTCATGCACCCGGGCATTGGGAGCGCGCTTGTAATCTATATCAAAAATCGATACTGGAATTTGCCGATTTAAAAATAGTTTTACAAAATGCCTGGCAGTTATTCCCAAGCTTACGTTACTGCTGACGTAGCCGATAACGTTGATGCCAAAATTACCGTTCATCTGAGTTAATTTGTTTTATTGAATCGCCATAGCACATAACGATTGAGAGTGTGATAAAACCAGCTACGAAGAATGCGGCTTTTGAGTTTTAACCATGGTACCTGGGTTTGATCGATCTGGCTGAATACCTGATTAATTTTGACTTTCACCACCGCTTCTGAAAAATTATTTTCCAGAAAATTTCTGCCGGATAAGCCGATTTCGCTATGCCGCCCCGGATCGTTGAGTAAACTTAATACGTGATCGGCAAATTCTCTGGGTGTATCGCCAATCAATATTTCCTTGCCTGGAGTAAGCCCGAAGCCTTCTAGCCCAATCGAGGTCGTGACGACTGGGAGGCCGAAGGACAGCGCTTCGCCAATTTTGCCCTTTACACCGCTCCCGTAACGCAAAGGTGCTACCGAGATATAGGACTCTGTCAAATAAGGGTGCATGGATGGCACGTGGCCCAAAATCTCGATGGGCCCGCCGTGAAGATTTTTCACCGTCTCCGGGTAGCCTTCGCCGATTACTTTAAAACGAACCTGAGGGGCTTGTTCTAATATTAGCGGCAAGACCTCGTTGGCAAAATATAACACTGCGTCACTATTAGGCTCATACTGGCCCCAGCCTACAAACATCAATACGTTTTTATCTCGCGCCGCAGTAGGAATATATTCACCCATAGGATGAATATTTGGAATGATAGCGAGTTTATTGGCGGGGAGTTCTGGTGCTAATAACTGACGCTCCTGTTCAGAAACGACAATAATGAAATCAGCTTTCCTATAGGTGGCAATTTCTTCCCGCTTAACTTTATTGGCGAAATCTATATCGCTCTGTTGTTTAGTCAATCGGGCACGTGACATATATCGGCCGAACTGAACGTCTACAGAGTCTATAATCAATTTCGCTGTCGGCGCCCAATCTCTTACTGCTTGAATATTTTTCGGGGTCGCCAGTACATAGAGAACGAATACCACCGAATCGTAATTTTCAGCCTGTAAGGCCGGCACCAATCCGTTATCGCAAATACCGACGCCTTGAGACACCAAAGTTTGTCGATAAAGCGACACCGCGGACTCTCCTAATTCGTTGACCATGTAGGGGACATCCAACGGGCAAAGCGATACTTGGTGAGACTCCGTCAGTATTTGAATCAAGCGAGAAAACCTGAGTTCGTATGAGGAACGGTCGAATGCTGGGTAGGAGTCAGAGACGATCAGTATTTTCATGCGCTAAATGACTCGGTAAAGAATATATTTGTTGAGATATCGATCCGGCAACTAAAGTTAATGTTTTACCCATGGCGGTATGAATTCGCTCCAGTATTGATCTTCATTTTTTGCCAATCGCTTGATAATCGGTCTGAGAAATCTAATAACAGGATTCTGGATAATTGCTTGGTAATTTTTCTCGTACCAGCAGTATTTATTGATTATATCTGTTAGTTGTTTTTCGACTTGCTTTTTACCACCATGTTGAATGATAACCATCGCACAATCTAGAAGCATAAGTTTCTCAAAAGCTGTTGTTTTGGCATTAGGATGACTTAAAGCTTCAGAAAGAAGGCTGTCAGTGCTGATAAATTTAATTCCATTTTCCGCCATTCGCAGCCATAAATCCAGATCCATCGCGATGTGGATAGATTCATCAATCGGACCAACCTGCTCCCAAGCCGCGCGAGAAAATGCGCTAGACGGTTGCAAAAAATTGCCGCCATTCATCCAGCTATATAGGCTATTCAGATCGATTGTTGGATTAGGTTCAATGTAATAAATTTCGTTGCCAGACAAATCAACAATTCTTCCTGAGCCAACGACCATACCAATTTCCGGATTGTTCTGGAATGTCTTAGAGAAATATTCAAGAGTGCCAGGCAGGTACCAATCATCCGAATTTAGCCAAGTAAGTATGTCGCCGGTGGCTTTTGCCATGCCTTTGTTTATAGCATGGCTTTGACCTCTATCAGGCTCGCTAACCCAATAAGCTAAATAGTGCTCGTATTTTTTTATGACCTCAATTGTGTTATCGGTACTTCCACCATCAATTATTATAAACTCCAGATTATGATAATCTTGTGATATTACAGATTGTATAGTTTTCTCAATAAATTTACCTTGGTTAAAGGTGGGAGTTACTATCGTTATTCTTGGTAATTTATTCATTTTTTTACTATTGAACCTTTGAAGCCTCTAAGTTAAGGCTAATTAGGTATTCTTTGTTATTAAACGATAGCTTCTTTGATGCCCAGTCTTCAAAATTATGAAATTGACTTTCATGCGGATTCCATTCCGTTATGTCTCCAAAATTATGTGAAAATAATAGGTTACTTAAATATTTTTTGTTATAGACTTCATGGTGAAAATTTTCTGGGTAATCTTGTCCGCCCATAAGGGAGGGCGATATGTATTCTATTTGGTGATTTGTATCGTTATAAATGGCAATGATGTGATCGAAATCCGGTACGGATATTCTTAATTTTCCTTTGGGTTTTAATATGCGATGCATTTCTTTGAGGACTAATGATATATTTTTCCTAGGGACGTGCTCCAATACGTGACACATGTAGATGAGATCGACAGTATTATCCGGAATCATCCATAGGCGGAAAATATTGCGAGTCACTATATGGACATGACGATATTTTCTAGCATCAATATTGATAAAGTCTGGGGCGTTTATGTCGCCGCAGCCAATGTGTAAAAGTAATTCTCCGTCTTGCGTTCTCGGGTATTTCTTTTCTCTTGCAAGCCAGAGTGATTGTCGAGCGAAGTTGGCAATATTGTAAAATTTTGATCCAATTATATTTTTAAGTCTTTCGATTCGCCAATGCATTTTATTTATTGTCCATTGTTGTCAAGAAATTTCCATTTTCCGTTTAAATTAATAAATCCTTCCGTCATGCTTTGAGTTCTTTCGATATTTGAAGTTTTAACTTGGAAGTTAATTACGCCTTCTTCATAGAAGATATTACGCGCTATTTTTCCGGCCTCAATGCCGATACGAATTGAAAAAACACCGGGTAATAGAGGAAAGGATGGTATTTCAATGGCCAATATATATTGACCTGGATACAGTATTTTGTTTTTAAACTGAGACTCGGTGATTTCTGTGGCAAGATAAAGAAAGTCTGTGGTATGAATTCCAAACCCGAAGTTTGGGTTTTCAAGTGTTTTGTTGACTTTAAAATTCAAACGAAATGTTATATTTTCATTGGTATTGATGCTTTCAATTTTTTCACCGCGATCGTTAATTATTTCAACGGCATTTAGTTCGATATCCCCAGAAAGCTCTTTTCGAGCTCTGCTTGATGAATGGTGGCTTTGCTCTTTTATTTTCTCGTCGTTTTGCGCATAAAAAAGGCCACATATTTCCGCCGGGTTTCCATCCGCGACAATTTTACCGTGATCCATGAGGAGCACTCGCTTGCATATGCGTTCGATTTGTCGAATGTTGTGGCTGACAAGTAAAACTGTTTTTCCTTGATGAATTATCATGTCTTCCATCTTATTGAAGCATTTCCGTTGAAACGCTAAGTCGCCGACTGCTAAAACTTCATCGATAATTAGAATATCCGCATCCAGACTGGTGGCGATGGAAAATCCCAGCTTTACGGTCATGCCGGAGCTGTATCGTTTTACAGGGGTGTCAATAAATTTTTCCAATTCGGAAAAATTAATGATTTCGTCCAATTTTTGTTGAATGACTTTTTTCGGAATACCCAAAATAGAACCATTCAGGAAAATATTTTCCCTGCCGGTTAATTCTGGATTTACGCCTGCGCCCACTTCGATAAGCGGGGCGATACTACCTCTTACCACAACATTGCCCTTTGTAGGCTTGCTAATATTGGCGAGGTGTTTGAGTAGAGTGCTTTTTCCGGCGCCGTTGTGTCCGATAATGCCAACGACTTCACCTTCATCAATAGCAAAGTTCACATTGTCGAGGGCTTTAAACCGCTCGCGACTAATTGTAGGCTGAAAACTTAGGCGTCGTATTGCGTTGACGGCAGTTTCTTTCAAACTGGTAAGGTGTCCGAGTTGATATTCTTTGGTCAGATGATTGACTTCTATAATGGCCATATAGTGGAATTTGAGTATTTCGATTCTAGTAAGTTATCGACCTATTAGATAACGTCTGCAAACCAATTTTCAGCCCGCTTAAAAAACCAATAGCTAAAAGGAAGCACAGACAAAGTTAATATCAAACCTGGGTAAAGTGCTTGAAAATCCGGGTCAGATGCTCCAATTAGTGTGCGCTGAAAACTATCGATTATTCCAACTAATGGATTTATAGTGTAAAGGGTATACAACTTCTCCGACCACTCTCCGGCTGCCTGCTCTATAAGTAGTTTCTTTTTAACCAGGCTTAAGGGATAAATCACCGGTGAGCCGTACATCAATAACGATAGGCCGATTGGTATGGCTTGCGCGATATCGCGGTAGTAGACATTCATCGCTGCGCCGAAAAAACTGATCGTCAAAGCCACTACCATGGTATACAGCACAAAAACCGGCAGCCAGAAAGCATATATAGTAGGCAAAATTTTGTAATAGATCATCATTCCGGCCAGTATTACAAAACTAACAACTAGTTCTACTAGTTTGGTCACCATTGCTGTCAACGGAAAAATTTCCCTTGGGAAATATATTTTTTTAATTAAGGCTGCGTTCGAGGTGACGCTGTTTACACCTTCGGAAACGGATTCCTGAAAAAAGACCCAAGGTATTAATGCCGCAAAGGTAATTAAAGGGTAAGGTAATCCACCTGTCTCAATACCTACGAAACCCTTGACTAGCGTGAATACCAACATCAGCATAACTGGTTTTAGTACCGCCCATAAAATGCCAAGGTAAGCCTGTTTGTAGCGAATAACTATATTTTTGTAAGTTAGAGCGGCTATTAGCTCTCTATAGTTATAAAGGTTTTTGATTATTCTGAACATCTCGAATGGTATGCGCTATAAGGTATATTAATCAGCTTTTTGGGTTTTTTTCAGTTTAGAAAGACGTTTCAATAGAGGCTTAGAATCCGGTTTCTTTTCTAAGCCTTGTTCCAGTATATTGATCGCCTCGTTAGGTCTGTTCAATTTGATATATATATCGCCTAGCGCTGCATAAGGCATCCAGGTTTTCGGGCTACGCTCGATACTTTTGTGATAGTTGTCGATAGCCGCTTTGTAGTCCTCCAATCCTTCGTATGCTTTGCCGATGTCGTAGTACATTTTAGGGATCAATACAAAATCCGACACCATACCGTGCTTAAACGGAAAAACCATTTCGTTGATGGCCTGTTTCAGATAACTGACTCTTTCCGCACGGTTGTTGGTTTTCCAGGCCAGGTTATAGGTAAATAATCCTGCACAATAATGGTGAATACCGCCGTTGCCTGCCAGCCTTTTTTCCCACATCAAGGCTCTTGGCGTGCCTTGGGCACCTTCCTGATGCATTTCTTTGCAGAAAATAGGCAGCCCCATATAGTCTAGATCTGTTTGAGGAAATTCTGCTTTAGCAATGATCGGTAAAAGTCCGATACACAGCATAAATGTTTTTAATGATTTTTTGGCAAACTTTATAATTCTCATTATGTATAAGCTTTATAAGTTGTAAAAATAACTACTGTTTTAGTAATTTAAAGTAAATTGACTCTATACTTGTTGTATGAGTTTTTATAGAGAATAATTTAAAGGCCTTTTCTTGCGCGTTTTCCCCAAGCCGTTCGGCTAAGTCAGGTTTTTGGTAAAGTTCAAGTACGGCATTACGAAAGCTTTCGGAGTCACCGGCGCTAAATAACAACCCCGTTTCTCCGTTGTCCAGCATTTCCGCGCCGCCACCGTGGTTCGGGCCGATTAAAGGTCTGCCCATTGCCATGGACTCGATAACTACTGTGCCTAACGGTTCAGGCGCTGTCGATGCCGACACGACCACATTTAAACCGTTGTATACGCTTTCCATCTGCCCGATATGGCCGGTGAAAATAACAAAATTTTTTAAGTTTTCGTTATTGACTCTATTTTTCAACATTTCTTCATATTTAGAGCATTCTTCCGGCGTGCCGCCAATAATTACCATTTTTAAATTTGGAATTTTATCAGATAGCTCTTTGGCGGCATCCAAAAATAATTCCTGGCCTTTCCAGGGAATCAGTAATCCTACCAGTCCGACTACAAAATCATTGGTGTCTATATCAAATTTTTTACGGAATGTGTTGCCGTCAGCCTTTAAATCGAGTTTTTGTAGTTCTATCCCATCATAAACTACGGTTATTTTTTCCCGGGCAACCATTAGTTCAGAAGTCATTCTGTCAGCGACCCAATTAGAAACAGATACAAAGTGGTCCGGAATTTTGTAAAGGTAGCCCGCCAATTTGGAATAACTAGGGTTTTCGCGCACATGGCAAACACACGGTTTATGCAAAATTTTAGCGGCCAGCAAAGCGGCGCGGTTGCAAACTGGGTCATTGTTGGCGTGAATCAGGTCTGCTTCAAATTTCCAGGCAATCCAGATAAGTTGCAAAAAGAACGGCATAAAATTGAGCAAATCATCAGCGCGAGCGATGATTTGCGTGGCGATAAATCTTAAATATCGGTTGCTTGCAAACACTGGTTTGCGTTTTACTAAAGCACGCCATGCGCTAATGTCGAAATGGCGGTCTTTTATATGTTTCCAAACAGCCTCGCTTGCTATTTCTTGGTATTGAGCAGTTGCGCGTCCAGTAACAACGATCGGATAGAATTGGCTACGATCAAGACATCTCACTAAATGGCGAAGACAAATTACGGCACCACCATAGCCAATGCCATTTTCAACGAATAATATGCGTTTCGGTTTGACTGCACCGTTCATTTAACCGGAATGTCCTATGGCTGTTATAATTAAAATGTAATTTAGGGGTTAATTTAATACTTGTTTTAAACTACGTAATTTTATTATCAAGTCTTTGGGTAGGTTACTTAACGTTAAATACTTCAGAGAGCGGAGGGTGAATTTTTGTTTCATACTTTTTAAAAAATTCACTCGGGCTTGGTCGTGTTCCAAGTTGATAAAAGACCAATACCCTAGCGACCAGTACGCGTTAGCTACCATCAAATTAGCGTCTATTCCCTGAGCGCTTAATTGCGGCCCAGCAAATTCGCGGATCGAGTTCATGACTTTGATTAGGTCTGCCAGCATAGGCCGGTTTGCTTGGGTAGCATTGTTGCCGTGTTGGCGGCGTAGCATCAGTACCTCGGGCACACAGCTGATAGCATGAACGGCAGCAACTTTTGCCCACATCTCCAAGTCTTCGCCAAAACGAATTTCTTGATTGAATCGCCCGGATGAGATGATAGTTTCACGGTCAATCAGGACGGTACCTGTCGGAATGAAATTTTTTTCGACAAGTTTGGCCAATGCGTTTGGTATTGGGCAACCCGCCAAGTGATGAAAATAATCAAACAGTTGGTGCTTGGCTAGTACCGATTTGACCGTCATGTTGTCGTCTATATCGATCTCAGCCATATCGCCGGCTACTAGTTTCAATTCTGGATGTGCGATCAGAATCTGTTTTTGCAGCGCAATTTTGTTGGGGACCCATTGATCGTCGGCGTCCAAAAATGCGATCCAGTCTCCACTTGCCAGTTCAATGCCTTTGTTCCTGGCGGCGGATGGACCCTGGTTTTTTTGTTTGTAGTAGATAATGTTTCCGGGCAACGCTCTCACGATTGCTTCAGTTTCGTCGGTCGAACCGTCGTCGATAATAACGATTTCCGCTACGGGCTCGGTCTGGGCCTGAATACTGGCGACGGCGGCACTGATGAACTTGGCGCTGTTGTATGCCGGGATGACTGCGCTGATTTTCATTAGTTTTCTTCGTTACCCTTATTTGAGTCCAGTTTTACAGATTACCCAAGCAGGAAGGCTTAGTCCTGTGACGTATCCGATCAAGGCCAATTTTCGATGACGATAGTATAGACGATATAAGAATGCGCCCAATTTTCGGTGACTGCTCGCCATCTTCAGGCCAGGCCACCGCTTGCCGTTAAAACGGTTGGTAATTTCAGGCGAAGGATCTAGTAGCGATTCCCCGAGTTCGGCCGAGGACAGAAAGCGGACTCGCGGAAACATCCCGGCAATAGCCGACATCAACTGATCCAGCCCGGCAATCGCAACGTTGCATTCTGTTTCGGAACGAGTGAAGTTGTAACGATGAGTCGAGATACTGATCGGCGCTGCTTGCCGATAAGCAATTTCAGCCTCAGCCACAGCGCTCGCAACGGTGTTTTTACCGTCAACGGGTTCGTACATGACGTTGCGGACCAGATAAAATTGGCCGAAACGGGTTTTGTTCCCGACCCGGATAATCGGCGGATCCTGTCGATATCGGCCGGATTGGTCGCGGCCGGTGCAACGGTAGCCTGCGGTTTGAATTGCAATGATATTGCGATCGCGCCACTGTTGTTCGATAAGGTCGTTCCATAGATAGCAGGGCGCGACCGTAGTCACGCTGGGTGCACCGAACATACGCTGGAAGCTGGCGGTGGCAAGTTCTATGATGTTTTGCGCCTCGGCCGAGTCGACGGATGACGTCGGTAATGCGCTGCCGTCCACGTAATGGCCTTGTAGCGGCGAATCCAGTGATTCCCAGTCCCACCAGTCGGAGGTGGATTTGGCCGCGGTTAAGCGCGGGTCGTTTTGCTGGCATAATCTGGCAAAACCGGCTCCGTTCAGGTGTTCCAGACCGTGTAATTGCGGAGTCAATAGATCCCGGGCGATGCCATCTTTCAGTGCTTGGTAGATTGCCGGAAAATCGGCATCCAGCATTTTTCGGTGATATTCACCGTCAACGGCTATTTTTTCTATGTCGGGAACCGCCAACACCATGTCGGCAGTCAGGACAGGATTGCGTCCTACCGCGTCTTTATGCTGATCCAGCATATTTAGCAATTGGTTGAGCCGGTCGGCATGAAACTCGCCGCCTGGCCCCCAATCGTCGCTCTCAATCAATACCGGCGTGTCGGCGAAATAGGCTTCGTTCCAGGTTGCAACAAACAGATCCTTTTTCCAAACCCATAAGCAGGCGATGCAGACCGACCAGAAACCTAAAATAAACAGAATTGCCATATTTTCAATCGATAATTAAAGTGCCGCGGTAGCAAGCTATAACGGGCTACACTTTCATCCTAGCAGAGATTCATGGTCTCGCGGAACCGTGATAGCCTCGGGAAGGATTCCGGATGCATTGTGCGGCCAATTTTAGTGTTATGAATCGTCTATTTGTTCAGTACGGGGTGATGATGCGCAAAAACAGTGGTTTAGATCGGGTAAAAGCGGAGAATTTTTTATGACCGATAAGTCAGGTTTACCGCAACATTGGCGTAGACCGTTGGCAGGAGTGCTGGTGGTTACGCTGGTTACGCTGGGAGTGTTCGCGGATACATGGGCATCTATCGTTGCAATTTGGTCGCGTTCAGAGACCTTTACCCATGGCTATTTAGTAGCGCCGACGAGTTTATGGCTGATCTGGCTGCGGCGGCGGCAATACCGCGATTTGCGGGCGGAATTCAGTTGGTTTGGCCTGATTTTGTCCATCGCGGGTGGCTTTATGTGGTTGGTGGCAGACTTGGTCCACGTCTTGGTAGTACAGCAATGGGCGGTGGTTGGAATCCTGATCAGCAGTCTGTGGGCGGTGTTGGGAATCGGCGTGATATCGAGTATGCTTTTTCCCATTCTGTTCTTGTTTCTGATGGTACCTTTCGGCGAAGCCTTTATTCCGCCGCTGATGGACTACACCGCGACCTTTGTCGTCACGTTACTGCGTTTGACCGGGATTAGCGTTTACCGGGAAGGCTTGTTCTTTACGCTAACCTCCGGGAATTGGTCTGTGGTTGAGGGCTGTAGCGGTTTACGCTATCTGATATCGTCTTTTACTCTGGGAACCGTTTACGCCTATCTGAATTACAACAGTTATAAAAAACGCGCAGTGTTTATCGCGGTTTCTTTTCTGGCACCTATCATCGCAAACGGATTCCGCGCTTATATGATCGTCATGATCGGCCATTTAAGCAGCATGAAACTCGCGACCGGCGTGGATCACATAGTTTATGGCTGGGTATTTTTCGGAATCGTCATGTTCGCGCTGTTTTACATCGGTTCGTTTTGGCACGACGCCCCAAACAGCTCCGAAATAAGCGAGAAAGAAGAAGGGCCGTTCGATGCCGAAGTTGCTTCAGAGCCCCGTTATCAGTGGTTCGGTTTCGCGGCAATCTTGGTGTGTCTGACAATTTGGCCGCCGATTTCTCATGGTCTGTCCGGCTTGCAAAATAGCAATGTAGTAGTGCCGGAGAGGTTCAGTCATCCCGCGCTCGATACTTGGCTACCGGCTGATCCGCCGGATTGGGGTTGGGAGCCGAACTTCAAAGGTGTGGTCGCCGAATCCAGAACATTTTTAAAAGACGAGCAAGCCGTCGTCGGCCTCTATTTCGCCAACTTCGGCGACGAAAGCCAAGGCGGCGAATTGGTAAACTCGCAGAACTATTTGGTCCCGCAAAAACATAAGATTTGGCGGATGCTGCGCGACAATGACTATCCGGTCGATTGGGGCTCCGGCTACTCAATCGTTGTCGAGGAAGCGGTCTTGAACAGTAGCCAGCGAGAATTATTGGTATGGCGCTGGTATCGAATCGGCGATAAAAATACCGACAATGCCTATTTGGCAAAGTGGTGGCAACTGCTCAAGCGCTTAACCGGCGATTCGGCGCCGGAATTGCAGGTTGTGGTTTACACAGAACTAGCTAATCAAGAATTGGATACGGCGCGGGATAAGTTAAAACAAATAGCCGTGGCGTGCTGCAGTTGATTAGGGCGAACGGGATCGACACAGTCGACCCGCGTCACTAGTCCGCTTGACGCTGCAGGCCGCGCGGATGTTAGACTAGCAACACCCTTATTTAAAACTTTGTGAAGGAAAACTTATGATACCGGTAATTTTGTCAGGCGGTTCTGGAACCCGGCTTTGGCCATTGTCGCGCGGCCAATATCCCAAACAATTTTTGCCTTTGGTTTCCGGTGCAACCATGATCCAGGAAACCATGCTCAGGCTCGACGGGTTGGCCGGTTTGCAGCCGCCGATCGCGGTGTGTAACGAAGATCACCGCTTCATGATGGCAGAGCAAATGCGGGAGATCGGTATCAAGCCGGCGGCGATTATATTGGAGCCGGTAGGCAAGAATACCGCGCCGGCGGTAGCCATGGCGGCGTTGAGTGCCGGTTCCGAGGACGACATCTTGCTGATCTTGCCGGCGGATCACGTCGTGGCCGATCGGCAGTCTTTCCATCGTGCGGTGGTGCAGGCCGAACAACTGGCGAAGCAGGACTTGTTGGTCACCTTCGGTATTGTCGCCAGCGAACCCGAGACCGGTTACGGTTATATCAAGCGCGGTGAGGTGCGTTACGGCGAGGCCTATAAAGTCGATGCCTTTGTCGAGAAGCCGGATTTGCAGACCGCGCAACGCTATCTGGAATGCGGCGAGTATTTTTGGAACAGCGGCATGTTCGCGTTCAAAGCCGGTTGTTTCTTGCGCGAACTGGAAAAATTCAATCCGCAAATGTTGGCAGTGTGCCGGGAAGCATTGAAAGCGGCCAAACCTGACCTGGACTTTGTGCGGTTGGATAAGGAAATATTTGCGACATGTCCTTCCGATTCGATCGACTATGCGGTGATGGAAAAAACCGACAAAGCCGCGGTGATTCCGTTGGACGCGGGCTGGAACGACGTCGGTTCCTGGTCGGCACTATGGGATGTCACCGCCAAGGACGAAACCGGCAATGCCATCAAAGGCGACGTCTTGACTGTCGATACCCGTAATTCCTACATCCATTCCGGCAACAAATTGGTGGCAGTGATCGGCGTCGATAATCTGATCGTGGTCGAAACCGACGACGCAGTGATGATTGCCGCCAAAGACCGGGTTCAAGACGTCAAGGATGTCGTCGACCAACTGAAAAAAGCCAAACGCAGTGAAGCCAACGTGCACCGCAAGGTTTATCGGCCTTGGGGTCACTACGACCTGGTCGACAGCGGCGACCGGCACCAAACCAAACGCATCGTGGTCAAGCCCGGTGCAAAATTGTCGGTGCAGAAACATCACCATCGCGCCGAGCATTGGGTGGTGGTGAAAGGGACCGCCTGGGTCGAGAAAAATGGCGAAAAAGTTCTGGTGTCGGAAAACGAATCGATTTACATCCCGCTCGGCGTGATTCACAGTTTGGAGAATCCGGGCGTGATTCCGCTGGAAATGGTCGAAGTCCAATCCGGCAGCTATCTGGGCGAAGACGATATTGTGCGCTACGAAGACCAGTACGGACGAATCTAGCGCCATTCGGTAATAGTCACGCTAAACTTCCGATCAACGCCGCGCCGGCTTGGCGCGGTGACCTGCCTAACATCCGATAACGTTCGGTAATCGTTTTCCCGGAGTTGCCCTTGTCTCTGCAAACGGTCAACGACCTTTTGAAAAAACACAAGCTCGTCGAGGGCATGTTGCACAACCAGCCGATGCCGCGGCGCAAGTTGATTACTGCGCTGGTGCAAAAGCAGCACATGGTCGAATTGCGCAGCCTGTTGGCGCGGCTCACGGCAATCGAAATCGGCCAGATCTTGCACGCCTTGGAGTTGGAGGATGCCCGCCTGGTCTGGGAGCAGGTGGAGGAGAACCGGCAGGATGACGTGTTGTGGGAGCTTTCCGATACCTTACGCGAACAATTGGTCGGCGACCGAGAGCCGCATTGCGGTGTCGGCCAAATGAGCGCATTCGAACTGGTCGAGGGCCGGTTATCCAAAGTGGCGATCACCTGTCGCCACGATTTGTACGAAATCAAACCGATCTGGATCGACTTATTGGCGCCGACCAAGGCCCAGCGCCAACTGATCGGCCAGCATTTCGGCTTGGAATTGCCCGATCCGTTGGATTTGACCGATCTTGAGGCCAGCGCCCGGTTCTATGTCGAAGACCAGCATGAAATCCATATCCATTCGGATTTTTTGTTGGACCGGGAGGGCAAGTCGCGCAGCGTGCCGGTAGCCTTCGTTTTGTCGGGCGACATGCTGTTCTCGGTACGCAACGAGGAGTTGCCGGTATTTCGGCTCCAGCGCTTAAGGGCGAGAACACAGCCAGGCTTTGTCTCGGATTCCAAGGATATGCTGCTAGATTTATACGGTGCCGAGGCTGAATATTCGGCCGACGCGCTGGAAAATATTTACGAGCAACTGGAGAGCGTCAGTAAAAAAGTACTAAGCCAGGATATCAGCGACGAAGAAGCTGCTGAGATATTGACCGATATTGCCGAAGAAGAGGATTTGAATGGCCGTATCCGCCGCAATATGCTGGATACCCAACGCGCCGTGTCGTTTTTGATCCGGCGTAAATTGTTGAATCCGACCCAGTTGGAAGATGCACAGCAAATCTTGCGCGATATCGAGTCCTTGAATAGCCATACGGCATTTTTGTTCGACAAAATCAATTTCTTGATGGACGCAACCGTCGGTTTTATTAATATCAACCAAAACAAGGTTATTAAAATCTTTTCGGTCGCTTCGGTGGCAATGTTGCCGCCTACCTTGATCGCCAGCATTTACGGTATGAATTTCGAGTATATGCCCGAATTGAAATGGATGTTGGGTTACCCGTTTGCGTTGGGGTTGATGACTGTTTCTGTGCTATTGCCTTACGTATATTTCAAACGCAAAGGCTGGCTTAGATAAAAAATCACGGAGTGCGTCACAGTTTGTTGGCTCAAAACCACAAACTGCGACAATATGTCACATTTAAAATCGACAATTCGCCAACTATTATTAACCTAACTTTTTCGGTTTGGTTTGACAGCTAAAAGTTGCGTTATATTTCTTCCTATTGCTCTGAGGCGATTATCCACTGGTAATCGCCTTTTTTTTGCCCGAAGAAATTAACTGACCGGTTTGAATTTTACCGACTTGATTGCATTATCGTCGCGCTTGACGATCTCAATGACGTGGCCGTGGAGCTTAATGCTGGTGCCGGGCTCGGGGATGGTTTCCATATATTCGATAATTAAGCCGTTGAGGGTTTTTGGACCTTCGGTCGGCAAATCCCATTGAGTGACGCGGTTTAGCTCACGGATGGTAACACCGGCATCGACCAAGTAACTACCGTCTTTTTGCGCTTTAATATCCGGTTCTTCTATCGCCAACTCGCCGACGATCTCCTGCAACAGATCGTCGAGCGTAACCAGTCCCAATACGTCCCCATATTCGTCGACTACCAAGCCGATCCGCAATTTTTCCGCCTTGAAAATCTGCATTTGCTTATGAATCGACGTGCTGGCCGGAATGAAAAACGGCTTGGCCAAGCTGTTGACAATGCTTTGCTTGTCTAAATCGGCGTGGCTAATGCGGGATAGGGCGGTGCGAATATGCAAAAATCCGATCACCCGGTCGATATTCTTTTTGTAAACCGGCAGACGGGTATGTGGACTGGCTTGGAGCTGGCGAATGATATCTTCGATCGATTCTTCCAAATCGATGCCGACGATCTCATTACGGTGGGTCATGATATCGGTCACGCTGGCGGATTCCAGATCCAGAATACTCATCAGCATATTGCGGTAGCGGGCCGGCAGTTGGTGGTTGGCTTGAGACACTAGGCTTTTCAACTCGTCCTTATTCAAAGGCTCGGCAACTTCGCCCAATTTTTTACGTTTGATCCCGAAAATGCGTAACAGGCCGCTCGATATCAAATTGATGGTCCATACCACCGGATAAAACAATTTCAATAACGGGGGATAAATCCAAGCCGAAACGAATGCCAGCAATTCCGGCTTTAGTGTGCCCAGAGTTTTTGGGGTAACCTCGGAGAATACTAAAATGGCGAAGGTCAATAGTCCCATCGCGGCAGGAATGGCCTGATTACCGCCGATCCGGATTGCAATCACCGTCGTCAGCGCAGCGGCCAGAATATTGACGAAATTGTTACCAATTAAAATCAGGCCCAGCACTCGTTCCGGCCGTTTTAGCAGGCGATGGGTTTTAACGGCGCTTTTATGTTTTTTTTTGACGAGGTGCTGCAACCGATAGCGGTTAAGCGTCATCAACGCTGTTTCAGAGCCCGAGAAAAATGCGGATATCAACAATAATACCGCCAGTATACCGAATAGTATACTTAGGGAAATTTCGTTCAAAACAAACGTACTCTGGGTTATGTAACAAGAGCTTAGTTTCTATGCTGGGCAAAATTTGTCAAGCTGAAAACCGCGTGCCGATCCGAAGCATTTGCCGGAGATTGAACTAAACTACATCAACTAGACGGCGCAATCGGCTGAAATCCGGCGATTTTGACAATCCCGGACTTCGATGCTTAACTTGAAATTCGATTGTTCCCTCCCTTCGTATCCAAGTAGTTTCAGAGAACACACGCATGGCATTGCCGGAAATTTTGCTGGTTGACGATAACCTTAATCGCGCACAACAAGTCGAAACGGTGCTCCGGTTTTTAGAATACCGCGTGATTACGGTCAGCGGCAATCAATACGAATCGGTATTGGCCGGGCAAGATGCTTTCGGTGCGGTGTTTGTCGGTAGTGGCGATCGCCAAGCCAGCCTGATCAAAGCGATAGCCGACGCGACGGGGGATACGCCGATCATTCTGCTAGCGGAGCCCGGTAACGGGCAGCAGTTGCTGAGTACTATTCAACAATTGGTCAGTAAAGTCGTGGAATGGCCGACGGTCTATCCGACACTCATCGACATATTGGACGAGTTGCCCAAACCAGAATCGACTGCGCACAAGCCGCAAACCAATAAAGGCTTGGCCGGAATCAGTAAAGCAGTACAGAAAACCCGCGAACTGATCGATCAAGTGGCCAAATCCGATGCGACCGTGCTTATTCTCGGCGAGTCTGGAACCGGTAAGGAAGTTGTTGCCCAAGCCCTACATCGGGCATCCGCCCGCAGGGACAAGCCGTTTGTGCCAGTCAATTGCGGAGCGATTCCGGGCGAACTGTTGGAAAGCGAACTGTTTGGCCATGAAAAAGGGGCATTTACCGGGGCCTTGACATCGCGTCAGGGCCGATTCGAGATGGCCGAGGGCGGTACCTTATTTCTCGACGAGATCGGCGACATGCCGATGCCGATGCAGGTCAAGCTTTTGCGCGTATTGCAGGAACGGACCTTCGAACGGGTCGGCAGCAATAAAACCATCCGCTGCGACGTCCGTATCGTCGCCGCCACCCACCGCCATCTGGAACAGGAGATTATCGAAAAACGTTTTCGGGAGGATTTGTTCTACCGGCTGAACGTGTTTCCGATTGAAGTGCCGGCGTTGCGGGAGCGGGCTGAAGACATCCCGTATCTGATCAACGATTTGATTGCTCGCATGGAAGCGGCGAACCGCGGCAGCGTCAGCTTAACGCCGCGGGCGGTCGCTGTTCTGATGCAACACAGTTGGCCGGGCAACGTGCGCGAGTTGTCGAATTTGATCGAACGCTTGGCGATCATCAGCCCGGATTCACCCGTGGATGCCGGCGACTTACCGGAAAAATTCCAAGCGTACGAAGTGCCCGACACGGTTCAATTGCAACTGCCGGAACCTGATATCCATGTGGTCCGGCCGGCCGCACGCGAAGCGTTGGCCAAGCCGATACAGGGCCAGGCTAATGTGCAATTGCCGGAGCAAGGCATCGATTTAAAAGAATACTTGACCGACTTGGAAAACGAACTGATCCGCCAAGCCTTGGAAGAGTGCAATGGCGTGGTCGCCCATGCCGCCAAATTGCTGAATATGCGCAGGACCACGTTAGTGGAAAAACTGCGCAAAGTGGATGCCGCCTAAGCGGCGGCGGTTTTTTGTCCGGCCGCCAGATTTGTGCGGTAGCAATCCAACCCCGGCCAAGTGTTAGACTAAGGTTTTGCCACTGCAGCAGCCTTCGTAACCATGCCAGAATCGAATAACTCGACTCACTCAAATACCGAAAACGGCCGAATTGGCGGTGCCGTTGCCGAAATCTTCGACTATGCCGGCGAAATCAGCGTTTGGCGGCAGCGTATCCATGCTCATCCTGAACTTTGCTTTCAGGAGTTTGGCACTGCCGATTTCGTCGCAGAAAAATTAACGGAATGGGGGATACCCATCCACCGCGGCTTGGGTAAAACCGGTGTAGTCGGCATCGTCAAGTCCGGTCTTTCGGAAAATGCGATAGGCCTGCGAGCCGATATGGACGCATTGCCGATCCAGGAACAAAACCGCTTCGCCCATGCCTCGGTTTATCCCGGCAAAATGCACGCCTGCGGCCACGACGGCCATACCGCAATGCTGCTGGCCGCCGCACGCTATTTGGCCAAGCAGCGCAACTTCGACGGCACCGTGTATCTGATTTTTCAACCGGCAGAGGAGGGCGGCGGTGGCGGCGACGCCATGATCCGCGACGGCTTGTTCGAGCGTTTCCCGATGCAGGCCGTGTTCGGCATGCACAATTGGCCGGGTTTGCCGGCCGGCAGTTTTGCCGTCAGCCCGGGGCCGGTGATGGCCTCATTAAATACCTTCCGGATCACGATAAATGGCAAAGGTTGCCACGCCGCGCTGCCGCATTTGGGTCTGGACCCGACACCGGTTGCCGCGCAAATTATTTTAGCGCTGCAAACTATTCTGACGCGTAACACCAATCCGTTGGCGGCGGGGCTGATTTCGGTGACGATGATGCACATCGGCGAAGCTACCAACGTGATTGCCGAACGTTGTGAACTGGCCGGTACGGTGCGGACGTTTTCCGCCGAACTGCTGGATATGATAGAAGCGCGCATGGCCGAAATCGTCCACCATACCTGTTTGGCGCACGGCATGACCGGCGATTTCGAATTGACCCGCAGCTATCCGCCAACGGTAAATCATGCAGAGCAAGTCGTAATTTCCCGGAAAGTCATGGCTGGCATCGTTGGCGACGAACAGGTTTTCGAACAACAGCCCACCATGGGGGCCGAGGACTTTGCCTTCATGCTGCAACGCGTACCCGGCAGTTACTGCTTCATCGGCAACGGCGACGGCGGCCACCGGTTAGCGGACCACGGCGCCGGTCCGTGTACGTTGCACAATCCCAGTTACGATTTTAACGACGCTATTTTGGCGTTGGGCGCCAGTTACTGGGTCAGATTGGCCGAAACCTGCTTGGCGTTCGCCTGACAGTTGGCTGCCACAGTGTGTAAGCTGTCTGACAATTGTGGCAGGAGTCTCCAAGAACTGCGGTCTCTTCGGCGCGTCAGACCGGCTGCAAATGGTTGAAAGCCAATAAAACTTGAGCGTTTGGCCCAGCCTATGCTGCAACGTTGGTGAGTTCCAGCAACCCAACGGTGAGCGCCATGCAAGCATTGAACGAAATGATAGAACTTGGCTATGCCCGGACCATGTTCATTGAAAACCTCAGCCACCAATTTATTGCCGCCACCGGCTGCGGCGTCTACGCCTACTTGGATCCGGTCGATGTCAGCAGTTTGTTCAACAATTATGTCAACGACAATCTGCCGATAGAAGCCTTCATCAGGCAATGCGTGAAAGACGTACTGAAGTAGAAATCGTAGCGTGGTGCTGGCCGCAGTTGCTGCAGCAGGTCAGTTGCGGGCGAAAGACAACTGGTAACCGGCCAGAAAAACCTGTTGCTCCAGCGTCTCGCTGATTGCGGGAATCGATACCTTTCGGTTGTCGGTGGCAATCAGCACCAAATGCCATTCTTCACCCTGCACGTCTTTGCTCATCGAAATCGACCCTTCCGCCAGGCGGTAACCCATGGTCTGGGCCAACTGTTCCAAATCGGTTTGCCGCGGGCGGTGGTCGGGTTTGAAACGTAGCAAAACCGCAATGGCGTGCCTGGAGGGGAGTACAGTTTCGATCCAGCCACCCCAGATCATCGTCGCCGACGCGATCAAGGCCAGTACGATCGCTGCCAGATAAAAGCCGGCGCCGCAAAGGATGCCGATCGCCGATGAGGCCCAAATCGACGCTGCGGTGGTCAGCCCGCTGATATTCAGGCCTTCCTTCATGATGACGCCGGCGCCGAGAAAGCCGATACCGGTGACGATGCCTTGAATCACCCGAGTCGGATCGGCCGTCGCCGTCAGCGGCAATAAGCCGCCGAACCAGAATTGCGGGTAACCGACGATGACGGTAACCGCCGCCGAGGCCATACAGACCAAACCGTAGGTGCGCATGCCGGCAGCGCGGCCGTGATAGGAGCGTTCGTAACCGACCACCATGCCCAACAACAGGGCTCCGACGATGTTCATCAGTATCACTGCGCTGGCCTCGAGCTGGGCAGCGGACCAAAACGAGATCAAGCGGTCGGGAGAGATCGGATTCATAAAGCGATTGCCGCTATGCGATAGCGTTATTGCTCGTTGGGTTCGACCTTCTCGACATCGACCTCGAACGGTTCTTGAAAATAGATGCCGGACAATTTGCGTTTGAACTCCTTGGTAATGTCTTGTGCGTCCTGGCGGCTTTTCATGACTCTGGGGGTCAGTAGCACTACCAGCTCGGTTTTGCCTTTATTTCGGGTGGTGCCGCCGAATAACGGGCCTATTAACGGAATTTCGTGCAATAGGGGTACCCCGTCTCGCAAATAGTCATTATTTTCTCTGATCAAGCCGCCTAGTACGATGGTTTCTCCACTTTGTACGGCGACGCTGCTTTCGATTTCCCGTTTCTGTATCGTAGGCGAGTCAATGGTATCGCTAGTGGTCGTCTTAATTGCTTGATTGACGCTTTGTAAAATGTCCATCAGTACCAAGCCGCCGGCGTTGACTCGAGGTCTGACAGATAAATTTACCCCGGTATCGATCATTTGAATCGAGCTGGTTTGAATAGGGGTGTTATTGGCCCCACCAGATGTCAAATTGGTAGAAACGGATGAACGGATAGGTACCGAATCGCCAACCTTGATGGATGCTTCCTGGTTGTTCAATACCATTAAAGATGGCGATGAAATCACGTTGACATTATTGTTTTTTGCGCTCGCATTCAGTACTGCCTGGATGTCTTTAGAGCCGCTTGAAAACGCATAGGTAAAACCACCTGTAGAAAAGGCTTTTGCCGCTTCTTCTGCCAGATCTAGTGCATTGAGCCCTTGGTTTGAGCCGCCCGTGATCTGATTTGTCCCGCCATTGTTGTGGCTGAAATACCATTGAATACCGTATTTTAGGTCGTCGTTCAGAGTTACCTCAACGATCGTCGCATCGATTAATACCTGCAACGGCAACACGTCCAGTTGCTTCAACACACGCTGAATCACGGCATATTCCTGCGCCGTAGCGACGATAATCAAGGCGTTATTGCCTTCGTCGGCCAGGATTTTGACGTTCGGCATATCGTTATTGTTGCCGCCGCCACTGCCGCTGCCGCCGCTCAAACTGCCGCCGAGTGCGCCGGAGCTGCGGTTGGCGGAACGGTCGGTACGGTCGCTCAGGGTTCGTTCGCTGGCGGAATCCTGTTGCCGGTTGCTGCCGGTGCTGCCGCCCATGCTGCTGGCGCTTGACGACGTGCCGCTGGAGCTTTTGTTGGTCGCGGAGAGCGATTTGCGGCCTGAAGCGATCGAGGCTTTGCTGCTGCGTTGCACGCCGCTACCGAAAATGCCGCTCAAGGTGTCGGCGAGATCGCCGGCGCTGACGTGCTGGCAACGGTAGACGTTGACGCCGCCGGCCGCAGCCGGATTGATCCGGTCCAGCCGCAACACCCAGTTTTCAATGTCTTTCAGGTAATTGGCTTGATGAGTGATAGCCAATACCGCGTTCAGGCGTTCGATTTCGATGAAACGGAAGAAACTGGCTTCTTCGTCCTTGGCTTTCTTGTTATTAAAAATCTGTTCCAGTTCTTCGATAATCTTGCCGGCGCTGACATTGGCCGGGGTGAACAATGCAAAGGAGCGGCCTTTCATGATATCGATATCGAAAGTATTGACCACTTCCATCGCTCGCGCGACTTCGTTGCCGGACCCGGCCACCAATAAAATGTTGCGGCTCGGGTCGACATGCAGAACCGACTTTTCCGGCATCAGCGGCTTCAGGATCTCGGACAGCTCGGTCGCGGCCACGTTTTTCACCGGGATGATGCGCACCTGGTAGCCGTTCGGCATTTTGGCGCTGGTCAACGAATTGATCGAACTGCTGTACAAGGCCTCGTTGGCCGGTTTGATCAGATACATTCCGCCTTGCTCGGTCAATGCGGCGTTATTCAAACCCAGCAGCATGTCCAGTGTCGGCAGCAGCTCGTCCTTGGTCAGCGGCTTCGAGGTTTGCAAGGTGACCTTGCCGGTGACTTGCGGACTGATCGTGTAATTGCGGCCCATGATGTCGCTCAGGATCACCTTGGCGACTTCGCCGAGGTCGGCATCGTCGAAATTCAGGCTGTATTCGCCTTTGGCGCCGGATTTGGCGGCGGTACTGGGCGTATTATGGGCGGTAATGCTGGCTTCGCCGTTCGGGAACAATTCGACTTTGGTGGTCCGGTTCTCGGCCGATTTATCCGCATTCGCCAGTTCCGGAATGGGCTGGTCGTCGCCGATCCGTTGGTTGTCGGCAATCGGCAATTTTTGGTGCAACTGCGGGCCGATATACTCGCAGCCGGCCATGGACAGCGCCAACACCAACATCGGGGGAACGCCAATTTTGTTAGTTGTCATTGAGTGTCTCGGGTATTTCATTGGGTGCTTGTTCAATCGGTCTGGCATTGACGTTGGCCGGCGCCGGGGGCCGGGGCGCGGGTTTACCGGGCGGCGGTTTGATTTGCGCTCGCGGTTTGCGCAACATGACCGGCTTGTCCTGGCCGGCTTGTTGCAGGATGACCCGGTCGGCCAGAATCTGTTTCAATTGCCAGCCGGATATACTTTGTTCTTCGCCGATCTTCAGGAATTTCCGCGCTTCGTTACGCTTGCTGAACAGCGCGGTCGGTTTGCCGCCTTTATCGTAAATACCGATCAGCGACCAGTCGTCGATCTGGCTGGTGTCGCTGTTCTGCATGGGGTCGTTGGCTTTGGTTTCGACCAGCGGCCGGCGCCCCTCGATAAAAATCGGCCGCTCGACGATATCGTTGTAACTGTCGATAGGGCGCGGGGAATCAGCGATAGCGGGTAGTTGTTCGGCCTCGAATCCAATTTGGTCTCGGGCCGCCAGCTGGCTGTCGAGTTCCTGTGCCGCATAACGGCTGACCAGCCACTCGCCGCCGAGGCCGGTGCCGAGTGCGGCGCAAGTCAGCAATTGCAAGCGTAACAACTTACGATTCATGACGCCTTGGCCCGCATAAAGCTGACGACTTGAAAGCTGACATTCAATTGCGAGCTCGGCTCCAGCTTGTTATTGCTGCGGTTGCGCGCGCCGCGTACCGGCGAAATGTCCAGCTGGTCGACCAATAACAGCGGGACGTTGGTTTCCAGCGCGTACAACACGGCGCGTAAGGCCTCCATGCTGCAGCTCATGCGGACTTTGACCAGGATCCGCATGAAACCGTCTTCAGTTTTGCCGGGTAATCCCTGAGTGCTGGTCAATTGGCCGCCGGCGTCGGTTACGGCAGTTTTGATGATGTTTTGCAATTCCGCCGATGCCAGCGATTCGGTATCGCTATCGCTCAAATAGCCTTGCTGTTGAAACTGTTGATGCAGAAAATCCAGGTTTTGAGCCACGCTGTCGCGGCGGGCAGCAATGGTTTGCTGGCGTTGCAGGCGGAATAACAAGGTTTCCTTCTGCTCCCGGTAATCCAGCCAGGTGTTGAACAGCGGCAACAGGGCGGCCAACACCACAACCAGCACCACTGCAGCCAACAGGCCCAACGCCAGCCAACGCTGATAGCGGGCTTCATTCATGCTGTGGCTCCTCGGAGTTGTCGCCCTCCGCGGCGGCGGGCGTTTCCGCGTCTGCTGCCGTGTCTTCCGGCTTCGGCACGGCGACATCCATGCTGATTTGAAACCGTTCGCGGCCGGTTGCCTTGTCTTGCGTCAACGGTGAGACAAAACTAACATTACTGAAGTAGGGCGAGGCTTCCAGTACCCCGATCAGCGACGATGCGGCCGGCGACTGGCCTTGAATTTGTATACGTTTTTCGGCGTATTGGTAGTGGGTTAACCAGGTATCGTCTTTTAACAAGACGCTGAGTTCGTTTAAAACCGCAACGAGCGATGGCGAATCGGATTTAATGCCGATCAGACGTTGGGTTTGCTCGCGGAGCGCGTCTATTTCGCTTTGCTGGGCTTCGATCAGAGTGGTTTCTTTCTCCAACGTCTTCAGTTGGCGTTTCAAGGTATCGACGGCTTCGCCTTCCTGCCAGACCGGCCAAGCCAAGGCGGCGACCAGCAACAGGAGTAACAAGGCATTCAAGCTCCAATGTACCGTGCGCACCCAGTTATTTGGCCGGGGCCGGTATTGTTCCGGCAACAAGGTGTAACGCGGGACGTTAGCGGGATAAACCGTCGCCGCCGGACTGAAATCGACTGCGGCCGGTTGTACGCCAAGCGCCTGCAGCCGGGCCAGGCAATCGTCCAGCAGCGGTTTCGGTGTTAACACTAACAACACTTCGATTTGGCCGAATTCGGTTTTGCCTAGCACGTTGGCGGCAAAATAAACCTGCTCTGAGCTGAACGGGGTGTAGCGGTCCAGTTCGAAGCCGACGACTTGTTGCAGATTTTCTTGGGCGGCGGCAGGCAGAAACAAGCGTTTTTGCAGGGCTTGGCCGGGGTTTAACCGCAGCAGGCACTCGGCCTTGTCCAGTTCGGGATTCAGATTTTTCAGGTTCCGGTACGCGTCCGCGGCATTGGAATCGAGTTGCCAGATTACGGTGTTTTCGCTTGCAGTTTCCCGATGAAAATCGATTCGGAAATTGCTTTGGTCGGGGCTGAAGATGGCGACGCCGCTGCGGTCGCTGAGCAGCCGTTTCAGGCCGGTCGGCAGCAGAGCAGCCAGCTCTCCGCTCCACCATTGCCAAAACCGCTTCAGATCGACGTCGTTAGTTGTTAGTAAGCTCATCTTGCACAGTGATTAACTGGGGTTCCTTTTCCGGGTCGAATAACGACGATTCTTGTCGACCCTGCTGCCAATC
This sequence comes from Methylomonas sp. Uni0011, assembly GCF_056850255.1. NCBI lineage: Bacteria > Pseudomonadati > Pseudomonadota > Gammaproteobacteria > Methylococcales > Methylococcaceae > Methylomonas > Methylomonas sp. Uni0011. The sequence continues at coordinate 56,096 of NZ_JBVVNO010000017.1, forward strand.
CAGGATGCGGTAGGGCGCTTGTCCGATATCTTGGTTTTCAAACTTCACCACGGCCGTAATCGACGCGGTTGACTGGTCCGCCAGCAGTGTTTCGCAGCTAATGGTAAAGGTTTGTTCCTGATCCGCCAAGCCGGCCTCGGTTTGATTGCCGTCCGGCGCGTTATCGCCGGTTTGTTTGGCCAGACGTCGCTCCAAGTATACATCATGAATATTTTGTGTCTTCAGCCGGGCATCGATGATGCGCAGCAACTCGGGCGGCGCCAGGCTTTTGTTCGGCTCGGGCTGACCGGAATAGACCGTGATCCAGGGCCGGATCCGTTCGAATATGGCTTCGTCCATGCCCAGTACCATTTGCAACTCTTCCAGCGATTGAAAGGGGGCATTGCCCGGAGGGTATGATCTGCCCGCCTGGCGGTAGTGTTTCTTTTCGGCGCCGTTCGGCCGCGGTTCGTCGTCGGCGTCGCGCCAATCGATGATCGCATCCATCAGTTGTTGCCGCCGGTTATCATCTTCGACGGCATAGGACAGTACCGCCAGTAGTAATTCTTCGCCGGCTGCATTGATATCGACCTTGCCCGATTCGGCCAAAACCCGAATTCGCAGTTCGCTATCGGCGCCAGCCAACCGGTAAATCGCGCCGTCGACCCGCCAGCGTTGTTCCGGATCGGGTTGACGCAGGCCCTGTGCAGCCAAATTCAAACCGGATTCCGCCAGCGCCGAGGCGCGGGCGTTGCCGACCATAGCCGAACTAACGCCGCTTTCCCGCCGCATGGTCAGCGTAAAACTGCCCGCCATCACGCTGAGCAGCGTCAAAATCCAAATGACGATCACCAGCGCCATTCCGGTTTGGCGTGGCCGGGACGGATTACTCGGCATCGGGGGGCAGCGAGGTTTGCTGGCCGATGTTATCGCCGGCCGGGGCGGCGGCGTCGATCCGCAGCGGAAAGATCATATCCGGCCAAAAGCTGTCGTCATTGAGCGCAATATGGATTTTGACCAGGCTCGGTAAACGTTCGGCGTCCAGCCAGTCGTCCTGCCAGACCGGAGCGTCGCCAGCGTTCGGACTCTTGGCGCCGAAGTAACTGATGCGGAAGCTGCGGACGTCCTCCAGCAACACCACCGGCTCCGGCTCGGCATCCACTTGCCGCCGGTAGGGAGTCAAGGTGACGTTCAATGTAGACGTCCGATCGCGGGCCGGTTCGATGCTGAAGATTTGCAGACCTTTACGCGCCGAAGCGGCCGGCAGCGCGGCAACGAAGCGCAAGCTTTGCGGCAGGCCCTGAAAACTAAGTTTGGGCAGTTCCGGCTCGGGGGTGGCTTGAAGGTCGTCGCGCTCGGCAGCGACGAACTCAGGCAACGGCCGGGCCGCACTCAAATGGTGTTTGAAAAATTGGTAGACCACGGCTTTACGGTTGACTTGGTCGATTTTGGTTTCGCCGCTATGCCAACTCTGCGCCGCAATCCGCAAACTGCCGAACAGCAAGGTCACCATCACGCCGAGCAGCGTGATCGCGATCAGCATTTCGATCAAGGTGAAGCCGTTAGATTGGCGGGGAAACACTATCCCTGGCCTTGCTGCAATTTTAATGTTGTCAATTCCACGCTACGGCGCTGGTCGCCGTCCCCCCAACTGACACCAATCTGCACCGAGTAAAGTTGTGCGGCGGTTTCGCTGTTCGGATCGGGCTCGCGCAGACTGCGCCTGGCCGGTTGATTCGAGGCCGGCGCCACTCGGACCAGCCAGTCGTATTTGTCGCCTTCGCTGCCCTCGCTGTCGCCGACCGTGAGCGGGGTTTCCACGCCGGTCCGCGCCATCAACGATTCGGCGATCTGCACGGCTATAGTGTATTCCTCGGATATGACGGCATTGTTAACGCCGGCGCCGAATACCCGCAGCAATACGCTCAATGCAATCGCCATGATCGAAAACGCCACCAGGATTTCCAGCAGCGAAAAGCCTTTATGCCGCCGCATCCGATATCCTGACTTCGCCGGTGATCCAGTTGACGTCGATCCGGCGTAATTGATTACCCCATTCCAGCGTGATGCGGCCGCCGGTCGACGAACCGTCGCCGAAAAAGCGGATACTGCCGATTTGGTCGGCGCCGAATTCCTCTTCGGCGACGACCAGCGACACGTCGACCTCTTCGGCGAAGGTATAGACTTTGTCGCGGTTGCTGATTTGATAGCTGTTGTTGCGCAAGTCGATGGCGACGCTGGTTTGGCGCTGCGTGGCCAGCGCCTGGCCCTGGGCGTAGCGTAAAGCGCTGGCCAGATCTCTGGCCAGCGCTTGCAGTTGGGTGCTTTTATTGCCCGAGCCGATGCTGCCGCCCAGCGCCGCGAAGCCGAGCACGGCGACCAGCAACACCACCACCAGTTCGATCAGCGTGAATCCGGCGCATGACCGTGGCGGACGCCGGAGTGCGTTGGCCGAAGCGGGCAGGGCAGCCATTTATTCCCAGCTGTTGATGTCCTGGTCTTCGCCTTCGCCGCCTTCCTTCTCGTCGGCGCCCAGACTAAACAAGTCGAATTTGCCGTGCTGGCCGGGGAAAACGTAGTGGTATTCCTGGTTCCACGGATCCAGCGGAATTTTGTCTTTGCGCAGGTAAGGACCGTTCCAACGTTTGGCCTCGGCCGGTTTCTCCACCAGTGCCGTCAAGCCTTGCTGGGTGGTCGGATAACGGCCCTCATCGAGTTTGTACATGTCCAGCGCCGCGGCGAGGTCCTCGATTTGGACCTTGGCCGCCTTGGTCTTGGATGCACCCATATGTTTCATGACTTGCGGGCCGACGATGCCGGCCAGCATCGCGATAATGCCCAACACCACAAGCAGTTCCAACAAAGTAAAACCGCGGTGGCGGTGCAAGGTTAATTTCATGTTGTCGACTCCATTTTTATTTTTAAAATGCCAGATCGTTTACGCTCAGGATCGCCAGCAGTATCGAAACGATGATGCCGCCTATCATCAACCCCAGCGAAATAATCAAGGCCGGCTCCAGCAGCGCCAGCATCCGTTGTATCGTGGTTTTTAACTGTTTATCGTAAATTAGGGCAACCCGCATCAGCATTTCCTCCAGCCGGCCGGTTTCCTCCCCCATTTTAATCATTTGCACCGCCAGTTTGGGAAACAGGTTTTGCTGGGCCAAGGCTTCGGACATGGTCCGCCCCTGCTTCAATTGCGCCTCGGCCTGTTCCAGCAGGTCGGCCAGCACCGTATTGCCGACCGTTTCCCGGACGATGCCAAGCGATTTCAAGATCGATACGCCATTGCCCAACAAGGTGCCGAAGGTCCGGCTGAAATTGGCGACTTCCATGGTCAACACAATTTCGCCGAACAGCGGCATTTTTAGAAAACGGCCGTCCCAGGCCTTTTTGCCGGCCGGATCGGCCAGTTGGCTTTTCAGGGTTTGCACCGCGATCACGATCGCCAGCAGCATCACCCACCAATACCGCTGCAGAAATTCGGCCAATCCGACCACGATTTGGGTCGGTACCGGCAAAGCCTGGCCGGCGCTGTCGAACATTTCCTTGAATTGCGGCACCACGAAAGTCAGCATCACGAACAGCGAAGCCAGCGACATCATCAACAGGATGGCCGGATAAATCAGCGCGGTGCTGACCGTGTCCTTCAATTCCTGCGAGCGCTCCAAGTATTCGGCCAGCCGTTGCAACACGCCGCCCAGGTTGCCGCCAAGTTCGCCGGCCCGGATCATGTTCAAATAGAACTTGGAAAACACGCCGCTCTGGCTTTCCAGGGAGTCGGCTAGCGCTTTGCCGGCTTTAACTTTTTCCAGCACTTCGCCGACCAGTTTGTTCAGTTTCGGATTTTCCTCGGTCAGTTGCATCAGGATCGTCAGCGAACGGTCCAGCGGTAAGCCGGATTCCAGCAGGGTCGCCAGTTCTCCGGTCAGCATGCCGATTTCCTTTTGCGATAATCTGACCGCGGCGGACTTCAGTTTGAAGCCGAGAAAAGTCTTGTCTTTTGCCGGTTCGATGCGGATGGGCACTAAACCCTGTTTCTGCAATTCCAGCAGCAGGGACTTTTCGTCGGCAGCGTCGCGCACGCCTTCTTCGGTGACGCCCAGATTGTTGACAACTTTGTAAGAAAATAAGGCCATGGCCGGGTACTCGCGAAACGAGGGTAGTCTTGGTAAGCCGATGTCGGCCGCTCATTTTGGCCTAATTGCCGGCCAATTACAAAAACCGCCGGCCGATACTCGGTTCAAGCGGGTAAATGAGAGTTGGGTTGGTCGGGCGCGAGCCGCTTGGAACCGGCGTTTGCCAAAATCCCCAAGCAAAACGGATTTACGGTTAAAATTCAGTTCGGCTACGGCGTATTGCCGATGGCCTTAGTTTTCTCAGTCTGTTAATCGTCGCACCACCGCCAATTAAATTTTCGCCGTAGTTGATCCGGGACCCAAGATGACCGAAGCCATCAGCAAAGAACCGCAAGCCATTGGGCATTTGCTGGTATCGGTTATGGGCTTGTTGCTGATTCAACTTGCCAGCCTGACGCTTCCGGTCGCCGAGTTGGCCCGGCAAATTCAGCCGCATTCGTTGTCGACCCATAACCTGATGGAAGGCGTTTCCATCGTAATTTCCGCGTCGGTGTTCGCGGTGGGCTGGAGTGTCTACCAAAAAGAAAATTCGGGCGGATTCGTGGTGATGGCGTGCTGTTTTCTCGGCGTCGCCTTGCTGGATTTTTTGCATACCCTGTCTTTCAAAGGCATGCCGGCGTTCGTCAGCGAGAGCGGAGCGGAAAAAGCCATTGCATTTTGGCTGATGGCCAGAGGCCTTGCCGCAGTGGGGTTAATTGCCTGCGCGGTACCGTGCAAACGTTTATTGTCCCCGGCCTTTCGCTGGTCCGTGCTGGTTTGCGTGATCGGCCTGTGCGGCGTCGGTGCTTGGCTGGTATTTTTCCATCAGGCCCGGTTGCCGGCCACCTTCGACGAAACTTCCGGCCTGACGCCGTTCAAGAAAAATAGCGAGTACCTGTTGGCAGCCCTGTACGGCTTGATCGCAGTGGTATTCGTGTATCAGGCCGGTTGGCGCCGTAACTGCGATGCCGCCGGTTTGGCCGCCGCCGCCGCGGTCATGGCGATGAGCGAGTTGTTCGTCACGTTTTATACCAGTGTCGCCGATTTGTACATTCTGCTCGGCCACGTCTACAAAGTCTTTGCCTATGCCTTTATCTACCGTTCGATATTCGTATCGAGCGTGCAACGGCCTTATCAACGTCTGTTCGCGGCTCACCAAGCCTTGTCGGCCAGCGAGACCAAGTTTCACGCCATTATCGACGAATCGCCGGTGGCTTACGTGGTTTACGATACCCAGGGGCGTATCGATTATTTGAATCCGGCCTTCGTCAAAATTTTCGGTTACGACCGCAGCGATATTCCGAGTTTGGCCGAGTGGTGGTGGTTGGCGCATCCCGATGCCGAGTACCGCCAGCAAGTGATCGGCCGCTGGCACGAATACCGCCGGCTTTACGACGAATCCGGCGAATTGTCGCCGCCGCAGGAGTTGGCGGTCCGCGCCAAAAACGGCAGCCTGCACACGGTATTGGTCAATAACGTGGTGCTGGACAACACGCCGGCCGCCACCAATTTTCTGATGTTGCACGACGTGTCCGACCGGGTGGAGGCGATGCGGCGGCTGGCGGAGTCGGTCGATATGCTGCAAACCGTGATCGATACCATTCCCAGCCGGGTATTTTGGAAAGACCTGGATTCGCGTTACTTGGGCGCCAATATCGCTTTCAGCCGCGACGCGGGCTTGGCCGGGCCGGAACAATTAATCGGCAAATTGGATAGCGAGTTGGCTTGGCGCGACTTCGGCGACAAATACCGGGCCGACGACCTGCAGGTCATCCGGAGCAATGCGCCGAAACTGGATTACGAGGAAGCTCAAATCGATCCGCACGGCAATACCGTCTGGTTGAAGACCTCGAAAGTCCCGCTACGCGACGCCCAGCGCCGGCCGATTGGGGTGCTGGGCGTTTACGACGACATCACGGCGCGCAAATTGGCCGAACAGGAAATGCAGCTCGCTTCGCTGGTCTACCTGAACAGTAGCGAAGCGATGCTGGTGACCGACGGCAGTGGGCTCATCATTACCGTGAATCCGGCCTTTACCAAGGTAACCGGTTACGCCGCCGACGAAGTCATCGGTCGGTCGTTCACCGGCCTGAGCCCGGAACAGCACGATCAGGCATTTTTCAAAACGGTGTTGCGGGTGACCAATACCCAAGGCCATTGGGCCGGAGAGATCGGCGGCCGCCGCAAAAACGGGGACGATTGCGTCCATTGGGTAACAGTCAATTCCATTTATAACGAAACCGGCGGCGTGCATCGGCGGGTCGCTTTGATTACCGATATTACCGAGCGCAAAAAATCCGAGCAATTGATCTGGCGCCAGGCCAATTTCGATCCGCTGACCAGTCTGCCCAACCGCAATATGTTTTTGGACCGTCTGGACCGGGAAATCAAAAAAGCTTTACGCCACAGCCAAAAAGTCGCGCTGATGTTTTTGGATCTTGACCGGTTCAAGGATGTCAACGACAGCCTGGGCCATTTCATGGGCGATGTATTGTTGAAAGAAGCCGCACACCGCCTGAGCGAAAGCGTGCGCGATTCCGACAGTATTGCCCGGCTCGGCGGCGACGAGTTCACAATCATTCTGGGCGAATTGGAACACACCGAAAGCGTCGACCGGATTGCCGACAGCATTTTGCAGCGATTGGCCCAGCCGTTCTCGTTGGGGAATGAGATCGCCTATATCTCCGCCAGCATCGGCATCGCCGTGTTTCCCGACGACGGTAATGACTCGGAAGCGCTGTTGAAGAACGCCGACCAAGCCATGTATGCAGCCAAAAACCAAGGCCGCGACCGTTACCAATATTTCACCGCGCAAATGCAACTGCAATCGCAAAAGCGTCTGCGTCTGGCAAACGATCTGCATGCGGCGTTGGCAAAAAACCAGTTGTTGTTGCATTACCAGCCCATAGTCGACTTCGGCTCGGGTCGGTTGGCAAAAGCCGAAGCACTGCTGCGCTGGCAACATCCGGATCTGGGGATGGTCAGTCCGGCCGAATTTATTCCGATTGCCGAGGACACCGGCAGTATCGTCGAAATCGGCGATTGGGTATTCGCCGACGCGGTGCGCCAGCTCAAACAATGGCGCGAGTTGTACCAACCGCAGTTTCAAATCAGCGTCAATAAATCCCCGGTACAGTTTCGAAAGCAGGCCTTAGAGAGCCAGGCCTGGGTGGCAGTGTTGCAGGAATTAGGTTTGCCGGGCGACAGCGTAGTTGTGGAAATTACCGAGGGTGCGTTGTTGGAAGCCAGCGACGCCAGTCGCGAACAATTGTTAGTATTCCGCGATGCCGGGATTCAGGTGGCGCTGGACGACTTTGGTACCGGGTATTCGTCGCTGGCTTACCTAAAAAAGTTCGATATCGACTACATCAAAATCGACCAGACCTTCGTGCGCAACATGGTAGCGGAATCCAGCGATATGGCCTTGTGCGAAGCGATCGTGGTAATGGCGCACAAGTTGGGGATCAAAGTGGTCGCCGAAGGTATCGAGACCGCAGAGCAATACCAGTTGTTGCGACGGATAGGCTGCGATTACGGCCAGGGCTATTTAATTTCGAAGCCGGTGCCGGCCGAGCAGTTCGAGCGCTTATTCGCAACCGGAATTATGGTGGCTGACGCGGCCGGATAACACCGCTAACCGGAACGGATACGCGGCGCGCATCGCAGTCAAGTCCGCCCGCCTGTTAAAATGTCGCGATGAATACGACATTAATACAGATGACCGTGCTGATGCTGTGCGGTGCCGGCTGGCGAATCACGACGCCGAACCGGCTGTCCGCCGAGCAGACCCGGCTGGTATTGACCAGCGTGGTCTACTATTTTTTCCTGCCGGCGATGGTGCTCGACGTACTCTGGCGGGCCGATATCGGTTGGCAATCGCTAAGCTTCAGCCTGTTGGGTTGCGCCAGCATCCTGGCAACCGCCGGACTGAGTTGGGCGATCTGCAAGCTTTGCCGGTTCCGCAATCCGCAAACCGGCGCCGTGATCCTGGCCGCCGCATTCCCGAACGTCACCTATCTCGGCTTGCCGGTATTGGAGCAGGCCTTTGGCAGTTGGTCGCGCTCGGTGGTGATTCAACTCGATCTATTCGCCGCAGCGCCCTTGGTGTTTACCCTGGGCGTCGGCTTGGCCCGCCATTACGGCGAGTCTGCCGCAGATAAACCCAAGTCGCCGCTGGCGTTTTTGAATGCGCCGCCGTTTTGGGCGGCCTTTGTCGCTGTCGCACTGAACCTGAATCAAATCGCCACTCCCGACTGGCTGGCCGGCCTGTTGCACACGTGCTCCGGTGCCGTGGCGCCGCTGATGATCTTTTCGTTGGGATTGGCCTTGAGTTGGCGCGACGTGCATTTGCGCAATCTGCCTTTCGTCGGGCCGATCTTGCTGCTCAAGCTATTCCTGATGCCGTTGTTCGCCTTCTGGCTGGCCGACTATCTGGCATTGGCCGGCCAGTTCAAAGCCGCCGCGGTGCTCGACATCGCCATGCCGAGCATGGTGCTCGGTATCGTATTATGCGACCGTTACCGGCTCGATAGTGGCCTGTATGCCATGGCGGTGACGCTGACCACGGCATGCAGTTTGTTCAGCCTACCTTTTTGGTTCCATTCCTTATGACCTTGATCGCCGAAATCTTTTCCCAGGGTGCCGAAATCATCAGCGGCCAGACCGTCGATTCCAACGCCGCCTGGCTGTCGCAGCAGTTGACCGAGCTGGGTTTCAGCTTGAAGCGGCATACCGCGGTGGGCGACGATTTGCCGGATTTGGTCGATCTGTTAGGCGAAATTGCCCGCCGCGCCGACTGTTGCATCTGTACCGGCGGTCTGGGGCCGACCTGCGACGATTTGACCGCGGCGGCGGTCAGCGCGGCCAGCGGTGTGCCGCTTGAATTCGACGCCGCAGCCTTCGCTGCGATCCAGGCCTATTACGCCAGGCGGCAGCGCACGATGCCGGAAGCCAATCGCAAACAGGCGTTGTTGCCGGCCGGAGCGCTGCGCATCGACAACCGCTTCGGTACCGCGCCCGGTTTCGCATTGCAATTTCAGCGTTGCTGGTTCGTATTTTTACCCGGCGTGCCGTTCGAGATGAAGCAAATGTTCGGCGACTGGGTGCGCGCCGATTTATTGCAACGATTCTCACTGCAGCCGGATCATTTGGTGACCTTGCGCTGCATCGGTTTGGGCGAGTCGGCGATTCAAGAGAAACTGGCGCATTTGGCTTTGCCACCCGGTGCAGTGTTGGGATTTCGCGCCGCCCCGGACGAAGTGCAGGCCAAACTGCTGTTTCCAGCGGCGGTTCCGGAAGCTGAACGGGGGCGGGTGGCCGCCGAAGCCGCCGCCCGCATCGGCGACTACGTGTTCGCAGTGGACGGCTTGCCGGATGTGCAGGGCGACTTGCTGGCCGTCGTCGATGCGGCGCTCAACGCCGGCAGGTATTCGCTGGCGGTACTGGAAACCGCCAGCCATGGCTTGCTGGCGGCCAAATGCCTGGGCCGGCCCTGGTTGCAGCATGCCGAGTTGCGGTTGAACAGCGCTGCTGTCGGCGCGGCCGATGATTGGGAAATCCGCGCCGAAGCCTTGGCGCGCGAACTGCAGGCCGAGCGGCAGACCGATTTCGGATTGGTGCAGCTCTATGCAATCGAGTCGGGCAGTTTCGACGATAAGGATAGCGGCATCGTCCTTTATAATGCCCTGGCTACGCCGCAAGGCGTGGTTTCCCGGCGGTTAACCGCGCACGGTGCCGGTATCCATAAACAGAACCAGGCCGCGTTGTTGGCGCTGGACCTTCTCAGACGCTATTTTCAAAACTCATGCCTTTAATTCGGTTAAACAACGTTTCCATCGCCTTCGGCGTGCATGCACTGCTGGACAACGCCTCATTCCAACTCGATCCCGGCGAGCGGGTCGGATTGCTGGGCCGTAACGGCGAAGGCAAATCCACGCTGATGAAAATCATCGCCGGCGAGATTCCGCCCGACCACGGCGAAATCTGGAAGCAACCGGAATTGCGCTTGGCCTGGCTGGAGCAGGCGCCGACGCTAGACGGCGACGCAACCATTTACGAAGCAGTGGCCGGCGGCTTGGGCGATCTGGGGCACCTGATCGCTCGCTACCACGAGCTATTGACACACATGGACGGCAGCGAACAATCTTTGCAGGCGTTGGGCGAGGTGCAACATAAACTCGAAGCCGACCACGGCTGGGAATTTCAAACCCGGGTCGAAGCGATACTGAGCCGGCTGCAATTGCCGGCCGATGTCAAGGTCGGCAGCCTTTCCGGCGGCTGGAAACGGCGGGTGGCGTTGGCGCGGGCGCTGGTGATCGATCCGGAAGTGTTGCTGCTGGACGAGCCGACCAACCATCTGGATTTCGAGAGTATCGCCTGGTTGGAAGAACAGATTCTGGCATTCCCGGGCGCGGTGATGTTCGTCACCCACGACCGGGCGTTCCTGCAAAAATTGGCGACGCGGATCATCGATCTGGATCGCGGCCAGTTGACCTCCTGGGCCGGCAATTACCAGGATTACCTGGTGCGCAAGGCCGCGGCCCTGGAAGACGAAGCCAATCAAAATGCCGAATTCGACAAGAAATTGGCTAAGGAAGAAGCCTGGATTCGGCAAGGCATCAAGGCCCGCCGTACCCGTAACGAAGGCCGGGTCAGGGCCTTGAAGAAATTGCGCGCCGAGCGCGCCGAGCGCCGGACCGGCCAAGGTTCGGCCAAATTGGCGTTGCATAAAGGCGAGAGCTCCGGCAAGAAAGTAATCGAAGCGGTTAACGTCAACTTCGGCTATCAGGATAAAACCATCATCAGGGATTTTTCCTTGCTGATCGAGCGCGGCGACAAGATCGGCCTGCTCGGCAACAACGGTGCCGGTAAATCGACCTTGCTGAAGCTGTTGTTAGGCCAGTTGCAGCCGACTACCGGCAGCGTCGAACTCGGCACCAATCTGCAAATCGCCTATTTCGACCAGTTGCGCGAACAGCTCGACCCGGAACTGTCGGTGGCCGACAGCGTGCTGGATGGCGGTGAGTTCGTCGATACTCCGGACGGCAAGCGCCACGTCATGTCCTATCTGGCCGACTTTTTGTTCGCGCCGGCCCGGGCGCGTTCGCCGGTGCGGAGTTTGTCCGGCGGCGAGAAAAACCGGTTGTTGCTGGCGCGGCTGTTCACCAAGCCGGCCAACTTGATTGTAATGGACGAACCGACCAACGATCTTGATCTGGAAACCCTGGAAATTCTGGAAGAAAAGCTGGTGCAGTACCAGGGCACCTTGCTGTTGGTCAGTCACGACCGCGAATTTTTGGATAACGTCGTCACCAGCGTACTGGTGTTCGAAGGCGAGGGCAGGGTCGAAGAGTACATCGGCGGCTATGCCGATTGGTTTGCCATATCGGAGCGCAACAAACAGCAGCAAGTCGAAACGGCGAAAAGCGCGGAAACGGCTGCAAAAAAGGAAAAGCCCAAACCCGCTGCCGGCAAAAAACTCAGCTACAAAGAGCAGCGCGAACTGGAACAGTTGCCGGAGCGTATCGAACAACTGGAGACGCGCCAGGCCGAGTTGACCGCAACGATGAGCGGCGGCGAGTTTTACAAACAGGGTCAGGACGCCGTGGCCGGAATCATGGCGGAGTTGCAGGCAGTCGAAACCGAACTGGCTGCGGCGTATAGTCGCTGGGACGAATTGGATGCGTTACAAGGCTAAATGGTCGTTATAGCCGGTTTTGATCGACCGGATCGTGGCTGAGTTGGCCGGGCATCCTTTTCAACCGGTTCGATAATAGGCGCATTGCCCTATATCAAGCTAAAATCCAGTCAATGCGTTGGCGGCGCATCGCCGGCGCAGAACGTTTTAACCAGCCGCCTTATGCCGTTTTCAGCGCGCATCCGGCCGGCGTTATTGAGTGTCTAAAGCCTTGAAAATAAGAAATTATCTTGCCGTTTTAATTCTGTCAGCCGTAATGGAGTCCGCTGTGAGTGCACAAGAAGCAAGCCAGGCCGTCGAAGATCAAGTTCAGGCGCTGTTGGCGCAAATGACCTTGGAAGAAAAGGTCGGGCAGATGACCCAAATCGATTTCAGCGTGATTTCTGTCGCCGACGGTCAGGACGCCGAAAACCCGGTTGATCCGGTCAAGCTGGAACAGGCCTTGACGCAGTATCACGTCGGCTCGATTCTGAATGCGCCGAGTACGCCGAACAACAAGGCGCAGCCGCTCGGCAAATGGCGGCGCCTGACTCAGCAGATCCGCGACGCCGCGGCCCGCACCCGGCTGAAAATTCCGGTGATCTACGGTATCGATGCGATTCACGGCGCCACCTATACCCAAAACGCGGTGCTGTTCCCGCAAGCGATCAGTATGGCGGCGACCTTCAATCCGGATTTGTCTTACCAGGAAGGCGAGATCACCGCCCGCGAAGTCAAAGCCTCCGGTTTGGACTGGAATTTTGCCCCGGTGATGGATATCGGCCGGCAGCCGCTGTGGCCGCGGTTGTGGGAAACCTACGGCGAGGACGTGCATCTGGCCAGCGCGATGGGCAGCGCCTACATCCGCGGCCACCAGGGCCAGGACATGGCGGCCGCCGATAAAGCGCCGACCTGTTTGAAACATTACGTCGGTTACAGCTATCCGTTAAACGGCAAGGACCGCACGCCGGCCTGGATCGGCGAACGCGCGTTGCGCGAGTGGTTTCTGCCGCCGTTCGAAGCCGGCGTTCTGGCCGGCGCGCCGACGGTGATGGTCAATTCGGCGGAAGTCGATGGCGTGCCGGGACACGCCAATCGCCATTACCTGACCGATATTCTGCGCGGCGAAATGGGCTTCGACGGTTTTACCGTATCGGATTGGGAAGACATCATCCGCTTGTACAACCGCGACAAACTGGCCGACTCGCCGCGGGAGGCGGTGAAAATCGCGGTGATGGCCGGGGTCGATATGAGCATGGTGCCGTTCGATTTCTCGTTTTATTACCTGTTGCTGGATTTGGCCCAACAAGGCGAAGTGCCGCTGGCGCGGATCGACGAGGCGGTGGCCCGGATTCTGCGCGTCAAATTCCGCAGCGGCCTGTTCGAGCGGCGCGAGCCGGCCTTGGCGGAGGACGGCCACTTTGCTACCGCCACAGCCGCGGCGGTCAACCGCCAGGCGGCGCGCGAAGCCATCGTGCTGGCCAAGAACGACGCGCGCATGTTGCCGTTGAGCAAACATGCCAGCGTCCTGGTCACCGGCCCGACCGCAAACCTGCTTAGCGTGATGAACGGCGGCTGGACCATTACCTGGCAAGGCAACAAGGAAGAACTTTACCCGCAGGACAAACTGACCCTGTTGGAGGCGATCAGGCAACAAACCGACGGCAAGGTGACTTATGTCGGCGGCAAACAATTCAGCGACGAGATCAACATCGAACATGCCGTCAGCGAAGCCCGGCACCACGATGTGGTGGTGTTGGCGCTGGGCGAAAAAACCTACACCGAAACCGAAGGCAACATCGATTCTTTGCAACTGGACCCGGTGCAATTGCAATTGGCGCGGGCGATCTTCCAGACCGGTAAACCGGTGGTGCTGGTCACCTTCGGCGGCCGGCCGCGCATCATCACCGAAATCGCCAATCAGGCTCAGGCGGTCGTGCTCGGCTTTTTGCCGGGGATGGAGGGCGGCGCGGCCGTAGCCGACATCCTGTTCGGCAAGGTCAATCCCAGCGGGAAATTGCCGATTTCCTACCCACGCGATACCAACGACATCACGCCTTACGACCATAAACCGATCGAAGCTTACGAGAGTAACCAATACCGGCCCTTGTATCCGTTCGGCCACGGCATGAGCTACACCAGCTTCGAAACCAGCGGTCTGCGGCTGGCGAAGCCGGCGATTACGGCCGGCGAAAATCTGCAGTTGAGCGTCAATGTCAAAAACACCGGCAGTCTGGCCGGCAAGGAAACCGTGATGGTCTACCTGCACGACGTCGCTGCCTCGGTTACCCGCCCGGTCAAGCAACTGAAAGCGTTCAAGAAAGTGGAATTGCAGCCGGGCGAGCAGCGCACTCTACAGTTTGAGTTAACGCCGCGCGACCTGTCGTTCATTGGCCTGGATATGAAACGGGTGGTCGAGCCGGGCGAATTCCACGTCACGGTCGGCGTCGAAACGGCTTCGTTTCATTTAGTGAACTAGCCTGTGCCGGAGCGAAGCATGGCCGATCAGCACAACAAGTACACCGGCGCTTTGGCGGTACTGACCTCGCTGTTCTTTATCTGGGGATTTCTGACCAGCCTGAACGACATTCTGATTCCGCATTTGAAAGCCGTCTTCACGCTGAATTACACCCAGGCCATGCTGGTGCAGTTTTGCTTCTTCGCGGCTTATTTCGTGATGTCGGTGCCGTGCGGTTATCTGGTGGACAGAGTCGGTTACAAGCCCGGCATCATCGTCGGCCTGACGGTGGCCGGCGGCGGTTGTCTGCTGTTTTATCCGGCGGCCGCTTTGCATGCCTATCCTTTGTTTTTGACCGCGTTTTTTGTGTTGGCCTCCGGCATTACCTTGCTGCAGGTTGCCGCCAATCCCTACGTCACGGTGTTGGGCAATCCGGACACGGCGTCGAGCCGGCTGACCTTGACCCAGGCCTTCAATTCCTTGGGCACCACCATCGGGCCCTATTTCGGCTCCCTGCTGATTCTGGCGACGGCGGTGAAAACCTCCGCCGAGCTGGCATCATTTAACGCCGAACAATTGTCGGTGTACCAGGCGGCGGAAGCGGCGGCGGTGCAACAACCGTATTTGTGGCTGGCGGCGGTGTTGTTCGGTTTGGCGGCGGTGTTTGCCTTTCTGAAATTACCCGCCGTAACCGCAACGGCGCCGGCCGCATCAGCAGGGGCTATGCCTGAGCCGGAGGCCGCAGCCAGTGCCTGGCAGTTTCCGTTGCTGGTGTTGGGCGCGCTGGCGATTTTTGTCTACGTCGGCGGCGAAGTCGCCATCGGCAGCTTTCTGGTCAATTTTCTGGGGCAGCCTGATATTGCCGGCCTGACCGAACAAGAAGCCGGCAAACTGGTGTCGTTCTATTGGGGCGGGGCGATGGTGGGCCGCTTTATCGGCGCGGTGGCGATGCGCAAGGTTCATCCGGGCAAGGCTTTGATCTTCAACGCTTTGTGCGCGGCGGGATTGGTCGGTCTGGCGATGTTTGCCGACGGTCGCGTTGCGACGGTTGCCATTCTGGCGGTCGGTTTATGCAATTCGATCATGTTTCCGACCATTTTTTCCCTGGCTTTGACCGGCCTGGGATCTCATACCGGCCAGGGTTCCGGTATCCTGTGCTCGGCCATCGTCGGCGGCGCGTTGATTCCGCTGCTGCAGGGCTTGTTCGCCGACCGCATCGGCATCCAGTACGCGTTTTTCGTACCTTTGCTTTGCTATCTGTACATCGCTTATTACGGCAAGCGCTGCGCCCGGCAATTACGGTTCAAAACCGGCTGACGCGAGCTTGAATGCGGGCTACGCCGATTTTAAAGCGGTTGACGCCACCAAACTCGTGACACCGCCGTTGCATAAACTCCTGTACCTATCTGCAGTTTTCGGTTGAAATGGCCTAGCGTAATACCAACAAGAAATGGCTGCGTTCGGCTGAGTTGAGAAAGCGATATCCCGCAATAAAATAAAATGGGGTATCGACTGTAAAAGCTGGGTTTCATGCCCCGCGCCGGGCCTGCCGCCTTAAGGTGAGGAGAATCAAAAATGGCCGAAAAACCTTTAGCGCAAGAAATTATCCCTCCAGCGGAAACCCAGGTCATCGAAAACCTTTCCGCGCGGCTCAAAGCCAAAATCGTAAATGACTATCCAGCCGGCATCATGCGCCGTGATGCTCACCCCAAGATGCATGGTTTGGTCAAAGCCGAGTTTACCGTCAACGCCGATTTGGGTGACGAATTGCGGGTTGGTTTGTTCAAAGAACCCAAAACCTATCAGGCCTGGGTCCGGTTTTCCAACGCCAGCGGCTCAATCAGACCGGACTGGGACCGTGACATTCGCGGCATGGCGATCAAGTTGATGGGAGTGCCGGGCGATAAAGTGCTGGAGGCCGAACGGCACGAACAGACCCACGATTTGCTTTTGATTAGCGCCAATCAGTTTGTCGCCAGGGACGTTGCCGAATTTGACGCCTTGGCCGCAGCGCTGAGCGGTAGTTTGTTCGCCAAGTTGCGGTTTTTTCTTTGCCATTGGCGGGTGGCCTGGATTTTACTCAGAACGCTGCGCAGGCACGCCAACCCGTTGCAGATTCCCTACTTCAGCACCACACCCTATCTGTTTGGGACGTTGGCGGTCAAATACGCGGCAATCCCGCAACTCGTTGCTGTCGCCGAACGTCCGGCCAAACCCACGGCCGATTTTTTGCGCGAGGCCATGGTCAAGCAATTACAGACCGGCGATACGCTATTCGACTTCGCAGTACAAGTTCAAACCGACGCGGAGGCGATGCCGATCGAAGACCCTGGAATCGAATGGCCGGAGTCGGTTTCGCCATTCCGCAAGGTGGCGACGCTCAGGATATTTCGGCAGGCGTTTGATACCGAGGCCCAGAATGCGTTTGGCGAGCAGTTGTCTTTTACCCCTTGGCATGCCTTACCCGAACACCGGCCTCTAGGTGGCATCAACCGGGCCCGGAAAGTTGTTTACGATACGATTTCGGCATTCCGTCACGAGTCCAACAACGTGCCGCGGACTGAGCCGAGTGGATGGGATATTTAGATCGCTGGACCAACCTCAAGCGGTTCGAATAGAGATTCAGATGTTTCCAGTGTTCATGCAGACTGATGTCAAGATGGCACTGGGCTTAAAGCGTTGATGACACTAGTTTCAACGAGAACCGCTTGCGCATCTGAATTTTCCGCAGGGCCTCAGTGGCCCGAGCTAGGGCCTGGCTTTCGGTAAGGTCGAGCCGACGATGGTACGCAGCGCATACCATCTGCCGGCATTCCCAAACGGCGCGGCATTATGCAGCCGCTGCCTCTGGGATAGGGCTTTAGCGGCAATCGAACTGTTTCGGCCAGTCGCGGTAATTGAACACCTGTCCCACATTGCGCACGGTTTCCACCGCGGCCAAGTCCAGGTCGGCGTAGACCCATTGCACTTTGTTGTATTCGCCGATTGCCAAAATGCCGTTGTTCGGGAAGCCGCGATCGACCGGCGTGTAGATCGCCGCCGCGCCGCAGTTGACGTCCACGGCTTCCGACCAGTCCGCATTGCCGACCAGCGAGGCCTGCACTACGTAACATTGATTTTCCAGGGCGCGGGCCTGGCAGCCGATCCGGACCCGGTAATAGCCGGCTTCGGTATCGGTGCAGCTCGGCACCAGAATCAAAGTGGCGCCGCGTTCGGTTTGCTGACGGGCGTAGTGGGGGAATTCACTGTCGTAGCAGATGTTGATCGCCACCTTGCCGAATACGGTGTCGAATACCTTAATTTCCAGGCCGCGGGAAATATGCCATTGCTCGTTTTCGAAGCGGGTCATCGTCAGTTTTTCCTGAAAATCGACGTCGCCTTGCGGGGTGAAGAAATAGGCGTGGTTACGGAATTCGCCGTTGTCGTGTTTGACCGGATAAGTGCCGGCCTGGATGTAAACCCGGTGTTGCGCGGCCAGGGATTTGAACAAGTCCAGGTACTGCGGCAACAGGCTTTGCAGGGCTTCCAACTGGCCGGACAAAGATTGGTAGATTTCCGGCGGGAACAGCGAGGCCAATTCCATGCAGGCGTATTCCGGGAACAGCAGAATGTCGGCCCGGTTATCGGCGGCTTCCTGGACCCAGCGGCGGGCCTTTGCTTCGAAGTTTTCCCAGGTTTCCAGGAAGCCGATATCGTATTGGGCGCTGGCGATTTTAGGCATTGCCTTCCTCCTTCAACCAAAATGTCATCGGCTTGGGCGTTTCCGCGCTGTCGTCCAGATCCTTCCAGGAATAAGTGGTCTTCAGTTCCGGATGCTTGAAATAACTGCGTTTATTCCAGAATGCGTCCAGCGGCACGTAGTCGGCCGGCCGGCGCGGATGGTCGATTGGGCGTTCGACGCAGCAGAAGGTGATGTGTTTGAAGCCGCCCAGGTCTGCGGCGTGGGCTTCGCGCTGTTCGAAGAACTTCACACCGATGCCCAAGCCGCGATAGGCTTTGTTCAACACCGATTCGCCGCAATAAAACACCTCGTCCGGGTTGTAACCGTGTTCGACGAACGGCTTTTTGACCTCGTCGGTTTCGTATTTCAGCGGGATGGCAGTCGAGGCGCCGATGATTTTGTCATCGTCGAAAGCCAGCACGATTACGCTGTCCGGGCAGTTGATGTAGGTTTGCAGGTATTTTTTCTCGTACTCGTAATCGCCGTCGTACAGGTAAGGAAAATCGCGGAACACTTCGATGCGCAGGCGCGCCAATTCCGGGATGTATTGAACCAAGGCTTCGCCGCTGAGGCGCTGGATGCGGATATCTTTGCTCATGTGGATATGCGGTTGGGTTGAAACGAAACAGCAACCGGCATTTCGGGCCGGTCAATCCGCTATTGTATTGCACGAGGCTTTGGTTGCCTATGCGCGGATCGAGTTCGGTGTCGTCCGGCTCGCGGCGATTACCGATTCCTATGCGGCCCGCAGAGTTTTGCCGGTTGCAGCGGTTAACGGCCTAATACGATAGGCGCGGTGGCGGCGGCGCTCCAGTAGAATGTTGAAGTGCCTTGCCGGGGTAAGGTTTGCGGTGAAATGGTTTTATGGGCCAGATTGGGCAGCAGAGGCCGAAGGTCGCATTCCCACTCTAACGTTTTGAATCGATATTTCGCCGTTTTACGCTAGACTGGGCCTATGTAAAACAAGCGCGATTCAAGGTTGCCGAATTCGGCCCTCCAATAACCGGTAGCATCCGATTTTATGCAGAGATTTCGCCTAGTCACTTTTAAGATTGCGCTGATTGTGGGCAATTGCCTGAACGCAAGCGTTTCTCTGGCCGGAGCCGATATCGAAGTTCTGAAAAAAATGTCGTTGGAAGACATTTTGAATGTGGAAGTGGTGTCGAAGAAAGCCGAAAGCCAATATTCGGCCGCCGGCATCGTCAGCATCGTCACCCGCGACGATATCGAGCGCTACGGCGCCAACACGCTGGCCGACGTGTTGAACCGGGTCACCAGCGTTTACATGCTCAGCACCTATATCTGGTCCAACAGCACCGCGGCGGTGCGCGGCGACGCGCTGACCCACGTCAACAACCATACCCTGGTGCTGATCAACGGCCGGCCGTTTCGCGATAGCGCTTACGGCGGTTTGAACGAGACCATGTTCCGCGACTTTCCGATTCACCATATCGATCAAATCGAAGTCGTGCGCGGCTCGGGTTCGGTGCTGTACGGTAGTAACGCCTTTACCGGCGTGATCAATATCGTCACCCAAAAGAAACAGGACAACCGGCTCACCGTGCGCGGCCGCTACGGCAGCTACAACACCGGCCAAGCCGAAACCGAGTTCGGCTGGAACCGCGGCGACGCGGCGATCAGCGGCGCGGTGAGGTATCGGGC
Source organism: Methylomonas sp. Uni0011 (assembly GCF_056850255.1). Lineage (NCBI taxonomy): Bacteria > Pseudomonadati > Pseudomonadota > Gammaproteobacteria > Methylococcales > Methylococcaceae > Methylomonas > Methylomonas sp. Uni0011. Next base: position 75,709 of record NZ_JBVVNO010000017.1, read on the forward strand.
CAGCGACGGCTGGACGGCATCTGCGGTCGACGAAACCCGGCAAAACGTCAATTTCCGCAACGACGACGGCGACGTCAGCGCCAGCATCTGGGGCGGCTGGAGAGAATTCGATTTCAATTTGTACGTGGTCAACAGCCAGAAACAGCATTGGGGCGCGGTGCCGATCGGCTTCGGCCAACAGGTCGAAAACAACCGCCTGTTTTTCGATGCCGGTTACAATCACCAAATCAACGACTTTTGGCGCAGCAAATGGAATCTGACGCTGAACAAGTTCTCGCAAAACTACAATCTGCCGGTAGCCGGCGTGCCCTACCTGACCGATTTGTGGGAAAACAACCTGTTGCTGGAGCAAAGCCATTTCCTGTCGTTTTTCGACGATAAACTGAATCTGCTGTTGGGCGGGCTGGTGGAATGGCAACAAGGGCAGGTGACTCAGGTGTCGCAACCGAATACGTTGGCGCCCTACGAGCAATTGAAGTCCAGCATTTACGCGAACGTCGGTTACGCCATACTCGATAATCTGCAGCTCAATCTCGGCGGGCAATGGCACCGCTTCGACCATTTGAAGGCGGCTCCGAGCGGCGTCGCGGAAAACGACAACGCCATCGACGGCCTGGTCGGCCGCGCCGGCCTGGTTTACGAAATGACGGCCAATTGGGGAGCCAAGTTGTTATTCGCCCAGGCTTATCGGGCGCCGAGTGCCGGCGAATTGGGCGCCAATTCGGCGGTGGTGTTGGGCAACCGCAGCGTGGAGCCGGAAAAAGTCGAAACGGCCGACGCCCAGATTTTTTACCACGATGCCGATTACCAGATCTCGTTGACCGCGTTCGAAAGCCGGGTGACCAATTTGATCGTGCGCAGCCCGATCCCGAACACGGTGCCGACCCGGCTGCTGTACGTCAACGGCGGCTGCGCAACCTTCGAGGGCCTGGAACTGGAAACCGAGGCCAAACTGTTGCCCGGTTTGTCCTGGAAAGGCTCTTACACCTTTCAAACCAATCGCGACGAAAACCAACAGAACAATAAAACCTTAATGCCCAACCACATGGCGAAACTGGGCTTAAGCTACGATTTCAGCCCCAACTTGCAAATCGGCATGTTCGATACCTATTTCAGCGCCGCCAAAGCCGCTTCTGGTGCGTTATTGGTCAATCCGTCTGCCGGCGGTTATCACAACGTCAGCGTCAACGCCAATTACAAGTTGAATAACTGGCTGGGAGCCGCCAAACACAAACACATGACTTTTACCTTGTATCTGGACAATGTGCTCGACGAAAATTTTTATTATCCGGAGTTCAACCGTAAAAACATCAACACCGTTCCGGCATCCCCCGGCCGTATGCTTTTCGGCGAAATTGCGTTGGAGTTTTGAGGCCTGGAATCGAGTGACGCTGCGCGGCCGGCCGCGGCGGCACTGTTGGCCGATAGCCCGCTCAGTTCGCCGCCGGGGTAGTCCCGCCGCTGGGTTCCGTTTCCGCCCCAGGGATGGCGTTGAGTTGTTGAATCGCCTTGATCTGCCGATCGGCGTCGACCAGGGCGGTCACGGCGCAGGTTTCGCCTTCGCGGCATAATCCTGCGATCAGTTGGCCGACGTCGGAGTCGGCAGCAAAATACAGACGTTGGCCGTCCGAGCTTTCCAACATGGCCCCGGATTCGGCGTAAACGGCGCGACCGGTCATTCTGATGGATTGGTAGGCCAGCGGATTCGCGGCTTGATCCGCCAGGTCCGGTGCCGAATCGGATTCGTCGGCGTCGTTTTCGGTTTGCGGGTTGATCACGTTTTCCAAACCGGGTACCGGCATCTCGCTTTCCGGATCATTCAGAAAGCGGTTGAGATGCGCGTCGGTGTCGGTCAAGGTTTGTTGGAGCCATTGGCCGTCGATGATGCGGTCGTTGGTTTTCAGAATACCGGCGGCATATTCGTAACCGGCCTGCAGGCCTTCGGCCCCGGCTCTTGCTATGCCCATTTCCACCCATTGGTTTTTCTGTTCCTCGCCGATCGCGTCACCGCTAACGCTGACCCGGCCGGAGGATTGCAACACCTTAGCCAACTCAATGTCGGCGTCGGGATTGGCGTTGGGTTTCAGTTCTATCGTCAGCTGACCGTTTACTGCGCTATTTGCGGCGGAGTTGCTGACGGTACCGCTCAATTTAGTGATACCGGTGGAGAAGCCGCGATTAATGGCTTGTTTCAGGGCCTTGCGGTAACGTTGGTTTTCCTCCAGCGTCAGATTTTGAAACGATTTGGATTCCTTGGCAATGTCGGCCAGGGTTTTGATGCTTTCGGCATCCAGTCCGCGAATGGCAAGCTCAAGCGCCAGATCTCTCGCGGCATAACCCATCGTATCGATACTGCCCAAGGCATACTGGATGGTCGTATCGATTCGGTCGCCGTTTTGTACCGTCGCACTGGATACCCCAAGTCTTTCGCCGCTAGCGTTCGTCGACGCGATTTTGTCCACGGTAAAGCTGGAGGTGCCCAAGCCCAGTCCTCGATCCAGCAGATTAAGCTGCAGGCCCATTCCTTGTACATCCAGTGCATTACCATTGCCGCGCAGGGTAAAACGCGGCGCTTTTAAGCTGAGATTCACCCTTTTTTCGTCGGCTTCGATATGACCGGTCAACGGTTCCAGGCGCCAGCTTTCGCTATCGGCTGCTCCTCCGGCCATTTCCGCGGAGGCAATATCGGAAAACACCGTGCCGGAAAACGCCGAATGCCCGCTGCCGCTGAACTGCAGCCCCGGCCCGTCGCGATCGGGTTCGGGCCGTTGCCGCAAGGTCCAGTTAAACCGCATGGCCGAGCCGGGCAGAATCAGGTGGCTGACGTTGTATTGCACATCGGCGACGACCCAATATTTGCCGGTTTGGTCGGGACTGCACAAATCGCCGACTTGCAGTTCCAGCGAGCCGTTGGCCGACAACAAACCGTTCTGCTGTTGTAAATTGCTTAAACGCACAGCGCAATCGGCCGAGGTCTTGTCGACCCGCTCCGCCAGTTCCCGCTCGGCATTGCGGCCAAGATAAACGCTGGCGCCCAGCCAGGCTGCCGCGAACAGGGCGATAGCGCCTGCCGCCTGAATTAGAGGTTTTTGCTCCATGATCGCCACCCAATGCTGTTTAGATAACGGCGCCAGTCTAACAAACACCGCACTGCTCTGGCTGCAGCCGGCACCGGCAAATATAAGGCCGCAAACGTGACCGGCCGCGAAAACATTGCGGTTACTAGGCCAATTCGATATCCAAACGCCGCAGCATGCCCTGGCGTAAGGCCGCGGCGGCCTCAAAATCCAGATAAGCACCGTCCAGCGTCGCCTCGCTGCCGTCGCGGAAATATAAACGGTAACGCTGCGGCTTGACCGGGTGCGGACCGAAACAATCACGCCGTTGCGGATTCAGGTAAACCACCAGCGTGGCGCCGAATAAGGCACAGGCGGCACTGGCTGCCGGCAAGGTTTCTTCGCCGGAAAACGGCGCCGCGCTGCGCTCGCAGTCGGAAAACAACCTGGCCGCCAGCACCGGCTCGGGTTGGAAACGCAACTTGCCGTCCACAACGCGGAACGGCGCATCGCCGAAAAACAGATAGGTCCAAAGTTGCAGCAGTTCCACGGTGGAACCGGACAAGCGGGCGACACAGCCGCGGCCGTGCTGGCGCGGATCGACGCTGAAGCCGCTGCTGACCAGAAAGCTGGAATTTTCCAGCGGATTGCGCTTGTACTCCTCGGCATCCCGAAACGCCACCAACAAACGCTCGATGTCGGCATAAAACTCGGCGACCAGACCGGCGCGCAGCATTTCCAACACAAACTTGTAATGCATGTGCAGGAAGATCGAGCCGTTTTCCAGCCAGCCGTAATTGAATACGCCGATCCGGCCCAGATCCAGCGCCTGGTCGCCCAGCGCAGCATTGAGCCGGTACATGCCCAATTTGCGGTCGTACAGCTCGGAATTGCGCGCGGCCAGATACAGGCGTTTGGCCGATTCCGGATCGGCAATCCGTAGTGCGTGGACGAAGCCTTCCAGAAACGGCGGCAGCGCCACCGGAAGGAAACGGCTAATCTCGACGCTGCCGTCCGCCAGCTCGCGGTAGTCGCCGGCACGGAAGGCGTAATAAGTGGTGATGCCGGCGTTGGATTCGGCTTTGGCTGTGGCGACGGCCAGATAAGCCGAGGCTTTGCCGAAGAAGCCGCGCAGCCGGTCCGGACTCAGCGCTGTTTCGGCGCCGGCGAAGCCCATGAACACTTGCCGGCGGTAAGCTTCCTTCAAGGCGCCGCTTTCCTGCCAGAATGCTTGCGGCGTCAACGCCGGCATATCGAGCAAGCGGTCCAGCCCGGCGACGAAAGCGGCCAGTTCGGCCGGCAGCGGTATCTGGTCGGCGTTGATCGCGGCGAATAACGGCAAGCTAAAATCGATCAGGCGTTTCAGTTCGATGGTTTCGTTGACCGCCGAGCCGAGAATGCCGGGCAAGCCGTTCAACGCGTCGCACCAACCGGGCCGGTCGGCTTCCATTTCGATGCCGATCCCGGCCGGGTCCAGCGTCGCCAGCTTGTTTGCCACCAAGGTGACGATTTTGCCCAACAAGGTGGTGCGGACGATGGCGCCGCGGCCTTGCTCGGCGCGCACCTGGTAACGCCGGCCGCTACGCGACTCGATCAAGGCTTTTTTCTCGGCGCTGAATTGCACCGCGCCGTACTGGCGCAGGCCGTCGGCCGTAATCCGGTATTTTTGCGCGCGCGGGGCGACGTAATGGGTTGGGTCGAAAAAGGTGTAATCGGCTTCCAGCAACAGTGCAGGAAGCCGGTCGGGGAAGATCGCCCGATAGTTGACCAGCAAATCGACCAGATACGTCCAATGATCGGACCAATAACCGCGGTCGAATTCGGCGTCCGCCACTTCCCGCGCCGCTGCGAGAATGGCGCCGACTATTTCGTCAGCCGCGTCATGGCCGGCCAACAACTGCCAGAGTTCGGCGTATTTGAATTCGGTTTCGAGTAAAGCCTCCAGTCCCGGAATTTCGGCAAAATATGCCGCGAAATCCTGGGGCGCAGCGACGGCGAAACGCCAGTTGCGCAACGCGCAGGGGTTATAGCCGTCCGGCTGGATCAGATTGAAAAAGTAACGGATGTTTTGCCCGCCCAATCCCGGCTCGAAAAACAAATCGACGCGGCGGTTCTGCAATACGTCGCGAAAGTCGCCGTTGCCTTCCGAATAGGGCGTGTCTTGCAACAGGAAGTCGTTATAGTCGCGTTCCAGATCGCCGTGTTTGCGGCCGAACAAATACAACAGCTTGCCGCCCGGAACCGGCGTCGGAAAGCCGCCGCGCAAACCGTTATCCAGATAGCATTGGCGGACATGGCCATCGAACAAGGGCAGGGCGGTGGCGGTAAAGGCTTTGCGGCCGATTCGGTCGATCAACGCCCGGTTAGCTTCACGTTTGGCGGCGAAATACTCGGCTCGATAGGCGGCCTGCGCCACGAAGCGTTGATATTCCGCGACCGATTCGGCGTGGCCGTAGACCGCGTAAAACACCTGGCTGGTTCCGGGCGGCAGTTCCAGCGTCAAGATTTGAAATGCCGCCGGCGTCTGGTTGGCGGCGACCTGGTTTTCTAAATCCAGCGGCGCGTCGCTAAAGAAGCGTTCCGCGCTGGAAAAATCGCCGGCCAACCCGAATACCCGTTCCGGGTCGACGATCACCGGGTTACGCCGGCCGGCATGGCAGCCGAAAAAGAAATTGCCTCCGTCGACCGGTTCCACTTGCGGCGAATCGGTCGGCCAAACTTTCAAGCGGTAAAACGGCAGATTGTCGTCGACGCCTTCTACGCGCATGAAGGCTTCCGAGGTGCGGCTCATGAATTTCAAGATCCATTGGTTCATCGCGTACGGCAAGACTTGCGGCAAGCCGTCGACGATTTCGATGCGCAGGGTTTGGCTGGAAATATTGCCGATTTCCACCCGGCGCACCAGGCCGGCGACGTTGGCCTCCGGCAGCGTGAACATGTCGGCGCGGATGCTGAAACCGAGGCCGGGATTGATCTCTTCGACCCCGACTTCGTGCGGCGTCACGCTTAAGCGCTGGACGACCTCCGCACCGGCGCCGCGTTGGAACGGTTCGTAATGGCGGATGGTTTGGCCGTCGGAAATTTTTAAAAAGCTGCGGAAGCCGCGGGACGGCGTCAGTTGGTAAGCCTTGTCGGCCGGAAAGAATTCCAGAAAGGCGCCGTCTTTGTTGCGGACGCCGAAACTGGCGATGGCCTGGCCGCGATTGACGTAAAACGCCCAGGCCGGTCGGCCGGATACGCCGGCGATGCCGGGCAGAAAACTGGCAAATGCAGCGCAGTCGTTGTATTTCTCGACGACAAAGCGTTCGTCGTCGGCGAAGTAGTAGCGGGGCTGAGCCATGGTCTCTCCAAAATGGGCGGCAAACGGGCCGGTTGCGGCGGGTTAAGGTTGCAGGCGGACGATGCGGCCCTCGACCCGCTGGGTTATCGTGCGCTGCGGCAAGTTGGCGATTGCCGCTTCCACGGTTTGGCGGAAGCCGATAGCCGTGCCGTCGTCCAGCCGGCGCGGACTGGTTTTGCCTGCGCCTTTGCCGAATATCGCATAGTCGTCGCTGGAACCGTGTTCCCAAATGAAATCGGTGCTGGCGACACTATAGGTTTTGTACAAATCCAGGGCTTGGTCTTGTTTGGCGCCGCGCGGCCTGATCCGCACGTCGCCGGCGTCTACCCGATACTTGAAGCCGCCGTCGGCTTGGGGCTCGGCGCGGTAGCCGAAGCGGATGCCGGAGACTTGCAGAAAACGGCCGTCGCCCAAATGGGTTTCGGACACCGAGTTATTCAACACCTCCAGCAGTTGCTGGCCGGTCAATTCGAAGCTGACCAGCTTGTTGTCGTAGGAAAACAAGCCTTCCATGTCGTAAAGCGTGACCGGTCCGGGCGGGATGTTGTCGTTGATGCGGATGCCGCCGCCGTTGGTGAAGGCGATGTCGGTGCGCATCCGTTCCCGCATCGTGTCGGCCAGGAAGTTGCCGAGTGCGGTTTCCCGGCCGCGCACTGCCGGCTCGACGCCTTCCAGCAGATGTTCGGTATAACCCAACACCTGCTTCAGGTCTTTGCCTTGTTGCTGAAATACGCCGGCCAGCCGTTGCAACTGGCGGTCGACTTCGGCCGCGACCTGCGGGTCTTTGGCGATGCTTTGGTCCAGATCGACTTTGCGGTGGCTGCTGCTGAACTTGCCGTCGGCGAGGTAAATGTCATGGACGATGGCGCTTTTATTGTCGGCGTCGGCCTTGGTGATCCAGGTGTTGCCGATCTGTTGTTCGATAAAAAAATGCTCGTGGCCGCCGACGATCAGGTTCACTTCCGGATATTCCCGCGCCAGCCATTGGTCTTGGTCGAAATCCTGGTGGGTGAGGGCGACGATGGCCGTCGCCCCCTGGCTTTGCAAGCGGTCCAAAGCGTTGCGGATGGCGGTGCGCCTGGCCGGCAGATCGTAGGCGAATTCGACATAAGCTGGTTTGCGGCTGTCCAGGGTGATGCCGAAGAAGCCAACCTTGATGCCGGCGATGTCTTTGACGCAAACGTCGTGCACCTGAGGCAGGCGTTGGCTGAAGGGTTCTGCGGCGGCGCTGTCGCTGAAATTGAAGCGGGTGTTGGACGAAATCCAGCTAAAGTCCGATTGCACGATCCGCCGCAACAACAGCCCGGCGTCCGGCGTATCGAATTCGTGATTGCCGAACACCGCCATCATCTCGTGATCGAATGCGGCCGGCGCGCCGTCCAGCAAGTTCATGACCTGGACCATCGCATCGGCCTGCAGATATTTGCTCATTACCGACGGAAACAAAAAATCCCCGCCGTGTAACAGCAGCACCGGGGTGGCATCGGCCTGCAACTGACGGCGCAGGGTACGCAAACGGGCAAAACCGCCGACGTTACCGTTCTCCAGACCTTCGATCTTGTAAGAGTCGTTGACTTGCAGAATCCGGAAATGCGCGCTTGGCGCCGGCTCCGCTCCGGCATGCGTATCGGAGGTGGGCACCGCGCTGCAAGCCGCAAGCGAGGCGACGACGGTCGCGAATAGCAGTGATTTTGTCGGCGACATAAAACCTATCCTCCGCGGTGCCGGGCCATGTTGCCGATCAAGATAGCAGCGAATCGGAATTAACCCAAAAACTGACTGGTTTGCCGCCGGCGCAGTGGGAGGTCAAGCCTACTTTTGCTGGAAAGCGAATCCGCCGATTTTCGTGGCTTACGTGGAAGGTATTGCTATTGCCCAAGGCAAACCGACCGAGCCTGCGCTCTGTTTGGCTAAGCCCACTGAAAGAAGAACGATGCTACTCTTATGCGGCGAATCAGTTTGAATGCTTGATGTTGGAGGCTGAAATTTATGAGGACTAGATGTTAGTGACGAATGGAAAAAATCCGGGCGAAGGATGTTCGGCGCTCGCCGCTAGATTGATAGGTAGACTCGAAAGTGCTTTTGTCGGCGTAATTTTGCTTATCGCATTACAAGTGCCGAACACGACGTTAGCGGCCGGCTTGTCAACGTCCAGTAGCGACGCCAGATCGCCAGCCTGCGCAGATACGCCAACGCCCGATCCTGTTTCTCAATTCGAAACGTTGCCGATTCATGCCCAACTAGCCGAATCTTTTATTGGCTCTACTAGAATGTCTGAGTACCTTGCCGGTTACGGTAGGCCAAATCACCTTTCTTGCCAATCCGCACATTTCAAGTACGAAGCCTCCCGTAACGACGATAAAATCAGCGTCGTGTCCCGCTATAAAACGAGCGGCCAACCTCACGCCGAATACGTGGCCGTTAAAAACGACAAAATATCGGGACGCTATCTAAAACACGGCGTCATTACCGCATTTTGGCCGAACGGCAAAAAGCAATTCGAAGAGTATTACGTTGATGGCTTTGCGGTGGGTTTTCATCGTTATTTCGATGAGGCAGAGCGGCTGGTTTATGTGGCCGATTATTCCGCTAGCGATTACGAGTTCAACAAACGTATTGGTGTCGGTAAGTTAAGGAAGTTTTATCAAGGCTATTCGAATTGGGCCAATGCTTCGCTGTCAGATAGAACCCAATTGTTTAGAACCGTCTATGCCATAGAAAACAGCCAGTCAGTGCGCAAGACCTTTGCTACTGCCGGGCTGTTTTTCCCATCTTGGATAGAGCTCGATCTGAACTCTACGGTCGCTCAATGGACCAGTCCAGGCAATCAAGGCAAGGTAACTATCGACAATCGCGCGTACGACGTGGTCAACAGCGAACTGGATTATATGCCGTTTTTCGAAGTCTTTTTGCGCCATAAACTGAGTTTGCCAGGACTGCGGGAACCCAAGCCATTCAATCAAGAACTATTGGATAGCCCATGGATAGACCAAGCCATGCGACTTGGTTTGGAAGACGAGCGCTTCAAATTTAAACCCGTCACCGCCGTAAGCTCTGAAGAAATCGCAGCGACTCCGCAAACCCGTTATGCCAAATGCCGTGCCGAGCCGAGTACGGAATGCCTGTTCGAACATATAGCCGAAAATTTGTCTTTTGAGCAAAACCATAGGGATACTTATCTAATTGAGTTCGGCCTTGGCGCTTTGGCAGGAGGCTATCCGGAATGGACCCGCAAACTCACGACCAATGGTTTAGCGATTACCGAAAACCCGATATCGTTGACGACTGAATTTGTAAAGGCGAGAAGTTTAAAAGCGCAGGCCGAATGGCAATTGGGTCTGGGCCAGGATGCTCAACAATCGGTGGAGAAAGCTATCAACGGAGCTGCTTCTGCTGGAATAGAGTACCCCCATGGACAGCGCCATCTGAAAGCTATCGATGCGGTTCTGCCATTGTTTTTATCCGACATCGTTCCTTCCGGTCCTGAAAAATCGCTCGATTTATACCAAACCGCCGAATCCAAGCGCATTCTGAACGCCTTTAAGGTTTTGGAAGCTTCCGCTATTGCGCAAGCGCGGCGAGGTGCTATTCAGGAAGCTTCACGATTGATGGAAGTTTTAGCGCCAGCCTCGGATACAACTGCCGCCTCGCTTTCTGACTTGCAAACGAACAAAGAAAAGCAACCTGAACTTTTTACTAAAATCATGCTAGCTCTTGCCGAAGGCCGGCTTGAACGAGGCGACGCTAATTCAACTCGTAAAGCGTTAAGCGAATTGGAGCAAGGCGAACCTTATTTTCTGCAAGAAACAACATTAGCCATCCGAGCCAGCATTTTGTACGCGCGGTCTGGTGAAGTCGGCAAGGCTGTGAACGCCACTCCCAAAATTAACCACTATATTCCACCAGATCTGGAAGATATTGCGGTGGCGTTTTGTAAAGCCAATGAAATTCAAGCCGGGAAAGCATTGGCCAATAGCATGGCCAAATTTGAGGAACACGAGAAATTCAATAAAAAATCGTTTATAACCAAAGCCAAATTGGCAAAGATCGAATTTTTCTGCGGAAATCCCCAAAAAGCTAAAACTGATTTTATTAGCGCGTTAACTGAGGCAAAAAGCTATGGATGCCATTCGGACTTTTGCGATCCGGACAGGTTAATTAACGATGTGAAACTCGGCATTCTAGCTACAGGTTGGCTGGAGCCCATTTGGCAACGGGGTGAACGAGAAGATGGGCTGCTTGCCCTAAAAATAGCCGTTCAGCGCGCTGAACAAGGCGACGCTCAAATTGCGCTAGAGCGGTTGGATGATTTGGCGACTAATAAACCGAGTCGAGAGGACATCGTATATCCGTTGACGTACACTTTGGCAAAAGCCCAAATACTGGTCAAGTTAGGCCGCGACAATGAAGCTGAAACTGAATTTACTACGGCCAGACATATCGCTATTAGCGACAACCACAGTCACATTCGGGCGTATGGTTTGCTGGAATTGGCGAAAGCTCTGCAAAGGCTTAAGCAGAACGAAAAAGCGATCCGATATGCCAAGGAGGCGTTCAATGAGTTAGTGACCAATTTACCGAGCGGCCGCGTCCAATTCGCTCAAAACAGTTTCGTCAACGAAGGCATTGTCAAACTTCTCGCTCAAATGGGAGCCGAAACCGACGCGCTGGAAATCGCGCGGGGGACGTTAGCGCCGGAGCAGTTTGCTCAGAAGTCGGTGCGGGAGCAGTCACGGCAACGAGTCTTAGCCGAAATTGCCTTGGCTAAGTTCCAAAACGAAGCCCATACTCCACTATTGGATGCCATAACACCGGTGCAGCCGCTCAACGTTCGCCTGAAGAATTGGCAGCGTGCGACGACGATTGCCGAGAATCGAGAAGACGAGGACGAACAAAACTTCGTCCAATCGCTGGTCGGCAATGAATTGCAGAACCTGCCGGATTCATTGAATATCGGCATGACGCCCTCCGAACGGCGACAGGTGATCCATTTGAGTGCCGTACTTTTACAATCGGATAAATTGCTATTAGACGAGGCCAAACGATTAGCCTTGTTGGACGCTTTAGCAGAAACGGCCCGTTCGACCGATAATCAATTTGGTACGAAGGCCTTGTGCGAATTGGCGTATACCGCGCAGGCCATACATCAGCCATCGCAGGCAAGTGCGTGGTTTCAAGAAGCTAAACAGCGCGCGTCGAAGTACGCTCCAAGTAGCTCTCCTATAGGCGAATTGTCGCTTGGAGCCTGCGCCCACTGGGCGAAAACTGCCGGGGACACCGCGTTAGCAAACGAGATGGTGGCGGAATTGATCAAACAACTGCCGGAAAATCTGGATAATATTTCGCATCAGATTCATATCTTGCTAAATGTCGCGATTGCGTATGCCGAATACGAAAGAGGCGAGATTTTCTGGGCGGAATATGGCCGATAAACCCACTTGGTGTTGCAAGGCCATGCCTGTTGAAACGAGATCGATGCTACTCTTGCGGCGAATCAATTTGAATGCTTGATATTGGAGGCTGAAATTTATTAGGACTGCATGTTTATGATGAATGGAAAAAATCCTGGCGAAGGATGCTCAACACTCGCCGCTAGATTGAAGAGTCGACTCGAAAGGCCCTTTGTCATTGCCATTTTGCTGCTTGCGTCGCAAGCCCGGTAGGGTGGGCACGGCCTTTTGTGCCCACGCGGGTCGAAACGGTGGGCAAATTTGCCCACCCTTATATCTCGATTCTGACCGAAAAAAGAAGCAGAATCCCCGACTGATCATCGGGAGGGCGATGGAGAAGACGTGCCCACCCTGAGGCTTTAAAGCCTGCCTTGTAGATAGTTCTCTCCATCGCCCGCACTCACTTTAAAGTTCGAACGGTATTCTAAGGGCTTGGTTAACCTTGACCCTGTATGCATAAGGCTGAACTTTGCGAGTGTCCATTCTGATCCA
>NZ_JBVVNO010000018.1:0-85546 GCF_056850255.1 Methylomonas sp. Uni0011
AATAGGCGGTGGGCAAGGCCAACAAATGCTTGAACAAGCGGGCGCCCAACTCCACGTCGATCTTGCTGCTGGTATGAGCGAACACCCAAGTGCGGATACCGGACAAGGCGGCTTCGAACAGCATCGCCCCGATCAGGCCGATCGCGATCACATTCAAGGTCTTCATCGCGTGGTTGACCAGCACCTTGTCCATCACCACCTGAAAAAACAACGGCGTGACCAGGCCGATCAGCTGCAACACCAGCGAAATCAACAAGACTTCGCCGAACAGTTTGCGGTACTTGATCAAGGCGGGAATGAACCAGGTAAAGTCGAACTGGGCCGCCTCGCCGGCATAGCTGGCCTTGGATGTGAAAAACAACAATTCGCCGGTCCAACTCGCCAGCAGTTCGGCCAGGGTCATCACCGCCGGCGGCTCGCCGGGGCGCTGGATCAAGACTTTGCCGGCGGGGTTGGGCAAGCCGCCATGGGTGGGCGGCCCGCCTTGGTCGGGGCCGGCAGGTGCGGGCGGCCCGGCATCGTATTTGGCCAGGATGAAATAACGGCCGTCCTTGCCCAACGCGATCGCCGGCAACGGCGCTAACGCCAAACGTTTCGGATCCTGCCGGCGCGGCTTGGCGGTCAAGCCCAAGCGTTGCGCGGCCAGCTGCAGTGCTCGGTTATCGAAGCGACAGCGCCCTTCGCGATCCGGCACCAACGCCGGCCCGAACTCGTGGCGCAAGGCGGCTTCGTCGGCGGCCACGCCGTGGAAGGCGGCCATCATCAACAACGCGGCCAGACCGGTATCCAGGTCGGCGGAGGATGGGGCGGTGGAGTTCATTTAGAACAGCTGTTCGAAGCTAAAAAGACTTGAGAGTGAAAACAATGTCAACCCACCGTTTAAGCGGGGAAATCGCGAGTCAAGCACGGGCATCCTTGGCAAATGGCGCATAGGAGTATGATTTAGTAAATTCGATTCTCGCTGCTAACGGCAAACGCGATCGGCTAAGAGACCGGGCAAATCTAGCTTGCGATACGGTGTTTGTCCAGCGAAAGCGGTTTGGCGGCAACAAATTTGACGCTTTGAACAACAAAATACGCCACCTGGGATGGGTGATCGGAAGATATTGCGTGTGACTTCATCTGGTACGAGAACTGAAGGTTATCGGATATCTCAAGCCTTTTCCGTTGCTTGAACCGGCAAAAGTCATTGCCCGTTTCGAGTAAATCGCAATGATGATGCATTTGATTAGGTGGCCAATACATGTCGAAAGCCAAAAAGTCGAACGCGCCAGTTGTGCCGAATCTTCTGTTTTGAATTGTTCGTAGTCGAGTTTCTCTTACACTGCTGTGGTACTCCCCTATGGAAATCACTTTTCAATAAATCTTTGACTACTGTTAGCGTATAGCCTAATCAGTGTTGACAATAAATAGTTGCTTCACCGTCTATCCAACTTTACCAAAGAACTACGTTTGGCAAGATTTTGCAGCATGCCGTAATTCTCCAGTTTATGCCGCAATACATTCCTGCTGATATCTAGTAATTTGGCGGTCTGAACTTGGTTGCGCTCGCAAAACTCAAATGCAATACGGATGATCGATTCCTCGATAATCTCATATAACTTCGGTGGCGCACGTTCGCACAAGCGCTGCAAAGCTACTTCTAATGAACTTGTTGATACCGCTGGCAAACTCTCAATTGATCTGACGCCCGATAACTTAAAATCTTCCGGGCGCAATCGATTGCCAGGGCAAACTAACAGTGCCCTATGTATTGCATTCTCCAATTCTCGGATATTACCCGGCCAATCATAGTTCAGCAGTGTCAGTTCAGTGCCTGGTAGTAGCTTTATTTCATCGTGCCCCAGACGCTCTCCATACACTTTGAGAAAATGGCGGGCCAACGGCAAAATATCTCCAGGACGTTCCCGTAGCGGTGCCAAATGCAAAGTAGCAACATTGAACCGGTAATATAAATCCGCCCTAAAATGCTGGGCCGCGACAGCATCTTCCAAGTTGACGTTGGTTGCGGCTATGATTCGCACATCAACCTGCCGTACTTGTCGGGAACCGATTCGGACCACTTCGCGCTCCTGCAAGACTCTCAGCAATTTGGCCTGTAAACCTAATGGCAAGTCGCCCACCTCATCTAGGAACAGACTGCCTTTATCGGCAATCTCAAACCAACCGTCTTTGCTGCTGACTGCACCAGTAAACGCCCCCTTTTCGTGCCCAAACAATTCGCTTTCGATCAGACTTTCGCTCAAGGCGGCACAATTCAAAGCCCCAAATTTTTGCTGGCTACGCTTGCTCAATGCGTGAATGTGCCGTGCTATCAATTCCTTACCGGTACCGGTCTCGCCAATAATCAAGACGGTAGCGTCACTGGGCGCAATTCGTTCAATCTGTTCTAACAAGCGACGTGAGGCGGGATCTTCGAATACCAATGCGGTAGCCTGCATTGAGTTGGATAAGGAACGGGTTTGCAGGTCGTCGAAAGCCAATACTGGCCCCGAAGGTTCTAAGTGATGAAACCCTGCATATTCTCGTTTGAAAACTCTGTCCATATTGACCCTTGTGACTGTGGCAAATGTCTGATCTATGCGGAGCGCGATCGCGACACGATTAGTAGTTTTGCTTATTGTTTACGCTGGAATCCGCAAAGCCCAAAATATTTGATTCGGATAAGAATTGTGAAACAAATCCGCCGCTTCGCGCGGCCACTGTGCTTCGATACATATTCGAAAATCCCATTGAACACAGCACATTTCGTTCCAAAACCGCCACAGCCTTATCGTCGCGCTTACGACAGCCGAAAATCGAGTCGAGAATATCCATTTCTACTAAAAGCTTCATATAGCTGTGTCTCTCAGTAAAAAACCTTCATTGATCAAAATACATGTAATGCTTAAATACTGTCTAGATCGAAACAATGAATGCACGATAGCTGTTGCCACATCACCCCAGCAGCAGTTATTGCCAAAGTCGAACGGATTGATCTGATTGATGCGGTTTCATTAGAAAATGGGATTTTGGTGGGTATCCTCAGCTTGGGGAATATCTAGTTTATTCGAGATGAATTTTCGAATTGATGCCTCATGTCTTATCGGGCTGAATATTCAAAATTTTAAATTTCTACCGATTTGAGGGCGAAGGTCGTTTAGCGTCAATGCGCGTAATGGACTTTAAATGTGTGGCACAGTTAAGGCACATCCAGGGCACAGAGCCAAAAATGCGGTTTGGGGGGAAGATGTCAAAATGGCGCGCCCGAGAAGCACGACATAATGATTTCTATTCAAGCTAGGCGATTGAAAGATAAAGGTATTTTAAACATACCAGCCAGTAAGTCAACGCGCTATGTGTATACCGTTGTGTTACCTTTAAACTAAAGAGGCAACAGCCGAAAGTATCGTAAATTTCCGCGCGGTCTTCTGAATATCGAGGATCGCAGAAAGCCCCCCATAGCCCCGCCCGCGGTCCCACCCAAGATCGAAAGGCTCGATAACGGCACACCAAATCGAGATAAAGC
Organism: Methylomonas sp. Uni0011; assembly: GCF_056850255.1. Lineage (NCBI taxonomy): Bacteria > Pseudomonadati > Pseudomonadota > Gammaproteobacteria > Methylococcales > Methylococcaceae > Methylomonas > Methylomonas sp. Uni0011. The sequence goes on from NZ_JBVVNO010000018.1 coordinate 3,509, forward strand.
GCCAAGCGCGCCCGATGGAGATACCTTCACCAGCAGCAAGCCGCACCAAGCGTATTCTTTAACGTTCGTTTTTGACTACGTGGATCGGTACACTCAAACCGTGTTCATTAATGGGGTATTGACACAGATACACCGTACCGAGATAATCCACCCCGTTTTCAGTACATAACGGGAGCACCCACTATGCCGACCTTTGCTTATCTCAGGGTATCAACTAAGGACCAGACCACCGAGCAACAATTAACCCAGATCGCCGGAGCCGGCTACACGGTAGAACCGGATCGCGTCTTTACGGAACAAGGCGTGAGCGGCAAAGTCCCAGCTCTGCAACGGGAGCAATTCCAGCGGTTAAACGATAGGCTCAGCGCAGGGGATACGCTGGTAGTCACTAAGCTTGATCGCCTGGGACGGGATATACTGGACGTGATCGCGACCGTTAGGGCCTTGATTGATCGCGGCGTGGTCCTTGTTGTACTCGGCTTGGGTACACTGGATAACTCCGCGCAAGCCAACCTCACACTCAACATGCTCGCCGCCATCTCTGAGTTCGAGCGGCAAATTATCAGCGAGCGCACCAAGGCGAAACTGGCTCAGAAGAAAGCAGACGGCGCTAAGCTGGGGCGCCCTGTGAAGGTGGATAATGCCGAACTAAAAGCCAGAGCCAAGGAGTTACTCGCGTCCGGTTCATCCTGGAGAAACACAGCCAAGGCGCTGGATATTTCGCTATCCACGCTGCAACGAATGATGAAGGCAGCAACCACAGAAACAAAGACTTGAAACGGCTCCTCTAGCAGTAGAATACCTTTTTTTCAATATGTTACATGGAAATGCAGAATGAGCCAGCAACCTAAAATTTATCGAGCCTTTGCGCTACCGCTTGCCGCCTTCGATTACCTGAAGGACTTCCAGCGGGAATACGAAAGGACCCACCGGGTACACCTGAACAACAATCAGTGCCTTACCTTGATACTGGAGCAGCACAAGGCCGGCAACCAAGCCCGATAGTTGGACCAATTGAAGCCACTGAAGCAGATGAACACACATCAAGCCGCAATCGCCAAGCTTAAGGCAGACATTCAAAACGGGAAGTCCCGTCCCGAGAAAGCACCTACATCGTTACCTTTGGACAGCATCGAAACCCGTGAAGACGTGTTTCAGTACCGAATAGCTTTAAATTATTCGAGCCGGTCACATATCGCTCAGCTTAAACAAGTGCTTACAATGGGCGCGCCTAACAAACGTCTAACCAAGATTGCGGTCATGTGGGACGGTCGCGGCTATGTTTGTATTGATGGACACCACAGGCTACAAGCCTACTGCGCCGCCGGGGTTACTACTAAAATCCCGGTTACAGTCCACACAGGGTCAGTAGAGGAAGCACTATTGATCGCGCTACGGACTAACACACGGAACAAGTTAGACATGACAGCCAAGGACCGAACAAGCGCCGCTTGGAGACTAACAGTAACCATGCCGAAGCTATCAAAGGAAGAGGTTAGCGCCAACACCGGGGTGAGTGATCGAACAGTAGGCTACATGCGGAGCACACTAAGACGATTTAAGGAAATGTTCCCCGGTGAGCCGATACCGGAGACGCACCACGAAGCCAACAAGCTACTTGAGGGAAAACCTGTAAACACTGAGCGCTCGCCTGATTGGCTGGAAGTCGAAGCACAAAAAGTCGCTGATAAACTCCATAAGCTTTTCGGTGAAAAACCTCACGAGAGTCCCGCGGTATTCGCTCGGGGCATAGAGCTATACAGTGACCCAGTCGTTAAGTACATCTTGGAGGTATGGGAGTTCCCCGAGCGTGACGAGGAGGAAGACAATACCGAAGACGATACCGAAGACGATACTATCAGCGATTACAATGATGACTTCTGAATGATTGAAGGTAGTTAGCTAATGAAACACACCTGGAAGGCTCAATTCCTTACGGGTATCCAGGTGTGCAATCCATTAGAGGTGCAAATTGCATAGCCGAACACACTTAACAGAATAGCCCCAATCCCGCAGTTTACCTGCCTTCAGGTATCTGTGGGTTTTATTTGTGGTGTGCGAATGAATAAATCGCCAGATAAACCCCGTACAGCAATATCAGGCCAACAACAATTTCAAATAGACAGCCCCCATTTTTGGAGCGTGGGCCACTCTCTGGCTTTTCAGTAACTGTTGATAAGCTTGGGCGCGACGCCGGGGGCAATTCCACGTAAGACTCAGGATAAAGCACCTTATGCGGGCAAAGCCGCTCAGCCTGTAGCCAATTGCTTTTATATTCCGAACGTGCATAAAGCTTATAAGCTACAAACAGGAACAAGGCAAAGCCACCGATCAAACGCGGCACCATCTTCTCTGGCGCATCCATCACCGCAGCAGTAAGGAACACCCCAGCGAGGACACCCCAAGAAACATGGCGAAAGGTCGTCAATCGCTGTGCTGTAGCATGGTAAAGAGAGTCGCTTAACTGCGCCCGTGCCCGTCTTAAACCTTCTATATCTTCCTTTTCCAACATATGCCACCCCATCTAATACGTTAGAAAGTATAGCCAACCAACGCCCCTAATACCCAATGCTTTTTACTGCAAATTTCCGTGTGGTCTTCTGAATACCGACGAAACCGCAAAGCCCCCCATGCGGGGACCGTCGACACCACACGCAGCGGGTCCCATAGTCAGGCGTAGTTGAGAATACATCAGGAAGCCCGAGGAGGCCGGTAGACTACCCAAGGCAGGGCTGAACCTGAACGAACGACAGCGAACAGCCCTGAAGGTTACAGACTATGCGCCGCTTTCCGGCGCCCTTTGTCTAGCGTTGAAAACCGCGTTGTTGCAGTAATGAAGCGTATACCTGCACCAATGGAAGCTGACCTCACCGGGCCGCCCCCGTTCTATTTGAAAGGGCAGGCTGACACCTTCCGTGTGCACAACAAGGTAAAAATCATGGCGGCCAATGATTAACGATCTTGGCTCAACTTCTATAGAAAAATACCACCTCATAGGTCCCCCGGCTAGTTGTTAAAGTGAGATAACAGACTAAGCGATTTAAGGCGGATTCGTCAATTATTATCCTTGTTTTTCAATGACTTATCCCATTTGTGGGAACTATCAAGCGAACACCCCCAACCCCAGGAATCAGCTTAAAATTTCGATCCTCTTTAGCTTGTCTTGTAGCACCCCGAGGAGCGTCATTTCACCGTACCGGCTGGCCTGATCCCCCCGGCTCCAGCCCTGAAGCTCGCGTATGTGATCCATTGAAACGTCCGCAAGACGAAGACGATCCTTTAAGTTATGCCGCAAGCAATGACAAGTAAACCCGAGTGACTTCAAGCGCCCATTCATGGCATTGGAGGCACCATCGTTTTTAACCTCTTCGCGCTTCAGATCGACATACTTGGGAAACAGCCACTCGCCGCCTTGACTAAGTTCAAGCTGACGTTTAATGCCTACCAAGGCGTAACCAATCAAGGGAATTAAGCGTTGGCTTTGTTTGGTCTTCAGCCTTCGCAAAGGGTTACGATGTAATTTAATGTAGGGAATATCGGCTTCTAGGTGTATATCCTCAACCCGCAAGCCCACGCACTCGGAAACACGCATCCCCGTATCGAACAGGATGCGGAGACCATTCAATGTATCGCTGTTTTCCGACTTGCCAAGCAAGGCGAGTAAGGCGGCCTGCTGTTCTGGGGTGAGGCTGGTACGGGAATCTTCATCATCTCTGAGACCTGGGATGGTGTGCTTTTCGAATGGATTTTTAAATGAGTACTCGAAATTGAGGATCGCCTTATTTACCGCTGACTTTATGGAGGATAGGCGCCGGGATACAGTCGCCGTCTTCAGCCCCTCTGATTGAACACCGCTAACCAATCGCTCCTCAATCTCACGGCGCTTATATTGGTCGAGCGGCCTATCACCGAGGTAATCAACGAAGAACGTTAAGGCCTGCTGCACCGACTGCGTAAACTTCCGGTCGTCACGCTTACCGCTGACTTCGATGTAATACGTTACGGCATCCGTTAGAGTGATCGGCCTACCAGCTATAAGGTCGAGTACTTTCTTCTCAGTGTGGGTCAAGTTAGCCGTGGGAGCATCTAACATTCGGGCGGAGCCTTCGTACTCAGCCACTAAAGCAAGCGGCTGCTTTTCAGCTAGGTGATCGATGTAATCGAAAGCCAAACCGGCGTTTTCTTCGGGTGTTGTTAAGGCATCAAAGATGCGCTGAGCCTCAACGATGGGGCTTTCTGGAGGCAGGCGGAGTTTAGCCCACGTTGCTTCGAGATCGCGGTCCAAGCGTTTAGCGGCAAGCTGCGCCTTTATTAAGTCGCTCGTCTTTAGGCTCTGCATCCACAAGCGTTTACCAACCCTCTCGACTAAGTCACCAGGGACACGCTTACGGAAATAATAGACGCCGTTGGGGTGCTTTTGATGAAGGTATTTCATGCGAACAAGCATAGCCAGATGCCGACCTTGTGTCACCTTTTGTGACACCTAGTTGCCTAGCAAGCTACTGAAAAATCAGGAATATCAGTGGGTTAGACTGATAAAATGGCGCGCCCGAGAGGATTCGAACCTCTGGCCTCAGCCTCCGGAGGGCTGCGCTCTATCCAGCTGAGCTACGGGCGCAATGTGATTTGCGGTCTAACGTTACAGTCACTTTGGCAAACGGTCTTGAACGTTCTCTATAACCCTAAACCGGCTGACTGTCGTTTCCGGCGGGCCAGTCCCGATCTAGCAGCGGCTATGGGACCTTGTTTACAGCCGGCAATTATACGGGCAAAAGCCGGCAAAGTCATGGACCGCTTGCGCTTACGCAGAATTTTTTGCCGATCTCAATTTTGCCAGCATCTGTTTTTGCCGAAGTTGACGTTCGGCTTTTTCTGCTTCCAGCCTGGCTACACGCCGGTTGTGGGCTTGATAGCGCAGGCGGGCACGTTCCGCATCTGCTGCCGTCCACTCGGGATTTGCAGCCGGAACCATGGCGATGCAATTCATCGGACACGGAGCAACGCACAATTCGCAGCCGGTACATAAATCGGTGATGACGGTGTGCATATGCTTGTTAGCGCCGAGGATGGCATCGGTCGGACACGGCGGCAGGCATTTGGTACAGCCGATACATTCGGCTTCGTTAATCACTGCTACCAACCGCGGGCGTTCCATGCCAAATGCCGGATTCAACGGCTTGACGTCAACCCCAAGCAAGTCGGCGAGCAGCTGGATGCCCTTGGCCCCGCCGGGCGGACATTGATTGATATCGGCTTCGCCGTTACCGATGGCTTCCGCATACGGCCGGCAACCGGGGTAGCCGCATTTGCCGCATTGGGTTTGCGGCAGAACGGCGTCGATGCGGTCGGCTAGCGTGGTTTCGATTGCCGTCATGCGCTTGGTTTTATTTAATCCGCATGCCCGGTTGCGCGCCTTGATCCGGCGATAGCACGAAGATATCCTTGCCGCCCGGACCAGCCGCCAGCACCATGCCTTCCGAGGTGCCGAAACGCATTTTGCGCGGCGCCAGGTTGGCCACAACCACGGTGAGCTTGCCTTCCAGTTGTTCCGGCGTGTAAGCCGATTTGATGCCGGCGAAGATATTGCGGGTTTCGTTGCCCAAATCGACGGTCAGTTGCAGCAGTTTTTCAGCACCTTCGACCGACTCGGCTTTGACGATTCGAGCGACGCGCAAATCGATTTTGGCGAAGTCGTCGATCTCAATCGGACTGGCGATAGGCTCGATGCCGGCGGCCGGCGCGGAAGATTCGGCTTTTGCCGGCTTGGCTTTGGCCGGTGGCGTTTTTTCCAGGTTTTCCTTGGACGCCTCGACAATGGCGGCGATTTTGTCCGGCTCGACCCGGGTCATCAACGGCGTAAAGGCGTTGATTTTGTGGCCGAGCAACGGTTCGACCTTGTTCGGCCAGGCCTGTGGCGGAATATTCAAAAAGCCCTCGGCGTTGGCGGCCAAGGTTGGAATCACCGGCCGCAGATAAACCACCAACATCCGGAACAGGTTGATGCCCATGCTGCAGGCGGCATGCAACTCGGCGTCTTTGCCTTCTTCCTTGGCGATCACCCAAGGCTTCTTCTCGTCTATGTACTGATTGGCTTTGTCGGCCAGCGCCATGATTTCCCGCATCGCCTTACCGAATTCGCGCCGCTCGTAAAGCTCGGCAATCGCAGAGTTGGCATCGACGAATTGCTGGAACAAAGCCGGTTCGGCGCAGGTGTCGGACAGCACGCCATCGAAACGCTTGTGGATAAAACCGGCGCAGCGGCTGGCGATATTGACCACCTTGCCGACCACGTCGGAATTGACGCGCAGACAGAAATCGTCGAAGTTCAAATCGATGTCGTCGACGCCGGCACCGAGTTTGGCGGCGAAGTAATAACGCAAATATTCAGGATTCAAATGGTCCAAATAGGTGCGAGCTTTGATGAAGGTGCCGCGCGATTTCGACATTTTTTCGCCGTTAACCGTCAGGAAGCCGTGGGCGAAGATAGCGCTCGGAGTGCGGAAATCGGCGCCGGTCAGCATCGCCGGCCAGAACAAGGCATGAAAATAAATGATGTCCTTGCCGATGAAATGGTAAAGCTCGGCGTCGCTGTCCTTTTGCCAAAAGCTGTCGAAGTTCAAGCCCTGCCGGTCGCACAAATGCTTGAAGCTGGCCATGTAACCGATCGGCGCGTCCAGCCAGACGTAAAAATATTTGCCGGGCGCATCGGGTATCTCGAACCCAAAATACGGAGCGTCGCGGGAAATATCCCATTGTTGCAAGCCGTTTTCCAGCCATTCCGCCATTTTGTTGGCGACTTCCGGCTGTAAGTGGCCGGCGGTGGTCCATTCCCGCAACATTTGCTCGAAATGGCCCAATTCGAAGAAGTAATGTTCCGATTCTTTTTCGATCGGCCGTTCGCCGGAAATGGCGGAAACGGCGTTTTTCAGCTCGGTCGGCGAATACGTAGCGCCGCAGGCTTCGCAACTGTCGCCATATTGATCCGGCGCGCCGCATTTAGGGCATTCGCCCTTGATGAAACGGTCCGGCAGAAACATGTTTTTTACCGGGTCATAGGCCTGGGTGATACTGCGTTGGCTAATATGGCCGCCGGCGCGCAGACGCTGGTAAATCAAGGCCGAAAACTCCCGGTTTTCCGGCGAATGAGTGCTGTGGTAATGGTCGAATGCGACGCCGAATTCGGCGAAATCCGCGCGGTGTTGTTTTTCGACGTCGGCGATCAGCTGTTCCGGAGTGATGCCTTCCTTGTCGGCGCGAAGCATTATCGGCGTGCCATGGGTGTCGTCGGCACAGACATAAAAGCAGTCGTGGCCGCGTTGTTTTTGAAAGCGCACCCAAATATCGGTCTGTATGTACTCCACAAGATGGCCGAGATGGATCGGGCCGTTAGCGTAAGGCAGGGCGCTGGTAACTAAGATTTTTCGCTTGGACATGGGGAAAATCGGCCGGAAAAAATGAGGGCGGATTATGGCACAAAACGCCGGGGGTTTCATGGAATGCCCGCCCGCGGCCAGACGGCGTTTCCTGCATCGGCTGCCGCAGCCTGGGTTTTCCAGCTTTTGGTTATGCCAAACCGTGCGGTACAATCGCCAGGGCTTTCCGCTCAAGCGTTGCGCCGGTTTGCTGACCCATGAACCGGTCCGATTGCGCCACAGCTTGAATAATTTTAAAAAGAGATGAGGTTACACCATGAAAAAAGGTTTGATTTTGACCGCCGCTCTACTGGCGTCGGGCTCTGCGTTTGCTGCTACCGACCATTACATCTTGCGCGACGGCAATCATGTTCAACATTTGAAAATCACCAAACTGGGCAACGAATACAGCGTGACCGCCGATGTGGATTTCGAACCGAATCCGGATGAAGTGGGCAAACACGCCTGTTCGGCGCAGATTACAGGTGATGCCAAAGCGGCCGGCGAGAATGAATTGGTGTTGAAAAAGCACATCGAAGGCGAAGCGCGTTCCTGCACCGTCAAAGTTCATCTTACCCCCAACGGTGCCAAACTCGACCAATCCGAAGAGTGCACCTACTTCGCTGCCGGTATTTGCCACTTCTCCAGCGACGGCAAAGAGCTGTTGAAAATCAAATAAGCCCCAGCGCAAAGCGCAATAACCAAGCTTATTGCGCTTCACCCCCTTCGCGCCAAAACTAACGCGAAAACCAAGTCAAAGAGCCCACGATTTTTCCATAAGTGCGTGATATCACGCAGGGTAGAGACATATTGTCGCGCGGCAATAGGCCACATTTTAAACGTTAGGCGTCTTTGCTAGATTATCGCCACCTCATGCAGGTCCGCATGAGCGGAATCATTCCCGATAATCTACACAGCCAAGGAGTCTTTATGAAAAAAACACACGTGATGCTGATAACCGCCGCAGTGGTTCTGCTGGGGTCAACCGCTGCTCTGAACGTGACCGTTGCCAATGAGTCGGGCAAAGACGCAAAATCGGTAGCTTGGTACGTGGCTAATATCCAGGAAGCCAAAGCCCAAAACCAAGCCTGCCACGATAGCCCGAGCAATCAAAGCAGTGAAAATTGCGCGAATGCGCTGCATGCGCTAGAAATCACCTTCAAAGGCGGAAACTAATACGCTCTCCCTCCAGCCTTTCCAGGCCTCGCGAATTCGTGCCTCCCCTACGCGACGACCCGCGACCAAAGGCTGGAGATTTTTTTCGATGCAGTCAGTTACTCAGCCGCTGAAAGCAAACTCCAACTAAATCCTGCGACAACAACAAGTCTAAGAGCATCTGTTTGCCTCCGCTCATGGCGTGACTGACCAACCGCGAACGAAATCAACCGGTTCAGCGACTTCGGGACTTTGCTGAACACGCTAAAATTTAGCGGCGCCAAGCCCGAGCAGCCAACTCAGTGTGCATTACGTTGCGGGATAGACGCTATTTTGATTAAAATTGTCCGGCAGTGCGGGGCAATCAAAACCTCCAACGACATTCCTCCTCCAGAGGGACTCAGCCCCAAACATCCACAAGCCGGCATAGCTCAGCAGGTAGAGCAGCGCACTCGTAACGCGAAGGTCGTAGGTTCGATTCCTATTGCCGGCACCATTTGATTTGCCAATACCCGTTCAATAGCCTATTTTGCCGGCTTCAGCCTGCGTAAGCGCTTGCGGCGGAAAACGCAAGGATTGTCGAATCGGTTTCCAGGCCAACGGCATCCGCCAATCGATCACGGATTAACAAAAATGAACGGCGAAACCCATAGCCAACTGGCCAATTTTATTTGGAGCATTTGCAACCTGCTGCGCGGCCCTTACAAGCGCAACGAATACCGCAAAGTGATTCTGCCGCTGACTGTATTGCGGCGCTTCGATTGCCTGCTGGCGCCCAGCAAGGATGTCGTATTTGTCGAATCCCAAAAGCTACAAGGCAAGCCCGAGCGCGTCATCCAGGCTAGATTGCAATCGCTAACCGGCCACCGCTTCTACAACCTATCGCGGATGCAGTTCGATAAAGACGCCGATCATTCCCTGCTCAACGATCCGAACAATCTGGCGCCCAATCTAAATAGCTACATCAACGGTTTTTCGCCGAATGTGCGCGCCATCATGGAGAAGTTCAAATTCAGCGAGCAAATCGCCCACATGGCGGAAAAGAACATCCTGTTCGAAGTTATCAAAGCCTTTGCCGCCATCGACCTGTCGCCGCAACGGGTCGATAACGTCCAGATGGGTTATGTCTTCGAAGAACTCATCCGTATCGGTGCCGAGCAATCGAACGAAGAAGCCGGAGAGCATTTCACCCCGCGTGAAGTCATCAAATTGATGGTTAACTTATTGTTGGACCCTGAACATGACTTGGCGCAAAGTCATGTGGTTAAAACCATTTACGACCCGGCGTGCGGCACCGGCGGCATGCTATCGGTAGCCGAGGAATACATCCGCAAGCTCAATGCAGATGCGCAGCCAAAACTATTCGGCCAGGATTTTAACGACGAGGCTTGGGCGGTCTGTAAGTCGGACATGCTGATCAAAGGCGAAGACGCCGACAACATAATCCTCGGCGACACCTTCACCCGTGATGGCTTTGATCGCGACAGCGACGGCAACAAATGGACGTTTGATTACATGCTGGCCAACCCGCCGTTTGGTGTGGAATGGAAACAGCAACAGAAAACCATCCAGCAAGAAGCCGATACCTTGGGCTTTGCCGGTCGCTTTGGAGCCGGTACGCCGCGCATCAACGATGGTGCATTCCTGTTTCTGCAACACATGATTGCCAAAATGCGCCCAGTCGCGGCGGGTGGCAGCCGCATCGGCATTGTGTTTAATGGTTCGCCTTTATTTACCGGCGATGCGGGGAGCGGCGAAAGCGAAATCCGTCGCTGGATTATCGAAAACGACTGGCTGGAAGCCATCGTCGCCTTGCCGGAGCAGCTGTTCTACAACACCGGCATTTCCACGTACATCTGGATCATCAGCAACCGCAAGGAGCTGCGGCGCAAAGGCAAAGTGCAATTGATCGACGCCCGCAATTTCTGGGTGCCGATGGAAAAATCCCTGGGCAACAAACGCCGCCGCATTGGCGACCCCAGCGACAAAGCCAAAGACCCAGACCATATCGGCGAAATTACCCGCATTTATGCCAATTTCACCAATGGAGAAACGCGCCGTTTTGTCGTCGATGGCAAAGACAAAGAGCTTGTAGTTAGCAAAGTGTTCGACAACGAAGACTTTGGTTATCACAAGATTACCGTCGAGCGCCCACTTAGGCTCAATTTTCAAGCCAGCGCCGAGCGCATCGCCCGCCTGGAACAGCAAACCGCATTCATTAACCTCGCCAGTAGCAGTAAAAAGAACGAAACCGTCCGCCAGCAGGAAATCGAAGCCGGTCGCGCCCGCCAACAACAAATCCGCGATCTACTGGCCGCCTTTGCCGCACAGCATGGCGACACCCTATTTTTAGACCGCAAACAATTTTTGCTGACACTGCGCGACATCGACCGCGCCCATGACGTGCGCCTGTCTGCCCCGGAACTCAAAGCCGTGTTGGCTGCACTGAGCGAGCGTGACGACGCCGCACAGGGAAGTGCCAGTGTCGCGGGAGGCAGGATGCCGGGAGCGACGGCAAATATCTGCACCGACAAGCAAGGTAACCCGGAGCCGGATGCCGACTTGCGCGACACCGAAACCGTCCCGCTCAAGGAAAGCATCGACGAATATTTTAAGCGCGAAGTGCTGCCGCATGTTCCCGATGCCTGGATTGACCACAGCAAAACCAAAATTGGTTATGAAATCCCGCTGAATCGGCATTTCTACCGCTACGAGCCACCGCGCGAGCTGGAAACCATCGAAGCCGAAATCAAGGCGCTGGAAGGCGAGATTATTGATTTGCTAAGAGAGGTGACGGCGTGACGGATATGCAACCAATCCAAGGACAGGGCGAAGTCATTCTTTACCAAACCGACGATGGGCAAGCCAAAATCAACCTCAAGGCCATTCTTAAAGACGGCGAGTTGGTCGAAGCTTCAGTTGTCAAGGAATCCTTGACAACTGCCGCCGACGGCAAGAACTACAAAACCAAACTATTCAGCCTGCCGATGATACTGGCCATTGGTTACCGGGTTCGCTCGCCAAGAGGTACGCTGCATGTAGGATGGGCTGTTAAGCCCATCAACCGGCGTTTACGATGGGCTTCATTGGCATTTAGCCCATCCTACGTTGGCTTGCGGGAGGCAAGCCGATGAAATACCCGGCTTATCCGCAATACAAGGACAGCGGCGTAGCATGGTTGGGTGAGGTGCCCGTGGATTGGGAGGTAAAAAAGGCGCGATATTTGGCATCTATGAAAGGAGGCTCCACCCCTTTAACAACCGAAAACCAATTCTGGGATGACGGCAATATTCCTTGGGTTTCACCGAAGGATATGAAAATTGGCCGAATTACGGATACTCAAGATCACCTAACCTCAGAAGGAGCTAGTCAATGCGCTAGCGGCATTCTTGCTCCCGGCCATGTATTGATCGTGGTACGTTCCGGCATTCTCCGGCATTCGTTACCGGTAGCCATAAACGACGTACCGGTTACTTTGAATCAGGATATGAGAGCCTTCAAATTGGGCGCGCGTCTTGATGCAGAATACCTAAGGTGGTTTATCGAGGGTAACCAAAAGCTGTTGTTGGAACAGTGGTGCAAGTCCGGCACCACGGTAGAGTCCATCGAAATGAGTTATTTGGCAGACGGTTTGATACCAGTTCCTCCAAGAACCGAACAAACCACCATCGCCGATTTTCTGGACCGGGAAACCGGGCGAATTGATACGCTGGTGGCAAAAAAGCGCAAGCTGGTGGAATTGCTCAAGGAAAAACGCAGCGCGCTGATTTCCCGCACCGTCACCCGCGGCCTGCCCGCCGACGCCGCGCGGGAATTCGGCCTTGAACCGCATACACAGTTCAAAGATTCTGGCACAGAATGGTTAGGCAATGTGCCGGAAATTTGGGCTGTAAAAAAAGTTAAATACGTAGCCAATGTAATGATTGGAATTACTTATTCACCGGAAGATATCGTCGATGAGAATGAAGGCACTTTAGTTCTTAGAGCTTCAAACATTCAAAACGGAAAACTCAGCTTTCATGACAATGTTTATGTCTTGAAGGAAATTAAAACTAAAGAGTTTGTTAAGAACGGGGATATTCTGATTTGCTCACGGAACGGTAGTGAGCATCTAGTCGGGAAATGTGCCTATTTAACCCATCTGCATGTTGGACATACTTTTGGTGCATTTATGTCTATTGTTCGTTCTAAAATGGGACGTTACCTCTATTATTTTTTCAATTCAGAAATATTCAAAGCGCAGTCAGGATTGTTCAAGACAAGCACAATCAATCAATTGACCACCAATACACTCAATAATTTGATGCTTGCAATCCCGTTGCCTGACGAGCAAACAGCCATCTCAATGTACCTTGACCGCGAAACCACTAAAATCGACCGGCTGGTCGAAAAAGTCGAAACCGCAATCGCCCGCTTGCAGGAATACCGTAGCGCATTGATCACCGCCACCGTGACCGGCAAAATCGATGTGCGAGCCTATTCAGCGAAACAGGAAACGGCATGACTTTGGATCGGGATCAACACTATTTGCGCGGCCTGGTCGAGGAATTGCGTAAATTGCCGGATGAAACGACTTGGCTGGAATTCAAGGCCAACAATAGCGACCCCGACGAGATAGGCGAATATCTTTCCGCGTTGTCCAATGCGGCGGCACTGGAAGGCAAAGCCAATGCGTATTTATTGTGGGGTATCGCCGATGACGATCACGCCATTCTCGGTACGGATTTTGCGCCAAGCAAAGCCCGCAAGGGCGGTGAGGAGCTGGAAAGCTGGTTGCTGCGTTTGCTGAGCCCACGTTTGCATTTCCGCTTCTTGCCGGTAGACATTGACGGCAAAGCGGTTGTAGTTTTGGAAATTCCACGCGCCAACGGCAAGCCGACTCAGTTTTCCGGCAAGGAATTGATCCGGGTGGGTTCTTATAAAAAGCCGTTGAAAGATTATCCCGAATTGGAACGCTCGTTATGGCGGGTGTTCGACCAAACGCCTTTCGAAGCGTTGAAGGCCACCGAAAACTTGGCTGCGGCCGATGCGTTGGCATTATTGGATTATCCTGCTTACTTCGATTTGTTAAACCAACCGTTGCCTACCGATCAAGCCGGCATACTGTCTCGTCTTGAAGATGTGGCTTTGTTGGCGCGGAATGTCGCAGGCGGCTGGGACATTACCAATTTGGGCGCAATCTTGTTTGCCAAGGATTTACACCGATTTCGCGGTTTGTCGCGCAAGGCGATGCGGGTGATTGCTTACCAAGGCAAAGGTCGGCATAGCCCCAAGCAACGCGAGCAGGAAGGCCGCAAAGGCTATGCGTCTGGATTCGAAGGTTTGATCGATTACGTCAATGCGCTATTGCCGAATAATGAAGTCATCGGCAAGGCGCTGCGACGGGACGTGCCAATGTACCCAAGTTTGGCGGTACGCGAACTGGTAGCCAATGCTTTAATCCACCAGGATTTTTCGATTACTGGAGCCGGGCCGATGGTGGAAATTTTTTCCGATCGGATGGAAATTACTAATCCCGGTTTGCCGCTGGTCAGAACCGAACGTTTTTTGGATAGCCCGCCGCGCTCCCGGAACGAGGCTTTGGCGTCGTTGATGCGATTGTTCGGTATTTGCGAGGAACGCGGCAGCGGGGTTGATAAAGTGGTGTTCGAAACCGAACTTTACCAATTGCCAGCTCCCAGTTTCGAAACGGCTGAAGAATCAACGCGAGTTGTACTATTTGCCCACAAAGCATACAAACACATGGATAGTCAGGATCGTATCCGCGCCTGTTATTTACATGCTTGCCTGCGTTATGTGCAACGCGATCCAATGACCAATGCCAGCCTTCGCGAGCGTTTTGGCATTGAGCCTGAGAACAGCGCGATGGTTTCCCGAGTCATCAAGGAAACGCTGCTGTCTGAATTGATTAAACCTTTCGATCCAGAACAAGGAAAGCGGCATGCCAAGTACCTGCCGTTTTGGGCTTAGCTCTTATTTGATGGTTATTTGACTAAAACAGACATTTTAGCAAACAACCAATGCTAACCAACTGATTTATAAGTACAGTTTATAGAGTTCTTTTTGACGGCTATTTGACTGGCACGTTTCGTAGCGGATATTAAGCCACCGTAACCAACCAGGAAAAATTGGCAATTAGTTAAGTAAAACGACTTTTCCTTAACTAAGCCTGGAATTAAGTTAAGAAACAACAAGGACACCTGAATGGCGCAAACCACCGAAAAAGCCTTCGAAAGCTACGTCGAGCAAATGTTACTAGCGAAAGGCTGGCAAGCGGGTTCGGTAAAGGACTGGGATAAGGCGCTGGCGTTATTCCCGGCGCAAATTCTCGATTTTATCGCCGCCACCCAAAAGCCACTTTGGGACAGCATGAGCGAGCAACATGGCGCTAATCTGCCAGCCCTGTTAATCAAAGAGCTGGTTAAGGAACTGGCGATTAAAGGCTCGCTGCATGTATTGCGACACGGCTTTAAGTTTTACGGCAAGACCTTTCGGCTGGCCTATTTCAAACCGGCGCACGGCTTGAATACCGAGGTGCTGGCACACTATCAACAAAACCGGCTGACGGTGACGCGGCAGGTGCCTTGCCATCCGGGCGACCACAGTACGCTGGACATGTTGTTCGCAGTCAACGGCTTGCCGGTGGCGACCTGCGAGCTGAAAAACCCTTGGACTGGGCAAAACTGGCGGCATGCGGAGAACCAGTATCGTAATGACCGCAATCCGCGCGCGCCGTTGTTCGAGTTTAAGCAGCGGGCGCTGGTGCATTTTGCCGCCGACCCGGACGAAGTCCACATGACTACCCGACTGGCGGGCAAAAAGACCTTTTTCCTGCCGTTCAATCGTGGCAGTCATCCCGGCGAAGTGGTCTGCGGGGCGGGCAACCCACAGCATCCGTCCGGTTACCGCAGCGGTTATTTCTGGGAAGACGTGCTGGAACGCGAGCAGTTTCTGGACATTCTCGGTAATTTTATTTTCATTGAGCGCAAGGAAGAGAAAGTCGACGATGGCAAGGGTGGTAGTCGCTTGCTGCAAAAAGAAGCGGTGATTTTTCCGCGCTATCACCAGCTCGATGCCACCCGGCGACTGGTCGCTGCCGCACAATTGGAAGGCCCCGGCCGGAATTATCTGATTCAGCATTCAGCCGGCAGCGGTAAGACCAATTCGATTTCCTGGTTGTCACATCGTTTGGCCAGTTTGCATGATGGCAACGACCACAAGGTGTTTGATTGCGTGATTGTAATTACCGATCGGCAAGTGCTGGACAGGCAATTACAAGATGCCATTTATCAAATTGAACACGCGCAAGGGGTGGTGAAGGCGATTGATCAGGATTCCAAGCAGTTGGCGGCGGCGCTGATTGATGGCACCAAGATTGTGATTACTACCTTGCAGAAGTTTCCGTTTGTGTTGCGCGGTTTATTGCATGCTGCTGGCGCTGATAACATCGACGCAGCAGACGAAATGGCAAAAACGCAAGCCAAAGCCTGGGAGCAGGAAATCGGCAAGCGGCGTTATGCGGTGATTGTCGATGAAGCGCACTCGTCGCAAACCGGTGAAACCGCCAGAGAACTCAAATCAATTTTGGGCAGATCGTCTCCTGTTGATCGTTCTGAAATCGATGCAGAAAGCTCCCTCTCCCTCCGGGAGAGGGCTGGGGTGAGGGGAGACAACCAACCAACGTCTAGTTTTATATCCCCTCATCCTAACCTTCTCCCGGAGGGAGAAGGAACCGTCTTGTATGGCTCGGGTAAACGGGAATCAGGTGAAACAGAAGAACCGGATTGGGAAGACCGATTGAATCAGGTCATGGCTTCGCGCGGCCGTCAGCCCAACATCAGCTTTTTTGCCTTTACCGCCACTCCGAAGGGCAAGACCTTGGAGCTGTTCGGTCGTATCGGCCATACCGGCAAGCCTGAGCCATTTCATCTGTACAGCATGCGCCAAGCCATTGAGGAAGGTTTTATTCTGGACGTGTTGCAGAACTACACGACCTACAAAACTTATTTCAAATTGGTCAAAGCCATGGAGGACGACCCGAACCTGCCCAAGAAAAAGGCGGCGCGGGCCTTGGCTAAGTTCTTGGTACTACATCCAACCAACATTTCGCAAAAAATCGAAATCATCGTCGAACATTTTCGCAACCACGTTAAACATCATTTGGGCGGCCAAGCCAAGGCGATGGTGGTGACCGGTTCACGCCTGCACGCCGTCAAATACATGCAGGCGTTTCAGGCTTATATCGAGCAGCATGGTTACCACGATGTACAGCCCTTGGTCGCGTTTAGCGGTACGGTGCTCGATCCCGAAACCGGGCAGGAATATACCGAACCGGGCATGAACGTCGACAGTGTGACCGGTAAAGCGATCAACGAAAAGCAATTGCCGGAGCGTTTTAATTCGCCCGATTATCAAGTACTGCTGGTGGCTAACAAGTACCAAACCGGTTTCGATCAGCCCAAGTTGATGGCGATGTATGTCGATAAGCGTTTGGATGGCGTACAGGCGGTGCAAACTCTGTCGCGCTTGAATCGCATGTTGCCGGGTAAGGAAGCACCTTTCGTGCTGGATTTTGTCAATGAAGCTGATGATATTTACCGCGCATTCAAACCTTATTACGACGCCACCAGTTTGCAGGAAACCTCCGACCCGGCTTTGCTGGAACAGGTCAAGCATGACTTGGACAGTATGCAGGTTTATTACTGGAACGAAGTGGAAGCGTTTGCCCGTATCTTCTACCGATCACCCAATAAGCAAAACCCGGCTGATCACGCCCATTTGCAACGCCATTTACAACCGGCAGTGGACCGCTTCAAGGCGATTCCCGATGAAGAGCAGCGCTCTATGTTTCGGGACAAGTTAAGCGGTTATGTCAATGTGTATGCTTTTTTGAGCCAGATCATGCCCTATGCCGATCCTGATCTGGAAATGCTGTATAGCTTTGGTCGCTTGTTATTACCGCATTTGCCGCTGGACAGAGATAACACCAACGTCAAGCTGGGCGACGAAGTCGATTTGCAATATTACCGGCTGCAACGGGTGTTTTCCGGTGCGATTGATCTGGCGGATGAGCAAGGCGAGTACACGGTTAAAAGTCCGACCGATGTCGGCACCGGCAAAGCCAAGGACGAAAAAGCCCCACTGTCGGAAATCATCGAGATATTAAACAACCGCTTTGGCACCAACTTTACCGAAGAAGACCGCTTGTTCTTCGAACAAATCAGAGAAAAAGCGACCAATTCGCCAGAGGTGATTCGGTTACGGCAAGCGAATCCGTTTGATAAATTTCAGCTAGGTTTACGCCAAGTGTTGGAAGATCTGATGATTCAACGGATGAATGAGAACGACAAGATTGTGACGCGATACATGGATGACAAAGCCTTCGAAGATGCGGCGTTTGCGGTTTTGTCTAAGGTGATTTTCCAGAGCATTCCTTACACTGGAGGATAAACGGGCTTTGCCAAATTTAACGCCTACCCGCGTATGACAGCAAGGGCCCTTCGCCGCCTTAGTACCCTTAATTGCGGCATTTCAGGGCCGGTTGAATAGACGAGAATGGCGAATCCTACTTCCCCCAAACAAGCAACATTCAGGAACACAATCGTGACCACAGACGCCACCTCTGACCGCACGCCGGGAAGCCAAAGCACAACGATTATCTCGGTGCGCGGCGTACACAAAACTTACGCCGGCGGTTTTCAGGCCTTGCGCAATATCGATTTGGAGATCCGGCGCGGCGAGATTTTCGCATTGCTCGGGCCGAACGGTGCCGGCAAGACCACGCTGATCGGCATTATCTGCGGCATCGTCAATCCGTCCTCGGGAACCGTGGTCGCCGCCGGCCATGACATCCGCAAAGATTACCGCGCCGCACGGGCGGCGATCGGTCTGGTGCCGCAGGAGTTGCATACCGACGCGTTCGAATCGGTCTGGGCTACCGTCCGTTTCAGCCGCGGCTTGTTCGGCAAAGCGCCGAATCCGGATTACCTGGAGCGGATTCTGCGGGCTTTGTCGCTGTGGGATAAACGCGACGCCAAAATCATGGCGCTGTCCGGCGGCATGAAACGCCGGCTGCTGATTGCCAAAGCCTTGTCTCACGAACCGGAAATCCTGTTTCTCGACGAACCCAGCGCCGGCGTCGACGTCGAATTGCGCCACGACATGTGGCGGCTGGTGCGCGAACTGCGCGAGCAGGGCACCACCATCATCCTGACCACGCATTACATCGAAGAAGCCGAGGACATGGCCGACCGGATCGGCGTAATCAACAAAGGCGAACTGGTCGTGGTCGAAGACAAAACCGCGTTGATGCGCAAGCTGGGCAAGAAGGAACTGGCCTTGACCTTGCGGCAACCGTTGACCGCATTGCCGGCGGAGCTGAATGCCTGGCCGCTGAACTTGTCCGCCGACGGCCAAACCTTGGTTTACACCTTCGACAGCCAGACCGAGGAAACCGGTATCGCCGAATTGTTGCGAGCCTTGAACCAACAAGGCATCGATTTCAAAGACTTGCGCTCCAGCGAAAGTTCGCTGGAAGACATCTTCGTCAGCCTGGTACAGCAAGCCAAAGGAGCTAAGCCATGAATTTTTACGGCATCCGCGCCATCTACCATTTCGAAATGGCCCGTACCTTTCGAACGCTGGCGGAAAGCATTGCCGCGCCAGTACTTACCACTTCGTTGTACTTCATCGTCTTCGGCCGCGCCATCGGCTCGCGGATGGGGGAGATCGACAATGTCGGTTACGGCGCCTTCATCATTCCCGGCCTGGTGATGCTGAATCTGCTGAACGAGAGCATCTCCAACGCCTCGTTCGGCATCTACATGCCGAAATGGTCCGGCACGATCTACGAATTGCTGTCGGCACCGGTGTCGTGGATCGAAGTGCTGCTGGGCTACGTCGGCGCGGCCGCCACCAAATCGGTGATGCTGGGTCTGCTGATTCTGGGCACCGCCCGAGTCTTCGTACCCTACCAAATCGCCCACCCCGGCTGGATGGTGGCGTTTTTATTACTGACTGCCGTCAGCTTCAGTCTGTTCGGCTTCATCATCGGCCTGTGGGCGGACAGCTTTCAGAAACTGCAAGTGGTGCCGATGCTGGTGGTGACGCCGCTGACCTTTCTCGGCGGCGCGTTTTATTCGATCAACATGCTGCCGCCGCTGTGGCAGAAAGTCACTTTGTTCAATCCGGTGGTCTACCTGATCAGCGGTTTCCGTTGGAGCTTTTACGGCATTGCCGATGTGGACGTGGCCATGAGCCTGGGGATGACCTTCGGCTTCTTGCTAGCCTGTCTGGCCTTCGTCTGGTGGGCGTTCAGAACCGGTTATAAGATCAGAAACTGACGCCGATCGGCCGCGAAGATGAGCAGGGTTTCCGGTTTGGCTGCGCTGGTTTCGGTCATCGCGTCGATACGCCGAGTTCTCGACCGATCTTTTCGCAGCCGCTGTTGTTTCGACGCCGGCGCGGCGATTTTATTTTTCGGCGCGCTGGCGCAGCAGCCGGCGCTGCAAAGCGATGCTTATCAAGCAATCCAGGAGCTGGCGGCACTCGGCTACCGTATCCCCAGCGCGGAGGCGCCGTTAAGAGTGTTCCCGGCATTGACCGACACCGAGTTCAGCGGGCGCCATGCCGGGGCTTGGCGGCCCGGCAGCATCTATTTACGCGACCGAACCCAGCCCGATTTCCCCGCACGGGCGTACCTGCGCCACGAGCTGTTTCACGAAGCCAGTTATCGCAGCTGTAACGGCCGCCTGCCGGAATGGGCCGAAGAAATGGCTGCGATGCGTTTTAGTGGCGAACTGGCCGGCCGCGAGCAAGAGCCGCAGCCGAACACCACCGAATTGGAAGACCTGATCAGCCACATTCGGCAAAATTCGCCGCTGAACCAGCGCGACCGGGAAATTTTGGGGCGGCTGGCGCTGGATTACCCGTGGCCTGCCGAAATCTGCCAGGTTCCGGAAGCCTTGAGCCGCCTATTGGGCGCGCCTTTTAGTGCAGCCGGCTCCGGTTACGTCTTGGCCAGTCTGGTTTCCGGCCGGATTTTAGAAACCGGCGGCGACATTGCCACGCCAATGCCGCCCGGCTCGTTGTTGAAAATCCCCTATGCGGCGGCGTTGAACCAAGCCAATCCGCAAGTCCTGGCCGACGAACTGGCGGCCAGCGATACCGGCCAATTGTTGTTACGCCGCTCCGCGTTCCGGCCGGAACGTTACCGGCTACTGTTATCCCCGATCAAACAGCAAAGTCTGGCGCAACAAGCACCCGTAACCGAACGGGATTGGCGGGCATACCTCGGCGAACGCGGTGGCGACGGTGGTTTCGCGCTCGAAGCGTCATTGCCGGAACTGGTGTTGACGCTGCGGGCCGCCCTGCTGTCGCAGCCCGATTACTTCACAGGCCTGGTGCGGAACGGCGCCAATCCGAATTCGACGTTGGCCGGCATCAACCCTGCCGACAAACGCACCTTCCGTGAGCTGCAAGCCTTGGCCAAGACCGGCACGGTATCCAGCAGCGACGGCCAACCCTTGATCGGGCATTTAATGCTTGCCTGGCCGGCCGAACATCCGGTGTATCTGGCCGTTTTTCGCCAATCCGGCAGCAGTGGCGCCGCGATTGCTGCGAAAGCCGCTGGCTTACTGCGCGATTGGCAACGGCGGTTTCCGCCGCGCTACGCCGCCGTGCGGGTGCATCTGTTATCGGCAACCGATCCGACCAGTTGGCAGGCACACAGCGATTGTCCGGAACTGGAAACCGGCTCGGCACGTTTCAATCTCTGCGGCACTTTCTATGTTACCTCGACCGCCCGCGGCAGCCGCTCGGAACGGCGGGTAAGCGGCATATTGCATCAGCCCGCGGCGGGCGACGCGAGGGTATTGGAAACCGATGCCGACAGTTACGCCGACGCGGTGCTGGCGGCCGAAGCCCAGCAATTAACAGGAGAGGCGCGCGAGGCGTTGCGAGCGGTGATCGTTTGGAACGGCAGCCGGGGCGGACACCGCCATCCGGAATCCCGCTCGCTCTGCGACACCACGCACTGCATGGTGTTTCTTGGCGAGGATGTGGATGTAAGCAGACCAAGCCGGCGTGGACACACCACCGACCCGAAATTACTCGGTTTATTGGATGAATTGGCCGCTAACCGCGAGTGGTTGCCGTTTGCCAACGGCGGCGCACAACACTGGCAACGCCAAATCCCAATCGCAGAGTTGCAGCGGCTTTTCGCCGAAGCGCACATTTTGGAGATTCGGCGGGAGCGGCGTAAGGACGGCGCCTTATACGTGCGCCTGGTCTATGCCGACAACGACGAAGCCGTTTCCTGCGAAATATTTCGCAACACGCTAAAGCTGCCGTCCTGCCCGGACTCGATTCAAGCCGCAGACAACCAGAGCTGGCTATTTCAAGGCATAGGTGCCGGCCATGGCGAGGGATTGTCCATCGAAACCGCCCGCGAACTGGCTGAAGCCGGCCGCAGCGCGGAACAGATTTTACGGGACGCTTACGCTAAATAAAGCTCGCCGCCAGGCCACCGGCGCCCAGCGGGAAACAGCGGCCAATCAGGTAATCACGTCCGGTTCGGTTCTGCCGGTACGCTGTTTGACTTCGCACAGTTGTTCGGCAATATCGATCAATTCGGCCAATGCTGCCTGGGCATCCTGATCGTGCTTACGAACATCGCGCTCATAGCGCTCCAGGTAGATCCGCAAAGTCGCGCCGACGGTACCGGTGCCGGACAGGCGAAACACGATGCGGGAACCGTTGACGAAGCCGATTCGGATGCCTTGCCGGCTGCTGACGCTGCCGTCGACCGGGTCGGTGTAGCTAAATTCGTCGGCGTATTTCACCTCGTAATCGCCCCAAGTCTTGCCGGGCAGGCTATCGAGCTGGCCGCGCAAATGGTCGACGATGGCATTGGCGATTTCGGTATCGACGGCTTCGTAATCGTGGCGGCAATAGATGTCGCGGCCGTAGGTTTGCCAATGTTCGCGGACGATGTCTTCCACCGATTCGCGTTTGCGGGCGATCAGATTCAGCCAGAACAATACCGCCCACAAACCGTCTTTCTCGCGCACATGGTTGGAACCGGAGCCGAAACTCTCTTCTCCGCATAGCGTGATTTTGTCTGCGTCGAGCAGATTGCCGAAAAACTTCCAGCCGGTCGGGGTTTCGTAGCAAGGCAGGCTGAGTTTGTCGGCGACCCGATCCACGGCCTGGCTGGTCGGCATCGAACGCGCTACCCCGCTGATGCCTTTGGCGTAAGCTGGGACCAATTTGGCGTTGGCGGCCATGATCGCCAGACTGTCGCTGGGCGTGACGAAGATATTGGCGCCCATGATCATGTTGCGGTCGCCGTCGCCGTCGGACGCGGCGCCGAAAGTCGGTGGGTTGGCGCCGAACATGATTTCGGCCAATTCATGGGCGTGCACCAGATTCGGGTCGGGATGACCGCCGCCGAAATCCTCCTGCGGCACCGCATTGAAAACTGAACCGGGCGCCGCGCCGAGCACGTCTTCCAGAATGTGCTTGGCGTAGGGGCCGGTGATCGCGTGCATCGCGTCGAATTTCAGCGTGATGAAGCCGTTCTGGATGCTTTGTTTCAATAGTTCGAAATCGAAAATCTGCGCCATCAATTCCGCATAATCGGCCACCGGATCGATAACGCGGATTTTGACGCCGCCTTTTTCGACCTCGCCGATCGTGTCCAAATCGATATCGCCGAAACGGGCTTTTTTGTAGCCGGTGATGGTTTTGGTATTCTCGTAAAGCTTGTCGGTGAACTTCTCCGGTGCCGGTCCGCCGTTGCCGACATTATACTTAATGCCGAAATCTTCTTCGGGGCCGCCGGGATTGTGACTAGCTGATAGAACAATACCGCCGAAGGCATTGTATTTCCTGATAATATTCGATGCGGCGGGGGTGGACAACAAGCCGCCTTGGCCTATAATGAGTTCACCGAAACCGTTGGCGGCCGCCATCTTGATGATGATTTGAATGGCTTTACGGTTGTAGTAACGGCCGTCGCCGCCAATCACCAAAGTTTGGCCTTGGTAGCCTTCCAGGCTGTCGAAGATGGATTGGACGAAATTTTCCAAATATTTGGGCTGCTGGAAGACTTTGACCTTCTTACGCAAGCCCGATGTGCCGGGCTTTTGATCGTCGTAGGGAGTGGTTTTGGTGATTGTTGTTGTCATATGCTACCCTTTGTAATACCACGTTTCGAAAGGGTTAAAGTACACCAAAATTTTGATTATTTACAGATTGCCATGTTAAAGAAAAAGTTACTAGGCGCTTTGATTGTACTGGGAAGTTCCGCGTCCGTTAACGCTTTCGCAACGGATGAAGTTTGGCTGCTAGTCGATACTCAGAAGCAAAATATGGAAATACGCAAGGGTGAGAAAACCGTTGCCGTACTCGAAAACATCGCCATCGGCCGCAATGGCGCCGGTGAAAAGAGCCACCGCGGCGACGACGTGACGCCGCTCGGCAATTACCGTATCGGCTGGATCAACGAAAAAAGCGCGTTTCGTAAATTTTTCGGCCTGACGTACCCCAACGTCGAACATGCCGACCACGCCCTAAAGCAAGGCAAGATCGACCTCGATACCTATGAGGCTATCGCCAGGGCTCATTCCTACGGGCAAGTACCGCCGCAAAACACCGGCCTGGGCGGGCAAATCGGCATTCATGGCTTGGGCAGCGGCAGTCTGTCCATCCACCGATCCATGAATTGGACACACGGATGTATCGCATTGACCAACGATCAAATCGATCAATTGAGCCAATGGGTAGAAAAAGGGACACTCGTAACCGTGAAATAATGTTGGTAAAATCCAAAAAAATGTTGGACAATTGCCACCGTTTTTCATTCTTTATTTTTTGAAACCACAATCAAGGGGAAATAAACCATGATGAGAGCTATTAAATTATCAGCAGTTGTTGCCGTTGCAGCTTTGGCTACCGGTTGCGCAAGCACTTCTGACCTGGAAGCTTTGGATGCACGCGTTGGCACTTTGGAAGGCAAAGTAGCTACCGCTTCTGCTGACGCTGCTTCTGCAAAAGCTGCTGCTGCTGAAGCTGCTGCTAAAGCCGCTGCTGCTGAAGCTGCTGCTAACCGCGCTGCTCAATATGCTCAAGACACCAACAGCAAATTGGACCGCATGTTCAAAAAATCACAACACAAATAAGCTTTAACGCTGTTGTCGATTTAAAAAGCCCGTGAGCCGCAAGGCCACGGGCTTTTTTATTGCCGTTAGTTTGCTGGCACCGCTTGGCTTTGCACAACCGGCGGAGTTTGAACCGGACGCTCGTAGATCGCGGTCGGTATTCCGGTCGATTTTTCGATAGCTGCTTTCAAAATCGAACCCTTGATGACCGGCATTTTGCCGCCGTTAGCCTGCTCGATTAAATCCAATGCCACATGCAGGCGCTGCTCGAAAGTAGCGGGCGTTTCTTCCATATCCGGATAGGCCTCAAGATAGAGCGTATCGTGATACCAGCCCACCTTGATCGGCTGATTGACGATATTGACCTGAGTACCGACTTTGACCATAGGGAAAAACTGCTCGATGTCGGCCGGATACATGCGGATACAGCCGTGGCTGACACGCATACCGACGCCGTTGGTTTTATTGGTACTGTGGATCAGGTAGCCGGGAATACCCAATTTAAAGGCGTAAAGCCCCAGCGGATTGTCCGGTCCAGGCGGGTAATAAGGCTCCAGCACGTCACCGTCCGCCAAATGCTCGGCAATGATCGACGGCGGCGGCGTCCAGGACGGGTTTTCGGTTTTGCCGGCGATGTGGGTCTTACCCAGCGGCGTCTTCCAATTATCTTCCCGGCCAATGCCGATGGCATAGGTAATCACCTTGCTGGCATCTGGATAGTAATAAATCCGCATCTCCGGCAAGTTCACGACGATGCCTTGCCGGGGCGCATTGGGCAAAATAAAACTGCTGGGAATCCGCACCCGGGTACCTTCGCGCGGCAACCATCTATCGACGTAAGGATTGGCCAGCACGATTTCATCCTGGCCAAGCCTGAAATTGACTGCAATATCGATCAGCGTGTCTTCCTGCTTGGCGGCTACGTACTTGACCTCGTGCGGCGGATTACCGACCAGGCTGTCACCCGGACGATCCGGCGCCGGCAACGTTAATGCCGACACACTGGCACTCACGGCCCACAACAAGCTGGTGATTAAACGAATTTTCATCAGATAGCGCCCTCGGCGTTAAACAACTCAAGCAGACGCGGCAAAAACTGCGCAAGTTCCGCGGTCATAATGGAAAAATCGGCATCGAATTGCTCGGTCTCGTCAAATGCCTCGATATCGGCCGCTTGCTCCTGAATCAGATCCAGAAACTTCAAGCGTTTGACGGCGAGATTCTCGTCCAACACGAACGATAGACGTTCGGCCCAACTCATCGCTAATTTGATCACTTGCTTGCCGCTATCCAAGTGGTTTTTGATCTCTGGCAGAGCCAAGTCGTGCCGCTTGCAGCGAATAATGGCGCCTTCCTCTTCCGGAGAGCGCAACTCGCACTCGTCTTCGATCAGAATATCCTTGGGTGAGGCATTGTCGGTCAGCCATTGCGTCATCACGCCGGCCGGCTTTGCGGTGGCTGTTAACGGTACGACCGGTAAAGAACCCAGGCATTTCCGTAATTGGCTGAGCAAATCCTCGGCCTTTTTAGCCGACGCGGCATCGACCACCAGCCATCCGCCTTGGCTATCGATGTAGGCGTAGGTTTTTTTGGAAAACGAAAACGCCCGCGGCAACAATTCGAAGACCAATTCATCCTTGAGCCGGCTACGTTCCTTTGCCGGTAATTTACGGGCCTCCCGCTCTTCGATTTCGCTGATGCGCTCTTGCAGCATCTCGTTGATCACCGAACTTGGGACAACTTTTTCCTCTTTTTTGCCGCAAAGCATGAAAAAGCCATTGTTGGCATGCACCAAGGCATCGGCAGCTCTACCCAACGGCGGAGTCCAACCGAAACTGAATTCGTCGTGACTACCGCAAGCACGAAATGGTTGTTGTTGCAGCTTTTGCTCCAACTCCTCGGCTTTCAGTTCGAACGGCTCGGAGAAACGGTAGACGGCCAAATTTTTAAACCACATGAAATCGCTCTTTTTCAAAACCGTCAATTATCTCAAATTTGCCCGGCCGCTTGCACCTGTGTGACTTAAAAAGCCCCGGAACGCCTCGCCTGCGCAGTTATACACACAAAGTCTTAGCCAATCCGCCTCAAATACCGCTTGACAAAATAACTCTTTGAAATAAAACAAAATAAACATAAGACGCTGATTCTTATAGAAAAAATCACTCTGTCCAAATTTTATACAATCTAACAAAAAGCCAGTATTTGCAGGCAACCGCCGCGGCTTTCGACATTCAACGCACAGAGTTATCCACAGACATTGTGATTAACCCAAGACCCATCGGTCACAGAAGCGCTCGCCATCCAACCCGAATTTGCCGACCACCCCAATTCGCTGCAAATCAACATAGACGCTTCGAATCAATCCTTCACCGCCTCGACTTGAATCAACACCTTGACCTGATCGGCTACCGCAGGCACATATTTATCGATACCGAACTCGGAACGCACGATCAGGGCCGAAGCATCGGCACCGCAACTGTACTTCATGCGCAACGGATTGATACCGCAATAAAAATGCTCAATCTCCAATCGTAGCGGCTTGCTGACACCGTGCAACGTCAACACGCCGTCGGCCCCGACCAACTTGTCACCTTGGAAAATCAGCCGATTGGATTTAAAACTCATCAGCGGATATTTTGCGCTGTCTAAAAAGTCCGGTCCGCGCAAATGCGCTTCCAGCTCCTCCAGCCCGGTACTGATCGAGGCGGTACTGACCGAGACATCTATGCTGCCGCTACCGGTCGCAGTATCCAGCAACACTTTGCCGGATGTTTCGTTAAAACGCCCGCGCTGAGTGGAGAAACCCAAATGGTTAATCTCGAAACTCGGAAACGTGTGCCGACTATCGATGGTATAGCTTTCGACAGCCAACGCGGAACCGCCGAATAACGCCAGCGCAATCGCGCCAAATAAACGAGCCATCGCAAACCTCCAAACCCAATAAGACCAAACTGCATTATGGCAAAGAGTTTGTGATAATGAGCGGGTTTACACTCCACAGCTTGGCTCGTGCCACTTTCATGCAAAGAATCCATTACTACAATCTAGCGTTGGCCGGATTTTTCGGTCTATTTTTTTTGTTGATGGCATGGCACACCCTATTGGCGCCATCCAACCGCTTGCCAACGGCATTGATCCTGATTGCCAGCGTCGGCCCGTTGCTCCTACCCTTCAAAGGCTTGCTGAATCGCAACTTGAAAAGCTGCACCTGGATGAGTTACATAAGCCTGCCTTATTTTGCCCATGGTATCGCCGAATCTTACGTCAATCTGAGCCAACGCCCGTACGCACTATTGGAAGTGTTGTTCAGTTTGATGCTGTGTTTCGGCGCCGGTCTCTACGTCTATAAAGCGGAAAAAGCCTGAGCCGACGCCGATGCAAGTCCCGTTACAGTTCGAATTTCAGGCCAACCAGACGTTCAACAGCTATTACCCTGGAAACAACGGCGAAATTCTGGAGCAACTGCAGAAATTAGCTACCGGCGGCTCAGAACAACAAATTTTTCTGTGGGGCGACAACGGTAGCGGCAAGAGCCATTTGCTGCAAGCGTGCTGCCAACTCGCGACTAAGACCAATAAGGAGCCATTTTATTTAGAATTGGCAGCCGGCCGCTTGCCGAATCCGGCCCTGTTGGAAGGCTTGGACCATCTTGAACTGGTATGTTTGGACAACATCCAGTACATTGCCGACCATCCGGATTGGGAACACGCCTTTTTCAATTTCTACAACGCGCACCGGCAAGCGAATCACCAGCTGGTTCTGGCCGCAGACTGCCCCCCCAAATATTTAAGCTTCGAATTGCCGGACCTGAAGACTCGGATGGGCTGGGGACTGACGCTAAAAATTCAGCCATTACGTGAAGACCAATTGATCGACGCCTTGAGCCATAAAGCGCATTTTCTCGGCTTCGACATTCCCCCCGCTGTCGGCCGCTTTCTGCTGAATCACTACGTACACGATGTGGCCGCCCTGTGGTTGTTGCTGGACCGAATCGACCGGGCGACCCTCGCCGCACAACGTAAATTGACCATCCCGTTTTTGAAACAGATTTTGAGCAATAACGCGTGAGCGACAAAATCCTGATCATCGGCACCGGGGCCATAGGCGGCTTTTACGGTGCCTTGTTAGCCCAATCCGGCGCCGAAGTCAGCGTCGTTTGCCGCTCGGATTACGCAACCGTAAGCCGCCAAGGTTTCCAGATCGACAGCCATGCGCTGGGCCGGTGGCGGTTTCAACCGGCGCAAGTCTTGCGCCGGGCGCACGACTATAAAGATTGCGCCGATTATCTGATACTGTGCAGCAAGGTCGTCGCAGACATCGACCGCGTAAATTTGATCCGCGCCGGCCTGTCCGACAAAACCGCGATCGCGTTCATCCAAAACGGCGTCGATATCGAAGCGGAATTGCTCGCCGCCTTCCCGGACAGAGTGTTGATCAGCGGCTTGGCATATATTTGCTGCAACCGGTTAGCGCCCGGCCATATCAAGCATCTGGCCTACGGCAAACTGACCATAGGCGCGCTAACTCCGGACGACGCGGGACTCAGCGAAAGACTGCGAGACTTGTTCATTGCCGGTGGCGGAGACTGCGAAATCAGCCACGACATTATCGCCAGCCGCTGGCAAAAGTGCGTCTGGAATGCACCGTTCAACCCGTTATCAGTACTCTCCGGCGGGCTCGCGACTCAGGCGATCCTGCAGAACCAGGAAAATTTCGTCCGGGAGGTGATGGAAGAGGTATGCCGGATAGCCGCCGCTTGCGGCCACCCCTTGACCGAAGATACCGTCGACGTCAATCTCGAGCGCACCCGCAACATGCCAGCTTACAAAACCAGCATGCTGCTGGATTTCGAACAAGGCCGGCCGATGGAAACGGAAGCCATTCTCGGCAATGCGATTCGCGCAGCGCAACGCCACCGCATCGAATGCCCACGGTTGCAGTCGCTGTATGCATTGATGCAGCTCAGAGAACTGCAAATCCATGAAAATCGGCCCCCAGATTAATTCACACAATTGACATTCCGTTTTTTTTGATTTTTCGGTTAGAATGTGAAGATTTTCATTGACCTTGTCATTGAAGAAGCCGTGTGCATTTCGCCTCATACCTAACAAAGCGAAGAGCGGCCGCATACTTCGCTAGGCTAGCAGCTATGTGATCCACAACGACCGTGGCAATGGTGCTGGGGTTTAAAGAGTTTTTATATTCAATATTTAGAGTAAAACCATGACTGATCTATCGCTTTACAGAAACATCGGTATCTTCGCGCACGTCGATGCCGGTAAAACCACCACGACCGAGCGGATTTTGAAGCTGACCGGAAAAATCCACAAAATCGGCGAAGTTCACGATGGTGCGGCGACTACAGACTTCATGGTGCAAGAACAAGAGCGCGGCATCACCATTCAGTCTGCGGCGACCACCTGCATGTGGCCGGGCAGCACCAACCAATTTCCGGCGCACCGCTTCAATATCATCGACACCCCGGGCCACGTGGACTTTACGATCGAAGTGTATCGTTCCTTGAAAGTTCTGGACGGCGGTATCGGCGTATTCTGCGGTTCAGGCGGTGTTGAACCGCAATCCGAAACCAACTGGCGTTACGCGAACGATTCCAAAGTCGCTCGTGTTATCTACGTCAACAAACTGGACCGTCTGGGCGCGAACTTTTACCGCGTCGTCAAGCAAGTCGAAGACGTCCTGGGCGCGAAACCGGTTGTTATGACCTTGCCGATTGGCGAAGAAGAGAACTTCATTGGCGTGATTGACCTGTTGACCCGCAAAGCCTGGGTCTGGGACAACTCCGGCGATCCGTTGAAGTACGAAATCCAAGACGTGCCAGCCGACATGGCCGAGCAAGTCGAAGAATGGCGCGCGAAATTGATCGACCAAGTCGCCGACCAAGACGACGAGATCATGGAGAAATATCTGGAAGGCGAAGAGCCGACCATCGAAGAAATCAAAAAATGCATCCGTAAAGGTACCATCGCGATGGATTTCTTCCCGACCTTCTGCGGCTCTTCGTTCAAAAACAAAGGCGTGCAATTGGTACTGGACGGCGTCATCGAATACCTGCCGAATCCGACCGAAGTCAACCCGCAACCGGAAACCGACATCGAAGGTGTCCCAACCGGCGAACACGCGATCGTCGATCCGGAGCGTCCATTCCGCGGCCTGGTGTTCAAAATCATGGACGACCGCTTCGGCGCGCTGAACTTCGTGCGTATTTATTCCGGCAAATTGAAAAAAGGCGACACCGTTTTGAATACCTATACCGGCAAAACCGAACGGGTAGGCCGAATGGTGGAAATGCACGCCGACGACCGTAACGAGATCGAAACCGCGCAAGCCGGCGATATCGTCGCGCTGATCGGTTTGAAAAACGTTCAGACCGGCCACACGCTGTGCGATCCCGACAAACCGGCCACGCTGGAACCGATGGTATTCCCTGATCCCGTTATCTCGATCGCGATTTCGCCGAAAGACAAAGGCAGCAACGAGAAAATGGGTATCGCGATCGGCAAAATGGTGGCCGAAGACCCGTCTTTCCGCGTCGAAACCGACCAGGAGTCCGGCGAAACCATCATCAAAGGGATGGGCGAGTTGCACTTGGACATTAAAGTGGACATCCTGAAACGGACCCACGGCGTCGATGTTAACGTCGGCAAACCGCAGGTCGCTTACCGCGAAACCATTACCAAACGCGTCGAAGACGAATACGTCCACAAAAAACAATCCGGCGGTTCAGGCCAATACGCGAAAATCAACTACATCATCGAACCCGGCGAACCCGGCAGCGGCTTCCAATTCGAATCGTCCGTGGTTGGTGGTAACGTACCGCGCGAATACTGGCCGGCAGTCGAAAAAGGCTTCAAAGCCAGTATCGATAAAGGCGTGTTGGCGGGCTTCCCTTGCTTGGACTTCAAAGTCAATCTGACCGACGGCGCGTTCCACGCGGTCGACTCGTCATCCATCGCTTTCGAAATCGCCGCCCGCGCCGCGTATCGCCAATCCATCCCGAAAGGCGCACCGCAATTGCTGGAACCGATCATGAAAGTGGACGTGTTTACTCCGGAAGCTCACGTCGGCGACGTGATCGGCGACTTGAACCGCCGCCGCGGCATGATCAAATCACAAGATCCCGGCGTCACCGGCGTTCGCATCAAGGCCGACGTGCCGCTGAGCGACATGTTCGGTTACATCGGCGATTTACGCACCATGACGTCCGGCCGCGGCCAGTTCTCAATGGAGTTCTCGCATTACGCACCTTGTCCGAAAAACGTCGCTGACGAAGTCATCAAAGAAGTCAACGAACGCAACAAAAACAAGGAAAAGTAATTTTGCCGGAACCGGAGGCCTTGGCGCCTCCGGTTCGATTTGGGGTTCCGGCTCGCTAGCCGCCTGATTCACAAACAGGATTATTTTCAACCATAAAGTTTCCGCAACGTACGGAAACTTGTTCCAGTACCTAACCTTGGAAGAACATTATGGCTTTTGTAATTACCGAAAATTGCATTAAATGCAAATTCACCGACTGCGTTGACGTCTGTCCGGTGGATTGCTTTCACGAAGGGCCCAACTTCTTGGTCATCGACCCGGACGAGTGCATCGACTGCACGCTGTGCGAACCGGAATGCCCGGCAAACGCGATCCATGCCGAAGACGAATTGCCGGAAGGCCAAGAACATTTCGCCGCATTGAATGCGGAACTTGCCAAAGTCTGGCCGCTGATTACGGAAGTGAAAGACGCGATGCCTGACGCCGACGAATGGAACGGCAAACCCGGCAAGTTCGCTTTGTTGGAAAAATAAAAAACCGCTAACGCTCTGGAAGCATCCGGACCATTGCCCAAATCGCGGCTTTGGTCCGACTTTGTCGCAGCGACACTGAGCTGCCGCTCGACCAAACCAGCGGTACCATCGTATCCGCCGCAGCCTTAAATCTCGCCTTTCTCCACCACCGGCATGATCCAGTAATGGATGCCTGAGCCGGAAAACTCTTCTTTCAACCTTTCCAGCAAAGCCGATATCGCCATTTTTTCGGCGTAGATTTGGAAGCGCGCCGTTTGCTGTTCGTTCTCATCGGCCGCAGTGAGAAACTTGGTCATCCGGTGTTCACCGAAATTATCCCTATCGATTTCGAAGCCCGACAGACATTCCATCATCGCCACCTCCAAATCCGGAGGTACGATAAAAGATATCGAAAACTGCTGGTGGTTGACCGATTTGAAAAAGTCGTCTTCGCTGTTAAACCGATCAGAAGCGTTCTTGATAACTTGCAAATAGCGGCCGCGGCGGCGATCGCCTTTACGCTTATCGACGATACCGGCCGGTATCTCGGTCTGATTTTGGCGGGGATCGTTGTACCAACTGCGGTGGTAGTAAGGCCTGACCACCACCATACGGCCGTTAAATCGCCGGTTCTTTAAGGCCTTGACGACCCGTTGCACAGTGACTTCCGAATCCAGTGTTACCAAGCCGTGATATTCGATAGTGCCGACCCGAGTATCTTGCAGCGCCAGTATCTCCACATCCACGATTCGTCCCGACTTTCTGAAAAAACCGTTATTCAGCGCTGGCGCCACGAATTCGGAAATTTCTATATGCCGGGTATTGGCGGGAATTCTGCGCAAAAAAATGTTCATAACTCGTAATGTGGCATGAAAATTAGCTCATTTCACAACAATCAATGGCCGTCGAAGAACTTTAGCACTCCCTGCCGGTTTATGCATGCTTTATGCTTAAATTACGCCCTGTTCGATTGCCGGCACCAACCAGTATTGCAATCCGGAGCCGGCAAATTCATGCTTAAGTCTAGCCAACAATGCGGGGGCATGCTGCTTCTCGACATACATTTGAAAGCGGAGCTTGCGCTGGTGCCCGGCGACCTGTTCCGCCAACGACAAACCTCGGGCGTTGTAGTCATGGACATTGGCCGGATAACTGGAAAATCCCTGTTGCCATTCCAACGCCAGCAGACAGTCAACTAAAGCGTCTTCCAAAGTAGGCGGCGCAGTCACGGTCAGAATAAAAGCATCGTGGTTCATGGTTTAAGTTCCGGGTTACGGCCGAATAACTTATAAAGGATCGGCAGCAATATCAGTGTCAACAATGTGGACGACAACAAGCCGCCGGTCACTACAATCGCCAACGGCCGCTGGATTTCCGAGCCGGGGCCGGAGGCGAACAGCAGCGGAATCAAACCGAAGGCGGCGATACTGGCGGTCATTAAGACCGGTCTCAACCGCCGCGCGGAACCCACGACGACGACGCGAGCAATGTCCATACCGGTAGCGCACAGCTGGTTGAAATAACTGACCATAACCACGCCGTTCAATACGGCGATACCCAGCAAGGCAATAAAGCCTACCGAAGCCGGTACCGATAGATATTCGCCGGATAACCACAGGCCGAACACTCCGCCGATCAGGGCCAGCGGGATGTTCGACAACACCAGCACCGCTTGCCGAATCGAACCGAAGGTGGAAAACAGCAATAGAAAGATCAAGCCCAGCGACAGCGGAATCACCAGGCTCAAACGCGCCGATGCTCGCTGCTGATTTTCGAACTGACCGCCGAATTCGACATGGAAACCGTGCGGTAATTTGACCCGTTCCGCGACGGCTTTGCGCGCCTCATCGACAAAGCCGACCAGATCGCGGCCTTCCACGTTGCTGCGAATCACGACGAAACGCTGGCCTTTTTCCCGGTCTATCGAAACCACACCTTCCACCGGCTGAATCTTTGCCACCGCCGTAATCGGCACATGGCCGCCGTCGGGCAAAGTCAGTTGCAGGTTATCGAAATTGGCAGTGTTGCTGGCCCCGCGCAACAACAACGGTGTGCGTTTGACACCTTCCTGGACGATGCCGAGTTGAACACCTTCGATTTGCGCGCGCAATAGGGTTTCGATGCCATCGGTATCCAAACCGAACCGACCGGCAGCCTGCCGGTCGATATTGACCTGCAAAAACTGCATGCCCTCGTTCTTGCGGGTAAACACGTCGCTGGCACCGGGAATGGTCTTCAACACCGCTTCGATTTGCTCCGCCTTGCGGTTCAATGTATCCAAATCGGCGCCGAACAATTTAACCGCTACATCGCCACGGGTGCCGGTCAGCATTTCCGAAACCCGCATTTCGATAGGCTGGGTAAAACCGAACGCAATGCCTGGAGTGTGGACCATGATCTTGCGGATGTCGTCGATCAAAGCCTCTTTGCTGTCCATCCGCCATTCCGACTTCGGCTTCAAGATCAGGAACGTGTCGGTATCGTTCAGACTCATCGGGTCCAGACCCAATTCGTCGGCGCCGACCCGAGACACTACCGTGGCAACCTCGGGAATATGCTCACGAATGTTTTTTTGGACCCGGCCGTCGAGCGCAACCGAATCCTGCAAGGTTATCGACGGCAACTTTTCCAGTTGAACGATGATATCGCCTTCGTCCAACGTCGGCATGAAGGTACTGCCGATTCGGCTAAACGCGATCAAACTTAGCACCAGCATGGCGCCGGCACCGATGAACACTTTTCTGGTGTTACTCAAACACCAGACCAATACCGGCTGATACCACCGCAGCAATTGGCGCGGCAACCAAGGCTCCTCGTGAGAAACTTGCTTCAGCAACAGCGAAGCCAGCACCGGAATTACCGTCAACGACAATACCAGCGAACCGCTCAAAGCAAATACGATAGTCATCGCCACCGGCCCGAATAACTTGCCCTCCAAGCCTTGCAAGGTCAGCAGCGGCAGAAACACGATGACGATGATCAAAATGCCTGAAGTCACCGGTAGCGCCACTTCGCGGCTAGCCCGGTAAATCATATGTAAACGCGGCAGGCGCTCGGCCTTGCGGTGGTCCGCAAGCTGGCTGATGACGTTCTCGACCACGACCACCGCACCGTCGACCAGCATCCCGATCGCAATCGCCAAGCCGCCCAGACTCATCAAATTGGCCGACATGCCGAACACATTCATCATGATGAAGGTCGCCAACGCCGCCAACGGTAGCGCCAAAGCCACGGTCAACGCCGCACGCATATCGCCCAGAAACAAAATCAACAACACGACCACCAGCACGATGGCCTCGGCCAAAGCTTTGGCAACGGTATTTACCGCTTTGGCCACCAATACTCCGCGGTTATAGAACACATTGATATGTACACCCTCGGGCAAACTGGGCTGCAACTGCGCCAGCTTCTGCTCCAATTGTTCGATGGTCAATCTGGCATTGGCTCCGCGCAAGCCCAACACCACCGCGGTGACCACTTCGCCGCTGCCGTCCTTACTGACCGCGCCGTATCGGGTCAACGCTCCAATCCGCACCTCGGCAATATCTTCCACCCGCACCGGCATGCCGTCATGCTGTTCCACGACGATCGATTTCACATCCTGTTCGTTTTTGATGCGGCCGTCGGCGCGGACGATCAGCGCTTCTTCACCTTCGGTCAACCTACCGGCGCCATCGTTACGGTTATTTTTTTCCAAAGCCGCCATCAATTGCTCGATGCCGATATTACGCGCCGCCATTCTGACGTTGTCCGGCACCACTTCGAAACTGCGCACCAAGCCGCCCAAGGCATTGACGTCGGCCACGCCTTTGACGGTGCGCAAGGCCGGACGGATGGTCCAATCCAGCAACTCCCGACGCTGCATCAAATCAAGATCGCCGCCTTCGATCGCGAACATGAACATCTCGCCCAACGGCGTCGTCATCGGCGCGATCCCGCCCTGTACCCCGTCCGGCAAATTGCCCCAGATGGCATTCAGGCGTTCCGCCACCTGTTGGCGGGCCCAGTAAATATCGGTGCCTTCCTCGAAGTCCAGGGTGATGTCGGTAATCGCGTATTTAGCCAGCGAACGCAGCATGGTTTGATGCGGAATTCCCAGCAACTCCACCTCGATCGGCGCGGTGATCCGGGCTTCGACCTCTTCCGGCGTCATACCGTTAGCTTTGACAATCACCTTGACCTGAGTCGGCGAGACCTCGGGAAACGCATCGATCGGCAGTTGTTTAAAGGCATAAATGCCACCGCCCATCAACAGCAATACGCCCAATAGCACCAACAAGCGCTGGGTCAGGGCAAAGCGAATCAATGCCGCCATTATTCATCGCTCCCCAAACCCAACCAATTGGCTTTCAACGCCACCGCGCCTTTGACGGCGATTTGTTCGTTGCCGGTCAGCGCGCCGCTGATCAGTGACTCGTCACCTTGCTTGCCATTGACGTTGACCTCGGTCACAGCAAAGCCGTCATCGTTACGCACGAACACGTAACTACGGCCCTCATTTTGCGACAAGGCCGAATTCGGCACAGTAAAGCCGGTCGTCGCACCGTGTTGTAGGATTTGTACATTGACGTTTTGCCCAAGCCGCAAACTTTGCGGCTTGCCGTCCACCACGGCCCGCGCCGATACCGTTTGATTGTCCGCGTTAACGCTTTGCCCCAACAAGCTGATGGTTGCCGACACATCGCTCGGCTCCAACCGAACCCGATCGCCCACCTTGACCGCGCTCAGGCGTTCCTGCGGGATACTGATTTCCAGCCATAATTCGGATAGATCGGCGATGCGGAACAGGGGGGCCTGGATATCCAGCCGCGCGCCCAGATTGACCATACGCTGCAATACCACGCCTTCGATCGGCGCCCGAATCGACAAGCGATCGTCCAGTTTACGTGTGTGCGCCAACGTTTTAATCTCTGCGTCAGACATGCCGGCAAGCACCAACAATTGCTTAGCCTCGTCGGCGCGGGCCACTTTGCTTTGATGCTGGGTTTGTGTCTCCTGCCAGCGCCGTTCGGCGATAACCCCTTCCTGCAACAATTTCTGGTCCCGGTTGCGTTCCAACCCGGACAAATTCAGCTCGCTGGCAGCAGCCAAATATCCCTGTTGCAAGCCGACCAACTCCGGACTGCGCAATTGGGCCAGAACCTGGCCCTTGCGTACGCTGTCGCCGATATTCGCCGCCAATTGCGTCACCAGACCGGGCTGGCTGCTGCTGACCAGCGCTTCGCGGTCGGCCGGCGTTACGACTTTTCCGGGCGCGTAAAATAACGGCACGCTGGAACTAGCAACCAACGGCGCGGTTTTGATATCCAGATTCTCGATCTGTTGCCGACTCATCCGAATTTGCGCATCCTGCGCCAAGGCGGAGGCAGCCAACAGCGATAACAACATTGTGGCCGGCATTCTCACGGCTGCACTCCGAGCGCTTGGTTATAAAACGCGATATTGCGCTGCAACTTCACTTCCTGCAATTTGGCATTGCGTACCGCTTCCAGGCTCCGGGCCTGAATTTTGATCAGATCCAGCAAGTTGATTTCGCCGGCCGAAAAGCTGACTTCGGTCATTTTCAAATGGGTTTCGGCGATTTGCTTCAATTCGTTGGCAATCGCCAATTCCGCCCGCGTCACCTCCAGCGCATGTTCGGCCTCGTGCAGATTCTTTTCCAGCTGGCGGTATAAATGTTCGCGCTGCGCCATGGCGTTGTTCAGTTCCAGATTGGCCTTGGCGATCTCCGGCGCATTATAGGCGTCGCCGCCGAACAACATCACCACGCCGACACCGGCACTTTCGATATTCTGGCCGTCGCGGCCATCCCGGGTACTCTTGGCGCCGATATTCAACTTCGGCTGATTGATCGGATCCGTAGTTTTGATCCATTCCACCTCGGCGCGTTTACGTTCGATCACGGCATTAACCGCTTCCAGGACCGGGTGGCTCGGCATAATGCTTTTCAGCTCGCTTTGCCGTTCCAGATAATTGGCCGGAACCCGTGCCAGCGTTGTCAGGCTGGAATAGGCCTTACGGCTGTGCATGACTTCCGCTTCGGCCTGGGTCACCAGTCCGCGGTTCTGCAAATACTCACCTTTGGCCAGTAACAGATCGGCGCGGGGCAAATCGCCCAGCTCAACCCGCCGCTCGACTTTTTTCATCAATTGCTCGGATACCGACAAAGCGTTCTGTGCCTGTTGCAAGCCGATGTTGGCGACCTCCATATTCCACAATGCTTCCCGCACCAGACGCGTCACCTCCAATTTAACCGCCGCCGACTGCTTTTGCGCCGATAAACCGGCCCGCTCGGCCACGGCTTGGCCGGCGTCGCGCTGACCCCAACTCCAGGTGGTGACTTCGACTTTGGCCGACATCTCGCGCGCGCCGCGGTCAGCCGCAACCCGGTCGTCGAAGTAGTCCAGAGCCAGCGCCGTCGACCCCGCCACCCAGGAGTCGCTGCGCTCGGTCAAAGCATCCGCTTCTTGGGTCAACGCTTCGCTTATCAGGCGGTCCGGATACTTTTCCAAGGTCAGTTCGACCAAGCCGGACAGGCTAAGGGACGGATCCGTGTCGATCGGGTCCATATGTTCGACAATCAGCTTGTCCGCCGCCATTGCACTGAGTGGCGCCGACCGGCTTTCACTCTCTTCGGTTTGCGCTACGCAAGGCAGGGCAGCTAACAACAAAACAGGTAATCCATAAATATGACGGTATACGGTCATATCTCGCTCCAAAAAATTGATAGATGGCAAATCTGTCGCCGGCATTGACGCAGCGGCAGGTCGAGCGGTACAGGCAAAGGCTGACGGTTTACGCCTGGTTTCCCCGCCTCAGCAGCCAGGGGGAGCGCGGGAAGCGTTATCGGCGAGAAGGGGCGCTGTGGGCGGTGGCGAAATGAGAGATCGGTAAAAAGGTGCTCGGACTGGCGGGTAAAATTTTGGCTCGGCAACAGACGGCAACAGGAATCCAAGCGGCACCAACCGTTCGCGCATCATTTGCAGTTTGATGGCGGAACCGACACTGACAACGGCCGCTTGCTGATGCAATTCATGCCGGTTGTCTGGCAAGCTCCACTGATCCGGCTCGCTCTGCAAACTCTCCAGTCCATGCAGATGGATGCCGCAGTCCCCGGCGTCACCGCCGACATGGGCATGCACCAACGGCGCGGCTGTCTGCAGCAGCACCAGTAGCACGACCAGAAATTGACGCAGATATGCAACCATTTACGTTCTAAGAATGTCTGTGAACTCGCGCGT
This sequence comes from Methylomonas sp. Uni0011, assembly GCF_056850255.1. Taxonomy (NCBI): domain Bacteria; kingdom Pseudomonadati; phylum Pseudomonadota; class Gammaproteobacteria; order Methylococcales; family Methylococcaceae; genus Methylomonas; species Methylomonas sp. Uni0011. The sequence continues at coordinate 43,264 of NZ_JBVVNO010000018.1, forward strand.
TCGGCCAAACCGCGGTTGTACCGGGCCGTGCGAAACGCTATTCTACTTGAAAAGCGCGATTCTACCCTGAATATAAGCAAACATTTACTCACATTAGGCGAAAAGCTATGAACAGAAAAATTGGCATTTTGGCAACGATATTCATTGCATTGGCCTTGACCCTGGGCGGCATCCAAGAAGCCCAAGCCAAACGCATGGGCGGCGGCAAATCCTTCGGCAGCCGTCCGAGCTACAGCGCTCCGTACCAACGTTCTACAACGCCGAACGACTTGGGCAACCAAACCGCGCGTTCGGCCAGCCAAACGCAGGCAGCCGCGCAAAACCAGGCCGCGCGCCAAAGTTGGGCCGGCCGCGGCGGTATGATGGGTATGCTCGGCGGCTTGGCCCTGGGGGGGCTGTTAGGCTCGCTGTTTTTTGGCGGCGCGTTTGAAGGCTTGAACCTGATGGATATGCTGGTATTCGCCGGCATCGCATTTCTGTTGTATCGCTTGTTTGCCGCCAAGGCCGGCCAGCAGACTGCAGCCAGCGGCGCTTTCAGCCAAGCCGATAGCCGGCGGGAGCCTCAGTATTACCGGGAAAATCAAACCGGAAACAACGGTCCGGCCGGTTTCAATACCGACGTGTTGTTCGGTAACAATAAAACGGGCGGCGGCAACGGCTTCCAAACCGCAGCCCCGGCAAGCGCTTTGCCGGCGGGATTCGACCAAGCAGCGTTCCTGAACGGTGCCGAAAAAGCCTATCATTATCTGCAAGCCGCCTGGGACAACCGCGATCTGGCTGAGATTCGGGGCTTGACCACCGATAAAGTCTTCGCCGAAATTCAGCAGCAATTGCAGGCGTCCGGCGAGTCGAACCGAACCGAGATATTGTCGTTGAAGGCGGAGTTGCTTGAAGCGCGCGAAGCCGGTACCGAGCAGGAAGCCGCGGTACTGTTCGAAAGCCTGATCCGCGAAAATGGCGGCCAGCCCGAAAGCGTTCGCGAAGTCTGGCACTTCGTCAAACCCAAAAACAGCAGCCAAACCCGTTGGTTCCTGGACGGTATCCAACAAATCGAGGAGTAATGATGGTTGCGGCGAACAGCGAGCAGATCAAGCGGCGCTACGACAGGCTGGCACCTTGGTTTGACAGCCTGGAAGGCATTCTCGAAGGCTTGCTGTTTCGCCGCCTGCGTAAAAAACTATGGTCGCAGGCCGGCGGCAACCACATATTGGAAGTGGGTGTCGGCACCGGAAAGAATTTTGGGTTTTATCCGGACGGCGCCCGAATCACCGGCATCGACTTCAGCCCGAAGATGCTGGAACAAGCGCAACGCAAGCGCCAACGCAAGCAAATCGCCGTCGATCTGACGCAGATGGATGTCCAGGCGCTGGATTACGCTGACAACAGCTTCGATACGGTGATCGCCAGCTTTGTATTCTGCTCGGTGCCGAAACCTCGCCGCGGCTTAAAAGAACTGTATCGGGTCTGCAAACCGGGCGGGCAGGTTCTGTTACTGGAACACGTACTCAGTTCCAACCGCTACATGGCGTTCATGATGAATCTGCTGAATCCGCTCATCGTCAAAACCCTGGGCGCCAATATCAACCGGGAAACGCTGAAAAACGTGCAAGCCTGCCCGTTTCGGAACGTTTACATCGACCCGACCAGTAGCGACATGATCAAACTGATCCGGGCCGTAAAATAGCTGTCCGGGTTTGGCGCCGGAACATCCAAGCCGCTAGATTCCGCCAAGCTAGCGAAATCGATCAGTCCGCCAAGTGCCAAGTTGCCGGGTTTTTATAACACCCGGATTGCCCAGTTCCCAGCAGACGCTGCCAAATGACGGGTTCGGCCTCCCCAGCTTAAACGTTTCGCGGTTTGGCCCGGCCGGCGCTGCGCTTAGTCGGAGTTGGTCCCGGCAAACGCTTATGCTAAGGCCTCGAATTTGGCAACGGCCGTTGCGAAACCGTCAGGCACGGTTGCGCTTTGAACGTCGCCGTCTAAAATGCGTTTGGGCTTTTAATCGAATTTACCGGCTATGGCGAATTGCGCGAAGATGATTGGGGACATACGCTCGATTCTATTGCTATGTGCCGCCTTTAGCCAAACCCGGCAGGGACACGCCGGCGACGAGTCGCTGGACCGGCTGAAAACCTTATCGCTGCAGGAGTTGACTGCCACCACGGTTTCGCTGGCAGCCAAGAGCCAGCAAACGCTGCAAGAGGCCGCCGCTGCAGCCTACGTAATCAGTAACGAGGAAATCCGGCGCTCCGGTATGCAATCGATTCCTGAAATTCTGCGCAAAGTTCCCGGCCTGGAAGTGGCGCGGGTCGACGCCAACCAGTGGGCCATTACCAGCCGCGGTTTCAATGGGGCTTTCGCCAACAAATTACTGGTCATGGTCGACGGCCGCACCGTTTACGATCCATTCAATTCCGGTGTGTATTGGAACGAACAGGATTATCCTTTAGAGGACATAGATCGCATCGAAGTGATTCGCGGCCCCGGCGCAACGATGTGGGGGTCGAATGCCGTTAACGGCGTGATCAACATCGTGACCCGTACTGCGCAGGAATCGCAGGGAACACTGGTATCTGCCGGCGCCTCGCAGGAAGAGCCGGGGTTCGGCACATTGCGTTACGGCGGCCAACTCAACCCGGATCTGCATTATCGGGTTTACGGCAAATACAACCACCGGGACGACTTTCATTTCAGCGACGGCAGCAAAGCTTCCGACAACTTGGATCTGGGCCGCGCCGGCTTTAGAAGCGACTGGACTCCGAATGCTCAGGAAACCCTGACGTTGCAGGGCGACTATTTCAACGGCACCATGCAACAAACCTTAACTGGCGCCGACGCCGCAATGCCCGACCGGATGCAAAAGCAGGGCGGCAATCTGCTGCTACGCTGGCAACGCAATTTGGCCAACGGTAACCGCGTGCAGATCCGCAGTTATTTCGATCACGCCACCCGCCAACAAATGCGTCTGGATCACCGCCGCGACACCTTCGATTTCGATGTGCAACACAGCTTTCATTGGCATAGCCATGCTACGACCTGGGGAGCCGGCTACCGATTCAACAGCGATCAACTCACGCAAAAACTGGCACTGTTAACATTCGATCAAGCCCGGCGCGACTTACACCTGTTCAACCTCTTCGCCCAAGACGAGTGGCGGCCGTTCGGCGACGCTTGGCGGCTGATTTACGGCGGAAAACTCGAGCATAACGACTTTACCGGCTTCGAACTACAACCGACTGCACGGCTATTATGGAGTCCGGATCAGCAACACAGCGTTTGGGCGGCGGTTTCCCGGGCGGTGAGAGTACCGTCCCGGATTGAGCACGACCTGAACTTGCTTTACAACTTCGCCCCCGGCGTGACAACCAACATCCGTGGCGGCGACAGCTTCAAGTCCGAAACGGCGCTCAGTTACGAACTGGGTTACCGCTTCTTCCCCAACCGTTCGTTCAATCTGGACACGACACTGTTCTACTGCGATTACGCCCGCCTGAGCACCACCGAGCCTCAGACTCCGATCATCGGCGTAGGCGGCGTATTAATCCCGTACCAAATCGCCAATATGGCCCAAGGCGAAACCTACGGCTGGGAAACCGCGCTGAATTGGCGCGCCTCCGAGTTTTGGCGCCTGCAAGGCAGTTATAGCTTGTTCGGTATGGCTATCCACAAAGATCCGCAAAGCTTGGATAGCGCTGCCGCCATCGCCGAAGGCAACAGCCCACGCCAGCGCTTCAATCTGAGCGCTTACATCAATTTGCCCAACCAGTTGGAATTCGACAGTCACTGGTACTATACGGATAGACTCGCCAACGGCGTTCCTGCCTATCATAGGTTGGATTTGCGGCTGGGCTGGCAACCCAGCCTGCATCTGGAACTCGCCGCCGGCGTCCAGAATCTGCTGGACAATCGCCATCTGGAGTTCATTCCGCCGCAGGATAACCCGGTGCTGAGCAGCGAAATGGAACGCAATTATTATCTCAAAGCCACATTGCGCTTCTGAATGCGACTGTCATCAAATCGCCTTATATTGCCGAGCCATCCCGTGACCGCATTCATGCGGCGGATTGCGGTGCTGGTTTTAAGCGCAATCGTCTGCGCATTTTCCACGCCGAGTCCGGCTCAGCAATTCAACGAAACCGAATTGAAGGCCGCATATCTTTATAACTTTGCCTACTTCATTACCTGGCCGGAGCCGGCCGCCCCCGAATTTTTGTTTTGCAGCTATGCCAACACCCCGGTTACCGCAATTCTGTCGCGATTAATCGATGGCGAAAAAGTACATGACCGGCCGATCCGGCTACTGATTGATCCGTTACCCGAACAGTTGCACGAATGCCATATCGTGTTTATTCCGGTGCAACAGGAACGGGTCCTGGCAACCACGTTGGACTATATCCACGCATTTCCAGTTTTGACCGTGAGCGATATTCCCGACTTCGACCAACGCGGCGGCATGGTGCGCCTGACGACAGAAGACCGGAGGATTCAACCGGTCATTCATTTGCAAAACGTTTCGCGCGCCCGGCTCTCGGTCAGTTCCAAGCTGTTGCGCAGTTCCCGGATTGCCGAATAATCATGGCAATCGGCGCCTTGTTCTCCTCCGGCTCCATCCGCCGCAAAATCTTCGCGATCGCCGCGTTCACGGCCTTATTGACGGCATTACTTACGCTGTTGTTGTTTTTGAGTACCGATTACCGCCACCAGAAATTGAAGCTGTTGGAACAAAGCCGGGTACTGTCGAAAATGCTCGCCAGCAATGTGTCGGCAGCGATCGTCTACCGTGATCCGAACACGGCCGAGGAAATTTTGTCGGCACTGAAAGAGAAAACCGACGTTCTGGACGCATACCTGTTTACCGAGGATCGCCAATTGTTCGCCGCCTACCATAACAAGGCCGCAGCGGGCCGGCAGCAAGCGGATTCCGGATTACAGGACCAATTCCGCCGTCAATTCGACCAATATCTGCAGCAAGGCAAAGACCACGCTTTCAGTAGCGACACGCTGGAATTGGTCGTTCCGGTCAGGGTCGACCAGCGCCGGATCGGCTTCGTCGCGCTGCATCTGTCGCTTGCGGCATTGCAACAAAGTTTCCGCTATACCGTGTTAGAAGCATTGGGGGCCATGGCATTGGCGATCTTAATCGCGGTGCTTCAAGCCCGCTGGCTGGGCGCCAAAATCAGCCGGCCCTTGCTGCAACTGACCGCCAACATCGAACAGATCAGCCGCGACAACACGTTCGATGCCCGTCTAAAGGTGGAGAGTAAGGACGAAACCGGGGTTTTGATCAACACCTTTAACTCGATGCTAGACAAACTGGAACGGCAGGAACACAACAAAAACGCGCTAATCGTCAACCTATCCCAGGCAAAATGGGAGGCGGAACGAGCCAGCCGCGCCAAAACCGAATTCCTCTCGCGGATGAGTCACGAATTTCGCACCCCGTTGAATGCAGTAATCGGATTTAGCCAGCTGTTGGCTGGCGATTCCGAACACCCGTTGAACGCCGAACAGCAGGATTCCACTCGCCACATCCTTGATGCCGGGCTACATCTGCTGGACTTGGTCAGCGAATTGCTGGATTTGGCCGCGGTCGAGAGCGGCAAATTGACGCTGAATATTACCAGCGTCGCCTGCCGGCCTTTGGTCGCCGAATGTTTGGACTTAATTCGCCGGCAAGCCGAAGCGCGCGGAATTCAAATTACCAGTCGAGTCCCGGACCAGGAGATTTGGGCTGCGGCCGACCGGGTGCGCTTGAAACAATGTTTGTTGAACCTGCTCTCGAACGCAGTGAAATACAATCGGCCGCAGGGTCAAATTACATTAGGTATGGAACTTGAAAAGCAGCGGCTGCGGATTTGGGTGGCAGACAGCGGAGCAGGCATTGCCCCTGAGCAATTCGACCTGCTGTTTCAACCGTTCAGCCGCTTCCACCACGACCAGGATTTGATCGAAGGTACCGGCATCGGCCTGTTACTGACCAAGCACATGGCCGAATTGATGGGCGGCGAATTGGAAGTGGAAAGCCGACTGGGTCAAGGCAGCAAATTTACGCTGGTATTAAACCGCGCGGCTGAGTTCGGGACTGGGGAACCGGGGCATTAACCAGTGGCTGTGGTCAATCCTCAGTGCTTAACCCTATCGGGCGGCACGATCGCCCGATAGGTCCGGCGAAAATCAACGTACCGCGTTGACGGTCCGCTCCAGTTCTTCCCGGCTCATATGCCGCACATCCTTGCCTTTGACCATGTAGATCACCTGTTCGCAGACGTTGCAAGCGTGATCGCCGATGCGTTCCAGCGCCCGGGCCGCCCATAACATATCCAAGGCGCGGGTGATATTGCGCGGATTTTCCATCATTTGCGTGATCAACTGGCGGGTGATACTGGTGTATTCGCGGTCCACCTTGGCATCCTGCTCGGTAATCGCAATCACTTCTTCGACATCGTTTCTGGCATAAGCGTCCAGCGCACCGTTCAACATGTCTTTGACCAGATTCAGCAAATGCTCGATTTCGTAGTATTTGTCCTGGTAATAGTCGGCCCCTTCCAGACGCATCGTCATTTTGGCGATCCGCGCCGCTTCGTCGCCAATCCGTTCTAAGTCGGTGATGATCTTGATCGTCGCGATCAACATCCGCAAATCGAAGGCGGCCGGCTGGCGTTTGGCCATGATTTCGGTGCATTCGTGGTCGATGTCTTTTTCCATTTCGTTGACTTGATGGTCCTGCTGCACCACCTTTTCGGCATTCTCCATGTCGTAACCCATGAAGGCCTTGGTCGCCAAGTCCACTTGTTGCTCGACTAATCCGCCCATCGACAGGACTTTGTTGCGGATGTCCTCCATCTCCTCATTGAATTGGCGGGAGATGTGTTGTTTGATTTTGCTGTTATCCATTGTTTACCTCCTAACCGTACCTGCCGGTAATGTAATCTTCAGTTTGTTTTTTTGCCGGGTTGGTAAACAACTCGCTGGTTTCGCCAAATTCGATCAATTCGCCCATGTACATGAAGGCCGTGTAATCGGACACCCGCGCCGCCTGTTGCATGTTATGGGTGACGATGACGATCGTGTATTTTTCTTTCAATTCGTTGATCAGTTCTTCGATCTTCAGGGTAGATATGGGATCCAGCGCCGATGCCGGTTCGTCGAGCAGGATCACTTCCGGCTCGATCGCAATGGCACGGGCAATCACCAGCCGCTGCTGCTGGCCGCCGGACATACCCAACGCATTGTCGTTCAACCGGTTTTTCACCTCGTCCCACAACGCCGCGCCGCGCAGGGATTTTTCGACCACCTCGTCGAGAATGTGGCGGTCGTTAATGCCCTGAATCCGTAAGCCGTAGGCCACGTTCTCGTAGATCGTCTTCGGAAACGGGTTCGGCTTTTGAAACACCATGCCGACCCGGCGCCGTAAAGCGGCGACGTTAACCGACTTGTCGTAGATATCTTCCCCGTCCAACAGAATTTTGCCCTGGATGCTGACGCCGTCCACCAAGTCGTTCATTCGGTTGATACAGCGCAGCAGTGTCGATTTGCCGCAGCCGCTAGGACCAATGTAGGCCGTGACTTTCCGGCGCGGCATTTCCATATTGACGCTATGCAAGGCCTGCTTCTGGCCGTAGAACAGATTCAGGTCTTCCACCTTGATACAGGTTTCGGTCTTTTCGGACGCGTTACGGTCGTCTCGATTCAACGCGCTGATATCGATGGCGTGAGTTTTGGTTTGGGCTGTGGTCATAATCCAAGGTTCCGGATAAGCGAGCGATATTAATTTTCCAGCGCACGATATTTTTCGCGCAGGTTATTGCGGATGGTGATGGCGAACATGTTCAGGCCGACGATGACCATCACCAAAAGCAGTGAGGTGGCATACACCAGGGGCCGCGCCGCTTCGACGTTCGGGCTTTGGAAGCCGACGTCGTAGATATGGAAGCCCAAGTGCATGAATTTACGGTCCAGATGCAAATAAGGGAAATTGCCGTCCAGCGGCAAGGTGGGGGCCAGTTTAACGACGCCGACCAGCATCAATGGCGCCACTTCGCCGGCGGCACGGGCTACGGCCAGAATCAAGCCGGTCATGATGGCCGGGCTGGCCATCGGCAATACGGTGCGCCACAAGGTCTCGGCCTTGGTCGCACCCAGTGCCAGACTACCTTCGCGTATCGATTTCGGAATCCGCGACAAACCTTCTTCAGTGGCAACGATGACGACCGGCAAAGTCATCAAGGCCAGCGTCAACGAGGCCCATAGCAGGCCGGGCGTACCGAACACCGGGGCCGGCGCGGCTTCCGGAAAAAACAGGCGGTCGATGTTGCCGCCGATGATGTAAACGAAAAAGCCGAGGCCAAATACGCCGTAAACGATGGACGGCACGCCGGCCAGATTGTTGACGGCGATCCGGATAATCCGGGTCACGAAACCCTGCTTGGCATATTCGCGCAAATAAACCGCGGCGATGACGCCGAACGGCGTCACCACCACCGCCATCAGCAACACCATCAGTACGGTACCGAATATCGCCGGAAATATGCCGCCTTCCGTGTTGGCTTCGCGCGGCTCGTCGCTGACGAAGGTGACGAAGTTGCGGACGTACTCGACCATTTTATCCAGGCCGCTCATCGCATTGGGTTGAGTCAGTTTGACGATGCGGTGCAGCGGCAGATTGATTTCCCGGCCGCCGGCTTCCACCGCGACCAAGCTGGCGCGCTTCATTTCCTTGTTCAGCTTGGCCAACTGGGCCTGAATTTCCTGGTATTGTTGTTGGTAAGCCTGTTTCTGAGCGGCGAACTCTTGGGCGTGGCCGTCGTTCCATTCGCCTTTCAATTCCAGTGCGCGCTGTTTCAAGCGCAAGCGCTCCAGGCCGTAGTTGATCGCACCGACGTCCTTGTCCTGCAACACGTCGATCTGTTCATGCAATTCCAGTGCGGCCGCCAATTTTTCCTGGGCAACAGCCAGCGCGGCTTCACCTTCGGCGATGATGTTGCCGTCTTCCTTGACCGCCTTCAGCCTACCGTAGAAGTTACCCCATTCGCGGCGTTCGACACTAATCAAATCCGCAGGTTCGGCTTTCTGTTTGATGTACTGTTGCTGAATCCAGCGGAAATCGCTGCCCAAAATATCGCGGTTACCGGTTTTAACCAGAAATTGCTCCAGATACTCGGCGCCGTTCAGTACCTGATGACCGGCAGCTTTGGCCTGCGCGGCCGGCAACAGCGAGGTGTCGACCTGTTCGCCGATGATGGTCGAACGGCCGTTTTGGTCCTCGTATTGGTACTCGACGATGTCGGCCGGCCAAAAATGGCCCAAGCCGCGTAACGCAATCAATAACAAGAGCCCCACAACCAACACCAGGTTGATCGTCACCGCGCCGGCAGTCAACCAAATCCAGGGCGAACCGCTTTTAAACCATTCTTTGATCATAGTGAACTGTATTTCTGTCTGAGATTTTGCCGAACCAATTCGGCCAGCGTATTGACGACGAAGGTGAACACGAACAATACCAGCGCCGCTAAAAACAACACCCGGTAATGGGTACTGTTGACTTCCGATTCCGGCATTTCCACCGCAATATTGGCGGACAAGGTGCGCAATCCCTGAAAAATACTCAAATCCATCACCGGCGTGTTCCCGGTCGCCATCAGCACGATCATGGTTTCACCCACTGCCCGGCCGAAGCCGATCATCACCGCGGAGAAAATACCGGGACTTGCGGTCAGCAACACGACTTTGGTCATCGTCTGCCATGGCGTCGCCCCCAAAGCCAGCGAACCGGTGGTCAAATGTTTTGGTACGCTGAAAATAGCGTCCTCGGCGATCGAGAAAATCATCGGAATCACGGCAAAGCCCATGGCCAAGCCGACCACCAACGTATTGCGCTGGTCGTAACCGATACCGAATTCCTCGCGCATCCAGACTCGCAAATCGCCGTGGAAAAACCAGGCTTCGAAGCTGGGCGCCAATTCAAACGCCAACCAGGCGCCGAAGATCACGACCGGTACTAAAACGATGGCGTCCCAACCGTCGGGGATTTTAAGACGAGTCGGTTCCGGAACCTGCTGCCACAGGTAAGCGAATACCATCACCGACAATGGCACCACCATCAACATCGCGAAAATTCCGGCGAGATGGGATTCGACGAACGGCGCCAGCCATAAACCGGCCAGAAAACCCAGAATCACGGTCGGTAATGCACCCATGATTTCGATACCGGGCTTCACGTACTGCCGCACCCGCGGTGCCATGAAATAACCGGTGTAGATCGCGCCGAACAAAGCCAGCGGAATTCCCATCAGCATCGCGTAAAACGAAGCCTTCAAGGTGCCAAACACCAGCGGCGTCAGGCTCATTTTCGGTTCGAAATCATTGCTGGCCGACGAAGATTGCCAAATGTAGTCGGGCTTCGGATAACTTTCGTACCAGACTTTGCCCCAGAGCGATTTCAGCGAAATCTCCGGATGCTCGTTTTCCAGGCGCCAACTCAGCACTTTGCCGCTAGCGTCTTCCACCAAAAAATAATCGGCTTTTGGAGATAAGGCCAACACCTGCGGCGCGGACTGCAATAATTTGGTATTGACTAACTCACGCTCGGCCGTCGAGTTGTATACCGCCAATTGTCCCGCGTTATCGATCGCCAACATGCCACGGCGGCGCTGTTCGGCGCTAACCGCTACGATAGGGTTGTCGGCCAACTTGAAGCTGCGCAGTTTTTGCATGTTGACGTAGTTCTGGTCGTTACGGACCAAGGACCATTGCGCCAGTTCGCCCTTGGAATCGCCAACCAACAACGAGTTTTCGCCGTTCAAGAATTCCATACTGGAAATTTCCTGACCGTTCTCGACCAGATTCAACTTGTGCTTGACCACCGGCGCCGAGGCGTCACTGACATCGACGACGGTGATGCTTTGGCGGCTGGCTAAATACAGATTGCGCTGTTCTTTATCGAGCAGCAGGAATTCGATGTCGTCGCCGGCCACGTCCAATACGGTATCGCTGGCTTCCAACGTCACTTCGTCATCGAACATCGACTCCTTTTTAGTGAGCCGGCTCAACAACACGCGGTTATCGGCCGTTTTCGCCACCAACGTGCTACGGTCGTCTGCTACCGCCAGAGTGATTTTGGCCACAGGCTGGCCGGATTTATCAATAGTCAGCGCTTGGTTGCCCAATGGATAACTGAGCGAAGGCGTAATCAGGCGCTTGCCGTCCGGATAGCTCAATTTATATTCGTGTTTGACCACCACCGCCCTGCCATCCGATAAGCCGTATGCCACCACGCCTTTGTCGATGCTGGCGTGGGCGAAACTGGCTATTTGGCCGTTTTCCGGCAGCGCTACGGCTTCGCTGCTAACGATCGCGCCGCTCTCTATATTGAAAAAAACCGCTTTGCCGGCATCGGTAAATCTGACTGCAAGCTGGTTTTGTTCCTCGATGGCCGCGAACAGCGTTTTGCCCATTTCCACGCCCGGAACGTTATAGCCACCGTTATCGGCGGCCCTGAGCTGTGCCGGCAAAAGCAAAGGAAATACGACATACAACAGGTAAAAGAAAATCAGCACCACCGCCACGATAATACTCAACCCGCCGACCACCACGCCCCGCGCCGCTAATTTGTCTTTAACCAAACGCCAACGCTGGTAACTGTCGCTGGTGGCTGTTTGAAACAGCGTCGGTTTGCTTTGAGTGGTTCGGGATTCAGTCATAACTGGACATCACAAAATTTGCGGGGGAAACGCACCGGAATGCTTACAAAAACAAAAAAGCCGATAATTTACACGCAATTATCGGCTTCGTTATTATACAAGATCAACCGCAATTGATTGGCGGCTACAAATAAGGGCGGCGATTTTTCGCGCCAGTCCTTTGAAGCGTCCCTGCATAAATTGTCCCTGATCAGGCCGGTCCTTGGCTTGATAAATCACTGAATTAAAGTCAAAGCTTTTTCAACTGCTTTGGCCGGCAACGGAATGTAGCCGTCTTTGATCACGACTTGCTGACCGGTTTTGGACAACACCATTTTGATGAACTCTTTCTCCAGCGGCGCCAACGGTTCGTTCGGTTTTTTGTTGACATAGACATAGAGAAAGCGCGACAGCGGATAAGCGCCGGAAGTCGCATTTTCCGGAGTGGCTTCGACAAAGGCTTCGCCATCTTTACGCGCCAGCGCCACGGCTTTCACACCGGAAGTCGAATAGCCGATACCCGAATAACCGATACCGTTGGCGGAGGTGGTAACAGATTGCACCACCGATGCGGAACCGGGTTGCTCGTTAACGTTGCTTTTGAAATCGCCTTTACACAATGCTTCGTCCTTGAAGAAACCGTAAGTACCGGAAACCGAGTTACGGCCGTACAACTGAATCGGCCGGCTGGCCCAGGCGCCGGTCAATCCGGCTTGGCCCCAAGTCGTAATATCGTTGGCGCCGCCGCATTTACGGGTTGACGACATGATCGCGTCGACTTGCGGAATGCTTAAGCCTTTGACTGGGTTGTCCTTGTTGACGAATACGGCTAACGCGTCGATCGCAACCGGAATCGCGGTCGGTTTATAGCCGTATTTGCTTTCGAAATCGTCGATTTCGTTGTCTTTCATTTTCCGGCTCATCGGACCCAGGTTGGATGTGCCTTCGGTCAGAGCCGGCGGCGCGGTTGAAGAACCCGCCGCTTGAATTTGGATGTTGACGTTGGGGTAAATTTTGCCGAATTCTTCGGCCCACAAGGTCATCAGGTTCGCCAAAGTATCAGAGCCGACGCTGGACAGGTTGCCGGAAATACCGCTCGCTGCAGAATATTCCGGAAGAGCCGCATCCAAAGTTGCGGGGGCAGCCGCGGCCTCGCCGGCCAACAATGCGGCGGAGGCGATACCCAATCCCATAACCAGCGATTTCAGCTTGAATGTTTTATTCATATATTTTCTCGAAAATGTTTAAAACCAAGATCAGTGTGCCAAAGTGACATGACAATACTATGAAGCAAATATGACAGTTTTGTGACAAAACTTAAGGAATTGTAAGCGCAACCGAGGTTTTAACCAAAAACCCGATCCGGGTCGGCCGTATCGACACGACGCAATTTCAAAAAACGGTAACTGAAGTCCACCTGACTGTCGTTTTCGATCTCTTCCCGACTGAGTTCCTGCCATTGGCGCCGATCGATATCCGGAAAAAAGGTATCGCCGCTAAAGCTGCGCTCAATCTCGGTCAAATAAAGGTAATCGGCAACCGGCAGCAAGGCTTGGTACAAGGTGGCGCCGCCAATCACGAATACCTCGTCCCGATCAGCCAAGTCTCTGAGCGCAGCCTCGATATCGGTAAACACCCGACATTGCGGTGCTTCATACTCGGCACTGCGGCTGATGACGATATTTTCCCGGCCCGGCAAAGCTTTACCGATGGCCTCGAAGGTCTTGCGTCCCATCAACACCGGCGAGCCCATCGTGATTTGTTTGAAGCGTTTCAAATCAGCGGAGAGATGCCAAGGCATCCGGCCGTTCAGACCAATGGCGTTGTTGCTGGCCTTTGCCACAATTAGTGATAATTTCATGCCAAATACTTAAGATGCGGATTCAATCCGTAACCCAACATGATACTAGAAACGCCGAATATGAATAAAAACATCCTGCTGGTGTTCACCGGCGGCACCATAGGTTCGCAAGTGACGGGCAGCATCGTCGACACGTCGGCCGCCGCCGGTTTCAAACTGCTGGCATTGTTCGCCGACCACTACCCCGAGGCAGGTTCGATAACGTTCAAGTCTCAGCAACCTTTGCGAATCCTCAGCGAAAACCTGCATACCCAACACTGGTCGCAGATCATTGCGGCAATCGAAGCCGAGGACCTAAATCAATTCGACGGCATTATCGTTACCCACGGTACCGATACCCTGGCATTTAGCGCCGCGGCATTGGGACTGTATTTCCATAAGTTACCGATTCCGCTGTTGCTGGTCTCGAGCGATTTGCCACTGGACAATCCGCAGGCCAACGGTCTAGCCAATTTTTGCTGCGCGATAGAGTTCATCCGGCGCGGTAGTCAACCTGGGGTATACGTACCGTACCGCAATCCCGGACAGGATCAGCAAGTCCATCTGGCAACCCGGCTCTCGTCCTGCCTGCCGTTAAGTAGCGACTTCATCAGCATCCAATCGCAGCCGTTTATGCGCTTCAGTGGCGGACGGTTCGAAACGCTGGCGCAGCCGGATAGCTCAAGCCGTCAATCGGCCAACTTGAAACCCGATTTTTCGGCGCGAATTCTGTTGGTAAGGCCCTATCCGGGTCTCGACTACACCGCGTTCAATCCCGAAGGATTCGATGTGGTGCTGCACGACCTATACCATTCCGGCACGGCCTGCGCATCCAATAGCGCTGGCGACCGATTCAGCTTGGTCGCATTTATCCGCAAATGCCGGGAAAAAGGCCGGAAAGTTTATTTGGCTCCGGCCTTACGATCGGAAAGCGCTTATGCCTCGACCAGCGATTTGATCGCTGCCGGGGCGGAGATGGTCTGGAATATGAGTTTGGAGGCGGCTTACGCCAAACTACTGTTGGCGCTCGGCAATTTTACCGAGTCTGAGCAAGTATCGGAGTTTTTACGGCTGGATCTGGCTTACGAACATGTCCAGCCTGCCTGAAATAAACGTGGAAGCGGCCACGGTCCAACGGCCGCTTCCCTGGACGGTTTATTGTTTAGGCTGGGGCTTGGTCGTCAGCACTTTGGCGTCTGGTCCCATTGCCACCGAGTAATCAGTCGAGGAAACCACGTTCTGGCTGGCGATATCGACCACCCGCAAGGAGACATAAACGTTATCGCGTCCCGGCGCGTAGGAACCAATCACAATCGCTTTAGCACCGACGTTATTTAAAGCTTCCTTGGTTTTTTCCGGCAATTCCAGAATGCCGGCTTCATTTTTGGCAAAAATCTCGGTCGGTAGCTCCATACCCATCACCCGGTAACCGGAACGGTGCAGCGCCGAAGAAAGCTGGTCGGAAATGATCCTGCCGAATGGCAGGGTTTGGCCCATGTCGTCGACGTTGACCAGGGAATTGATCACGACCAGACTGCCTTTAGGTAAGGGCTGGCGCAAATCGGCCAGCAGCCAGCCGACCGCGTCGTAACTGACTTCAACCAAATCGTCGTCGTCAATGCTGCTCGAGTAGTAGTAAAGCCGGCTGCAACCGCTCAAAACGGTCAAACCTACCAACATCAACACCATTAATTTTTTCTTGAGCATGTAGCCTCTCCCCTGGAAATTGTGGGCTTTAATCAGAGCTTAAAACTATAGGCCAGTCAATCGATAAATGCCGAATTGGCGGTAAATTTTGCACCGAATTGCAACTTGCATCCTGAAATCTACTGGCCGCTTTCGGTGACGATCACGCCGATACCGTTTTTTTGCAGCAGTTCCTTAATCGTGGAGACGCTGGCAGGGTTGTCGTAAGGCCCCACTTTGACTCGATGCCAAATCACGTTGCCGACCTTGGCTTTTTCGACCCGAGATTCGATGCCGAGTAAGGCCAGTTTGGCTTTGTGGCGTTCGGCTTCAGCCGCTTCCCTGAACGAACCGGCCTGCATGATGTATTTGGCAGCCTTGGTTTTGCCGACCAACTGCTCGCGGACCCGGGTTTTGATTTCATAGTCCGGCACCACGACTTCCGCCTGCGGCAGAATCGTATAAAAGTCGTAACGCGGCTCTTCCGGTTCGACCGGCTCGGCCGGTTTTTCCGTTTCGGCGGCGGTTTGGGGTTTTAGCGGCAACTCTTGCTTTTTCGGTTCGGCGGCGGGCTGGGTTTCCGGGTTGGGCTTGCCGGCGACCAATTCCGGCACCAGCTTGCCGATCATGTTCAAAAACACCACGAAGGCCGCTATCAGCATAATCACCAACAGCCAGCGCCATAACGCAACCGACGACGACTGCTTCGGCTTCCGCCGCCCGGCGCCGTAATTGGGGCTTTGTACGCGGTGCTTATAATCTCTGGCCATTTACATCGCTTCGGGTGTATTGATTTTCAGCAGCGACATGGCATTGGCCAACACTTGCCGGACCGCGCAAACCAGGTTGATCCGGGCATTGCACAGCTTGTCGTCGTCGACCAAAAATTGGTGGGCGTTGTAGTAACTATGGAATTGGTTGGCCAATTCGCGCAGATATTGAATCAATTGGTGCGGTTCGTAGTTCAACGCCGCCCGCTCCAGCGTTTCCGGATATCTGGACAATGTCGTCAATAGCGCGCTTTCCTGTTCCTCGACCAACAGATTCAGATGCTGCATGCCCAGCAGCGGATCGCGTTGGCGACCTTTTTCGTCCAGTTGGCGCAACACGCTGCACACCCGGGCATGCGCATACTGTACGTAATAGACCGGATTTTCGTTGGTTTTGGAGGTCGCCAGTTTCAAGTCGAAATCCATGTGCTGCTCGGACTTGCGCATCACATAGAAAAAACGGCAGGCGTCTTTGCCGACTTCGTTACGCAGTTGGCGCAAGGTGACGAATTCACCGGAACGGGTCGACATCTGCACTTTTTCGTCGCCGCGGTAGAGTACGGCAAATTGCACCAGCAACACTTTAAGTTTGGAATCGTCGGCACCCAGGGCCTGCATCGCGGCTTTGACCCGCGGAATATAGCCGTGGTGGTCGGCGCCCCAGATATTGACGATCTTGTCGAAGCCCCGATCCAGCTTGTTCATGTGGTAAGCGATATCGGACGCAAAATAGGTAGTTTGACCGTTGTCGCGCACTACCACCCGATCTTTTTCGTCGCCCAATCGGCTGGAAGCGAACCAGGTCGCACCTTCCTGCCGGTACAGAAACCCTGCCTCGTCCAAACGCTGTAGCGCCCGGTCGATGGATTGGTCGTCCATCAACGAACGTTCCGAGAACCAACACTGATAACCGACGCCGAACTCGGCAAGGTCGTCTTTGATATCCAGCAAGATCTCGTTCAGGCCGGCTTGAAACACTTGCTCGTAGGCTTCCGGCCCCAACAACGTTTTAGCGCGTTCGATCAGCGCGTCGATATGCTTTTCCTTATCGCCGCCTTGCGCTTCGTCAGCCGGTAAATCCGCCAAAACCTGTGCGGCTGGCTGGCGGTACTTGTCGCCGGCGCTTCTGTGCAAATTGGCGGAAATATCTCTAACGTATTCGCCTCGGTAGCCGTTACTCGGAAAAGGCAATACCTCGCCGCAGGCTTCCAGGTAACGCAACCAGACGCTGGCCGCCAGAATATCCATTTGCCGGCCGGCGTCGTTGACGTAGTATTCACGCTCGACGCTGAAACCGGCCGCTTCCAACAGGTCGGCTACTGCGGAACCATAGGCGGCACCGCGGCCGTGGCCGACATGCAATGGCCCGGTCGGATTGGCGGAGACAAACTCGACTTGCACCCGCTGCCCGGCTCCAATCCGGCTCAAGCCGAAGCCGTCGCCTTGCTCCAGCACTTGGCGCACGATCTGGAACTGGCTATCGGGATTGATGAAAAAGTTGATGAATCCGGGCCCGGCGATCTCGACTTTGACCACTGCCGGGTCGGCAGGCAAGGCCGCGACGATTTTTTCGGCGAGTTGGCGCGGGTTTTGTTTGGCTGGTTTGGCCAGTAGCATCGCCAGATTGGTAGCGAAATCGCCGTGTTGCGGGTCTTTGGTGCGTTCTAATTGAATTTGGGCAATGAAATCGTTTTCGAGAATACCTTGAGTTTTGATACCTGCAACTGCCTGTTGTAAAAGGGATTCCAGCTTTTGTTTCATCGGGTCGGAGAATGGGGATTTGTCGGAAAATTCCCCGCATTATCCATGAAAAACAATTTATTGGCTAGGACGCGCGCCGAACAGCGCGGTGCCGATTCTAACCAGCGTCGCGCCTTCGGTGACCGCGGCCAGCAAGTCGCCGCTCATGCCGAACGAAAACGTGTCCAGCTGCGGCCTATGCAATGCCGTTGCCGCCTGATAAAGGCGCCGGTACGGAATACACTGCGTTTCGAAATCGGCCGCCGGCTCGGGAATCGCCATTACACCGCGCAAACGCAGACGCGGCAATTGTGCCACTTGCTCAACCAAATCCGGCAACTCGGCCAGACCGACGCCGGATTTGGTAGCTTCGTCGCTGATATTGACTTGCAGGCAGATATTCAGCGGCGGCAAATGATCCGGGCGTTGCTCGCTGAGACGCTCGGCGATTTTGAAACGGTCAACGCTGTGCACCCAAGCGAAATGCGTGGCTATCGGCCGGGTTTTGTTGGATTGGATCGGGCCGATGAAATGCCAACTGATATCGAACGCGGCCAGTTGTTGCTGCTTCTTCAGCGCTTCCTGCAAATAATTTTCGCCGAAATGGCGCTGACCCAATCGATAAGCCGCGGCCAGGTCCGCCGCCGGTTTGGTTTTGCTGACGGCAAGCAATTGCACGCTACCCGGCAGGCGCCCGGCGGCGTTTTCGGCATCGCGCAATTGGGCGCGAACCGCGGCAAAACGCCCGGCGATACTAACCATCGCTCTCGGCTGCGCGGTCGCTCCGGGTTATTAACCTGGAGAACAACAGGCCCGACTCGAACAACAACCACATCGGCACCGCCAACAAGGTTTGGGACAAGGCGTCGGGCGGCGTCAGAAACATCGCCACCACAAACACGCCGACGATCACATAAGGCCGTTTTTCCGCCAAGGATTCCGGACTGATGATGCCGGTCCAGACCAGCACGATGGTCAGCACCGGAATTTCGAAGGCCAGGCCGAACGCAAAAAACATCGCCAACACGAAATCCAAATAGGTGGCGATGTCGGTCATTACGGCGACCCCGGCCGGGGCGGCCGCCGTCAGGTAGGAAAATACCAACGGGAATACCAAAAAGTAGGCAAACGCCGCGCCGCCGTAAAACAATACCGTGCTGGCCAGCAACAGCGGCGCCACCATCATTTTCTCGTGGCGGTACAAGCCCGGCGCGACGAAGCCCCAAAACTGATAAAGGATGAAAGGGATGCTGGCGAACACGGCGACGACAAACGCCAGTTTAAACGGCGTAAAAAACGGCGAAGCCACGTCTATCGCAATCATGGAACTGTTTTTCGGCATATGCTGCAACAGCGGATCGGCCAAAAAAGCATAGATCTCGTTGGCGTAACTGGCGGTGCCGACAAACACCAGCAATACGCAGAGCACCATCTTTAACAGACGGTCGCGCAGTTCGACCAGATGGCTGAAAAAAGACTGTTCGTTATCCGGCTGAACTTGGTTTGTCATCGTGTTGATCGGTTTCGGTCGCAGCTTGAATGCTGAAATTGACGTCGTCGACAGCCGAGCGGGTCTCGTCTATAACTTTTTGTACTTCGCCGGCGATGTTTTGCTGCATCAGTTGCCGCATCTCTTCAGCGGCCAGCTCCTGCTTGATTTCCGCCTTGGCGACTGCCAGTACACTACGTGCCTTACCGACCCATAGCCCGGCCAAGCGGGCAGCTCTGGGCAATTTTTCCGGGCCCAATACCAATAAAGCCACCAAGCCGACCATCAGCAATTCGGAAAAACCGACATCGAACATAGCCGCGTTACACCTTGTCTTTTTCTTTACTGGAGACTTCGCCTTCCAGCACATCGTCTTCCTTATTGGCCAGCGTTTTGTCTTCGCCGCCTTCCTTGACAGCATTGCGGAAACCTCTGATGGCCTCGCCAAGGTCGGCGCCGACATTTTTCAAACGCTTGGTGCCGAACACCAACACGACAATCACCAACACCACCAATAAATGCGGAATACTAAAACCCATTACCTACTCCTGCTGTTTGCCTATTTAAGAGCTGCGTTGCGCTTTTTCCTGCAGACCGGACAAACCGAAACGCCGCTGCAGCTCGTTGATCACCTGTTCCGGCCCGAGTTCCTGGTGCGCCAACAAGACCATGGAGTGAAACCACAGATCGGCCACTTCGTAAACGATCTTATCTTTATCGCCGTCTTTCGCCGCCATTACCGTTTCCGTGGCTTCTTCACCGATTTTTTTCAAAATATGGTCCAAACCTTTGGCGTACAAGCTTGCTACATAAGATTGATCGGCCGATTGCTGTTTGCGCTGCTCCAGCACCAATGCCAATTGTTGTAAAACGTCGTTCATGACTGTTGATCTCGATTGCGAACGGGCTGAATCATAGCATGACGCCCAAAGTGCCGGAAAAACTGCGGACAAAAAAAACCTCCCAATGCTTGCGCAGAGGGAGGCAAGAAAACCAGCGGAGTGCTTGAAAGGAGGTTACCGCTCGTTAATTACAACACCAGGAGGTAGTTACAAATTCAGGGGGATCAGCGGCTCGCTTGAGTATTAAGCGAAATATTGCTGAACATTGACGTCGCTGCAAACAGGACAGTGGAAATTACGAACAGGCCGGAAAGAAAATTCAAAATACCGGCGACAAACAAAGTACCGACCAGTACGTCTTTTTTAAATTCGTTCATTGTGCTCAAATCCTCTGTTTAATCTTGCATTTGGCAAGATTTTCTGTGCTTTCTCGTTAAGTTGCTGCACACTATACCGGAGATAAAAAAGTTTACAATTAGGCATTTATTAAATAAATTGTATAAAATTAAGAAACAATAAAAATGTCAACGTTTTTTAGCTCCTTTATAATGTCCCCGGAGGCAGAATGGACAAACTAACCAGCATGAACGTTTTTGTCCGTGTCGCCAAGGCCGGCAGCTTCGCCGGCGCCGCCAAGGATTTGGATATTTCCAGAGCCATGGCCACCAAGCACATCATGCAACTGGAAAGCGAACTCAACACCCGCTTATTCAACCGTACGACCCGCAGCTTAAGCCTGACGGAAGCCGGCGAGGCCTATCTGGAACGCTGTCAACAAGTGCTGCTGGACGTTGCAGAAATGGAATCGGCCATCACCCATTTGCAAACCGAACCGCGTGGTACATTGAAAATTCTGGCGCCGCCAGTGATCGGCGCCAGCCATATCTCGCCGGGTCTGACCGAGTATCTGAAAAACTACCCGGATCTGTCGGTGGAGATGGTGCTAAAGGGTGGCCAGGTGGATTTGATCGACGAGGGCGTAGATTTGGCGATCTATTTAGGCCAACTCAACGACACCAGCCTGGTCGCCCGCAAATTGGCAAGTTCGTCATTGGTGGTCTGCGCCTCGCCGGAATACCTGAAAAAACACGGCATCCCGCAAGACCCGGAAGACCTGGAAGACCACAGCTGCCTAATCAACTGGGCGATTCCGCCGCGCAATAAATGGCGCTTCAAAGGCATCCTCGGCGAACGCACCGTCACCGTGACCGGCCGGATGCAAGCCAACATGGCCGACCCGATCCGCAATGCCGCGGTCAACGGCCTGGGCCTGATCATGCTGCCGCGCTACATCGTCGGCCGTGACATCGAACAAGGCCGTCTGCAAGTGGTGATGGAGCAATACGGCATCGCGCCGTTGGAAATCTACGCGGTCTATCCGCACCGCAAGTATTTGTCCGCCAAAGTCCGTTCCTTCCTGGAGTTCATCCAGGCCTGGCTGCCGCACCGGATCGGCATGAACCCGTGACCGAGTTGCAAAACAAGTGGGACGCGATTTACCGCAACGCAACGGAAGCACCCGCCGCGGCGGAGTTACTCGCCAACCACTTGCATTTGCTGCCACGACAGGGCAAAGCGCTGGATTTGGCCTGCGGCCTAGGCGGCAATGCGCTGTTGTTGGCCGGATCAGGACTGAGCGTCGACGCCTGGGACGTGTCGTCGGTAGCGCTGGATAAACTCCGCCACTATGCCGATCGGCAAAGCCTCAGCATCAATACCCGGCACTGCCAAATCGACAGCGAATCGTTAGCGGAGCACCGCTACGATGTGATTGTCATCTGCCGTTTTCTTGACCGCACCCTGTGTAATGCGATAATGGCGGCCTTGAATCCGGGCGGCCTGCTGTTTTATCAAACATTTACCCGCGACAAGCTTGACCAACACGGCCCCAGCAATCCCGATTACCTATTGGCGCGCAACGAGCTTCTCCAGCTGTTTCAGCCCCTGAGCGTGGTTTTTTACCAGGAATACGCCAGGATCGGTGACACGCGGCTCGGCAACCGAAACGAAGCCTGTTTCATCGGGCAAAAAACTTGAGCGGTAACCCATGATAGAAAATCTCGACCCCAAACAAGCCTGGGACTTGTTGCAAACCGATCCCAACGCCGTGCTGATCGACGTCCGCACCGCCATCGAACACGGCTTCGTCGGCCATCCGCCAAAGGCCATCCACGTCGCCTGGAAAGAATTCCCGGGGATGCAGTTGAACGCCGATTTCGTTGCCCAGGTCCAGCAACACGCGCCGAATAAAGCGGCGCCGGTACTGCTGTTATGCCGCAGCGGACAGCGTTCTGTAGACGCCGCCAAAGCCCTGGAGGCCGCCGGCTACCAACATTTGGTCAATATTCTGGAAGGCTTCGAAGGCCCGCTCGACGCCAACCAGCACCGCGGCAAGCTCGGCGGCTGGCGTTTCCACGGCCTGCCTTGGAGCCAAAGCTAATCCCCCATCACTGTAAATCCATAGCCACCCATTTCCGCGCCGGCTCGCGTTTTTAGCAAAGCCGGCGCACGTTCTTTTGTAAAAAACTTAATAAATCCCGTGATAGAAAAACTCAGAAATATCGCCATCATCGCCCACGTCGACCATGGCAAAACCACCCTCGTCGATCAATTGTTGCAACAATCCGGCACCTTCGACGCCCACGAAAAAGTCGACGAGCGGGTGATGGACTCCAATGCCCTGGAAAAAGAACGCGGGATTACGATCCTGGCGAAAAACACCGCCATCGATTGGAACGGCTACCACATCAACATCGTCGACACCCCGGGCCACGCCGACTTCGGCGGCGAAGTCGAACGGGTATTGTCGATGGTCGATTCAGTGCTGCTGCTGGTCGATGCGGTGGACGGTCCAATGCCACAAACCCGCTTCGTGACTCAGAAAGCTTTTGCCTTGGGCTTGAAACCCATCGTCGTGATTAACAAGGTCGACCGGCCCGGCGCTCGCCCGGATTGGGTGATCGACCAAACCTTCGATTTGTTCGACCGCTTGGGCGCGACCGACGAGCAACTGGATTTCCCCATCGTTTACGCCTCGGCGTTGAAGGGTTATGCCGGCTTGGAGCTGGAAAGTACGGTCGAGGGGGGCGACATGACGCCGCTGTTCCAAACCATCGTCGACAAAGTCAGCCCGCCGCCGGTCAACATCGACGGCCCGTTCCAAATGCAGGTGATCAGCCTGGATTACAACAGTTACGTTGGTGTGATCGGCATCGGCCGCATTCAGCGCGGTACCGTCAAATCCAACCAGCAACTGACCTTGATCAACCGCGAAGGCACTACCCGTAACGTGCGGATGCTGCAAATCTTCGGCTTCAAGGGTCTGGAACGGATCGAAGTGCCGCAAGCCCAAGCCGGCGACATTATCGCTTTCACCGGTATCGACAAGTTGGAGATTTCCGACACCCTGTGTCAGCAAGACGCGGTCGAAGCACTGCCGCCATTGAAAGTCGACGAGCCGACCGTCAGCATGACCTTTCAGGTCAACACCTCGCCGTTCGCCGGCAAGGAAGGCAAGTTCGTCACCTCACGGCAGATTCGCGACCGTTTACAAAAAGAATTGCAGCATAACGTGGCGTTGCGGGTCGAAGACACCGAGGACCCTGACAAATTCAAGGTTTCCGGCCGCGGCGAGCTGCATTTGTCGATCCTGATCGAAAACATGCGCCGCGAAGGTTACGAACTGGGCGTATCGCGTCCGGAAGTGATTTTGAAGGAAGTCGACGGCGAGATGCACGAACCGTTCGAGATGGTGACCATCGAACTGGAAGACGAACACCAGGGCGCTATCATGGAAAAGTTGGGCGAACGCAAGGGCGACCTGCTGAACATGGTGCCGGACGGCAAAGGCCGCACCCGCTTGGAATACATGGTGCCGTCGCGCGGCCTGATCGGTTTCCAAACCGAATTTTTGACCGCCACGTCCGGTTCCGGCTTGTTCTACCACGTCTACGACCACTACGGGCCAATGAAAAAAGGCAACGTCGGCGGCCGCATCAACGGCGTGCTGGTGTCGATGGTGCAAGGCAAATCGCTGGGCTATGCGTTGTTCAACTTGCAGGAACGCGGCCGTCTGTTCATCGAACACGCCACCGAAGTCTACGAAGGCATGGTCATCGGCATCCACTCGCGCGATAACGACTTGGTGGTCAACCCAACCAAAGCCAAGCAGTTGACCAATATCCGCGCCGCCGGCTCGGACGAGAACATCCTGCTGACGCCGCCGATCAAGATGAGCCTGGAGCAGGCGCTGGAATTCATCGCCGACGACGAGCTGGTCGAAGTCACGCCGCAATCGATCCGCTTACGTAAAAAACTGCTGACCGAAAACGAGCGCAAACGCGCCTCGCGCGCCAGCGACTAAGCGCTAAACCGGTTGCGGCCTGGCTAATACTTGGCCGCAATCGGCATCTGCCGCCCGGCGCCGAAGGCGCGGGGGCGGACCCGGATGATGGGCGGCGCCTGACGCCGCTTGTATTCGTTCCGCGTCACCATCCGGCCGATGCGTTGGAACACCGCCTCGCCTTCGGCCGCACGCCGATAATCGCTAACAAAATCGCAGGCCCGGCGGTATTCCGCTTCCGCCAGCAAATCACCCTCGATCAATAGTTTCAATATTTCGTCCAGCACCGGATACGGCGGCAAACTGTCGGTATCTTTCTGGTCGAACGCCAATTCGGCCGAAGGCTCCTTGATCAGAATCGACTCCGGAATCAACGGCCGGCCGGCGCGCCGGTTCATATAGTCCGCCAAGCGGTATACCTCGGTTTTGTACAAATCGCCGATCAAACCCAAGCCGCCGTTGGTGTCGCCGTACAAGGTGCAATAGCCGACCGAGATTTCGCTCTTGTTGCCGGTGGTCAACACCAACGCGCCGAACTGGTTGGAATACGCCATCAACACGGTGCCGCGTATCCGCGCCTGTAAATTTTCCAACGGCAGACCCGCCAGCGGCGCGGCGAAGCTGGCTTGAAACTGGGCTTTGAAGGCAACGACCTGTTCCCGAATCGGATGCGTCAGTAACCTTACCCCCAACTCGTCGCACAACAATTGCGAATCGGTGACGGAACCGGCGCTGGAATATTCGGAAGGCATCGTTACCGCAATCACGTTGTCCGGGCCGAGCGCTTCGGCCGCCAAGGCGATGGTCAACGCCGAATCGATACCGCCCGAGGAACCGACCACAACCTGTTGGAAACCGCAGCGGCGGGCGTAATCGCGCAAACCCATAAGGATGTGCCGAACGACAAACTCCGGCTCCGGCAAAGGCTGGCCAGAGCCGACGCCATGAAACACGCCGGCGCTAAACTCGACCGGCTCGACTACTGCTTCGAAAGCCAGTAATTCGAACGCGAGCGTTCCGTCCGCATTTACTCCAAACGAAGCGCCGTCGAACACGATGCTGTCCTGGCCGCCGACTTGGTTTACGTACAGAATCGGCAACCGGTGGCGTCGCGCGGCACCGGCGATAATCCGGTGGCGTTGGTCGCGCTTGCCGATATTGGACGGGCTGGCGTTGATGCTGACCACCAGGTCCGGCCCGATCGCGGCCAAAGCCTGGTAAGGATTGACCGGATAATCGTTGGCAGCGTCGTTCCAGCCGTCTTCGCAAATCATCAAACCTACTTTATAGCCAGCGACTTCGATACTGGCGGCGGTGGCCGGCCCCGGCTCGAAATGCCGCCGCTCGTCGAAAATATTGTAGGTCGGTAACAATTGTTTATGGTATGCGGCGAGCACTTGGCCGTTTGCCAGCGCAAGCAAGGAATTATGCAGCGACTTGCCCGGCCCGGATCGGGTTTGCGGCAAACCGGCGATAACGCTAATTCCCGGAAACCGGCGGGAAAGTTCCGCCAACTCTGCCAGAGCCCGCTCAGCCTGACGGATGAACGCCGAGTCGTTCAGCAAATCTCCCGGATAGTAGCCGCACAACGAAAGCTCCGGAAATACCAGCAACTGCGCTTGCAGCCGCTCGGCGTCGCGAAACGCCTGCTCGGCGATGCGCAGGTTGCCGGCAAAATCGCCGACGGTCGGATTGGTTTGGGCGACGGCGATACGCAATGGTGTTTGTCCCGGCATAGCTGATTCCCGCTTCAGACGTAGTGGTTGAAAATCTGCCGCAAATAGGCAACGAAGGTCGGGTCGTCGCACAAGGTCTTACCCGGCGCGTCCGATAATTTGGCGACCGGATCGCCGTTGCAGCGCATCAGTTTCATGACGATATTCAGCGGTTTGACGCCGAGATCGTTAGTCAAATTCGTGCCGATGCCGAACCCCAGCTGGATCCGGCCGGCAAATTGGCGGTACAGCGCGATCGCTTTCGGCATGTCCAGACCGTCGGAAAACACCAGACGCTTGGTGTGCGGATCGATTTTTAACGCTTGGTAATGGGCGATGGCTTTTTCGCCCCAAATGCCCGGATCGCCGGAATCGTGGCGCAAACCGTCGAACAACTTGGCGAAATACAGATCGAAATCGCGCAAAAACGCATCCATGCCGATGGTATCGGTCAAGGCTATCCCCAAATTGCCGCGGAACTCCTGCGCCCAATCCTCCAGCGCCGTGCGTTGAAACTCGCGCAAGCGGACGATATGCGCCTGGTAAGATTGCAAATACTCGTGCGCCATCGTGCCGATCGGTTTCAGCCCGTATTTTTGGGCCAAATAGACATTCGAGGTGCCTTTGAACAAATTCGGCACTTCGGTCGACAAGGTCTGCACCACTTCTTCCTGCCAGCCGCCCCAGGCCCGGCGGCGCAAGCCGAAGTCGAAAAACTCGAACGGATGGGTTTCGGCCGGCTGTTCGGCAAAGTCTTTCAGCATCGCGATTTTTTGTTGCAGCCGGCGCCGGCCTTCGGCCAACAAGGCGGCTTGATCGAAGCGGCGGAAATACAGTTCCGAGACGATGTATAAAACAAAAATCTCGAAATTCATCACGTGCACTTGCGGGCCGGCGGCATCGATTCTAAGCCGGTCACCCTCGGCATAGACTTGCAGATATTTGGGTTTGAAGCGGAACAGCGATAAAAACTCGATGAAATCCGGCTTCAAATAACTAAGCCCGCTTAAATACTCGAGTTCGTGGTCGGCGAATTGCAGTGCGCACAACTGCTCCAACTCGCGCTTGACGTCGGCAACCAGTTCGGCCAACGGATATTCCGGCGTGTTGCGGCAGACGAAACCGTATTCCGCCGTGGCTTCGGGACGCTTATGCAGCATGGTCTGCCACATCGGAAATTTATACAGATCGTTTTCCAACAAGCTTTTTACAATCGGGGCCATCGCTTCCTCCGTTACGGCCGGCCGCGGCCGAGTTCGCTAGTGGCGGCCAAGCGGACGCCCCGCTGCCGCACATCGTCAAAAAATTGCTCGGCCAATGCTTCGCAACCCGGCACCGGGCTCATGCAATCGGTCAGCAGCGTCAAACGTTCGGTAATATCGGACGGGCCGTATTGCAACAGGTCCAACACGGTTTGCCTGACGCAGTGGCTGCTGGCCTGGCCGGCCACCCAGACCGGTTGCGGACCGGCCAACAGGTCGAGCAAGTGCCGGTTCAAGTCGGTATCGGCGTCGCCGGGGTAGGGAATCACCGCTTTCAACGCCGAAAAGCTTTCGGTCCAGATGTTGCGGCCTTTTTCGATCACATCGATAGCCTTAAAGCGCTTGGACTCCCAGCGTTGCAACGCGCCGGCAAGTTCGGGGTTCAAATTTGCGCCCGGCGAGCCGACCAGGCAATGCGGCGGCCACAGCGTCAACGCCAAACTGAGCTGCTCCAGATTTTGCAAATATTCCAGAATGTACTGCTCGGCGT
Organism: Methylomonas sp. Uni0011; assembly: GCF_056850255.1. NCBI lineage: Bacteria > Pseudomonadati > Pseudomonadota > Gammaproteobacteria > Methylococcales > Methylococcaceae > Methylomonas > Methylomonas sp. Uni0011. The sequence goes on from NZ_JBVVNO010000018.1 coordinate 71,118, forward strand.
CGGCGGATATTGCTGCCGCCAACGCGCGGTAACGGCCGTGGCGGACGTCCGCCGCCGTGACCTGGGTAAACGGCTCCAGCAAGGCGCCGTTCGCGTCGCGCCACATCGTGTGATGCGCCAGATCGATACTGTGGTGCAAATCGAGGCTGACGATGACCGAATCTATCGCCTCGGCCAGCCGATCTACCAACCGGACCAGACGCAGGCAGTCCTGATAGGCGCCGGGAACCGGCAAAGCCGGCAATGCGCCGGCGAAGGGACGGTCGCAAAAATCGTTTTGGGCGTCGATGATCAACAATTGGATCGCATTCATAAGCCTGCTCCGGCTATAAAATCGGGACGGGCTTAGCTTATTCCTGTTAGTTATATATTGCAACTATTAAAATAGCGAAAAATACCTATAAAATAAGACTTACATTGATAAATTTCACATTTTGTTACTAAATAGCCTGAAGGATAAACGCTCTCTATGTCCGAGCGGATGATTGCAACGATAGATGTGGTGCTGCTGACGATTCACCAGCAGCAATTGAGCGTGGCCCTGGCCAGGCGAGAACACGAGCCTTTCGCCGGCCTGGATGCCTTGCCGGGCGGCTACATCCACGCCGAGACCGACCGCGACAGCCTGGATGCGGCGCTGCGCATTCTGCTCCAGAAAACCGGAGTGAATCCGCCTTACCTGGAACAGTTGCGTACCTTCGACGGCTGCGCCCGCGACCCCAGGGGCTGGTCGATTTCGATCGCTTATTTTGCTTTGGTCAACGCCGAATTGCTGCTGCAGGCCGGGCATCCGGGATTGTCGATTTGCCCGGTCGATGCGCTGCGGCGCTTACCCTTCGACCACAACGACATTGTCCAGGCCGCGGTGGAGCGCATCCGCAACAAATCGCAATATTCTTCGTTACCCTGCCACTTGGCCGGGGAACGCTTCACCTTGCCGAAATTGCAAAAAATCTACGAAGCCTGTCTAGGTGAGACGCTGAATAAAGTCAGCTTCCGCCGAAAAATGGACGAACTGGGGGTGTTGGAGGAAATAGCGGGGCAAACCGAAGCCAACGGCGCCCACCGGCCGGCGCAGGTCTATCGGCTGAAAGCCGAATTTGCCAATGCCTTGAAGTTGTTGCAGCGGGGATTATGACCGCCTTGCACCAAGGCGCGCTTCCGATCCGGATCAGGCGACCTTGGTCCTAAGAATTACTGCAACACGAATTTGGTGCCGATCACCAGCAGCAAAGTCGCCAATACCGGCCGCAATACATGTTCCGGAATTTTCGCGCTCAAATGGCTGCCGATCCAAATCCCCGGCACCGACCCCAACAACAGGCTGATCAGCAAATCCAGATCGAAATTGCCCAAACTCAAATGGCCGAGGCCGGCCACCGCGGTCAACGGAATCGCATGCGCCAGATCGGTGCCGACGACTTTCAAAGTCGACATTCGCGGGTACAAGAATAACAAAGCGACCGTGCCCAGCGCACCGGCACCAACCGAGGACAAGGTGACTAGCACGCCGAGTACGGCACCGGTCAGCACCGTCGCAATTTTCTCCCAGCGCGGCGAAAACCGGCCGCTGTTTTCCTGAGTGCTGTGGTCGTCGTCGATCTGCTGTTTGGCGGCTTTGCGCAACAGCAAACTGCGCACCAACAAGGCGCATGCCGTCAACAGCAGCGCCACACCCAAGGTAAACGTGATCGCGCCGGTGGTTTCCTTGCCGACTGCCATCAGGTTTTTCAAGACATACAAGGTCGCACCGGCAAACGGCAAGCTACCCAGCCCCAGCCAGCCGACGATTTTCCAGTCCACCGAGCCGTGTTTGCCGTGGTGGACGAACACGCCGGCGGTTTTGGTAATCGAGGCGTAGAGCAAGTCGGTACCCACTGCGACCGCCGGTTTGAAGCCGAACAAAAACACCAATAATGGCGTCATCAAAGAGCCGCCGCCGACGCCGGTAATGCCGACCAGCAAACCGACCGCGAAGCCGGACAAGGTATACATCAAATTCATTTTTTACCTTTTCAATTCGTAAAATTCGATAACGGCTGCATTATGCCAGCGCAAGCGATCAAACTATTAATGCTATATCGGCATATAGTTATCCGAAAATTAGATATTTGAGCCGGTAAGGCTAAGGGGCCGTTCGTGGCAGAATGCGACGAACGGCCGGAATGAAAAATGCGAATCAAGAATCGGTTTGGGCGCCGGGGACTGCAACCCGAAACCAAGCGGCATACAACGCCGGCAGAAACAGCAAGGTCAAAATGGTGGCGACGGTCAAACCGCCCATGATCGCAACGGCCATCGGCCCGAAAAACGCGCTACGCGTCAGCGGTATCATCGCCAGAATCGCCGCCGCCGCGGTCAGCACGATAGGGCGGAACCGGCGCACGGTGGAATCGACGATGGCATCGAAGTCGCTGCTCCCGGCCCGCTTGTCCTGCTCGATCTGATCGACCAGGATCACCGAGTTGCGCATGATCATGCCGGACAACGCAATCGTGCCCAGCATCGCCACGAAACCGAACGGCTGCTGGAACACCAGCAAGAACAAGGTCACGCCGATCATGCCCAAGGGCGCGGTCAGCAACACCAAGGCCACTCGCGAAAAACTTTGCAACTGGATAATCAGCACCGTCAACACGCTGAACAAAAACAGCGGCATGCCGGCCGCGACCGAATCGCCGCCCTTGGCCGATTCCTCCACTGCCCCGCCGACTTCCAGGCGGTACCCGAGCGGCAATTGCCGCCTGATCTCGTCCAGTTGGCTCTCGACCTGGGCCGACACCACCGGCGCCTGGATAGTGCCGTACAGATTGGCGCGCACCGTCACGGTCGGCAACCGATTGCGGCGCCAGATCACACCCTCTTCGAAACCGTATTCCAGTTTGGCAAGCTGCGATAGCGGCACGCTACGGCCGTCCGCGGACGGAATCATCAGGTTTTCCAGCCGCGACAAGTGCTTGCGTTCGGTGGCGGTGCCGCGCACCAGCAAATCGATGCGTTCGATGCCTTCCCGAAACTCGCTGACGTATAAACCCTGCGAGGCGCCGTTGACCAGATTGGCGATGTCGCTGGATGTGATGCCCAACAAGCGGGCTTTGGACTGGTCGATATCGACGCGCACCACTTTCACCGGCTCTTCCCAATCGTGCTGCACATTCGACAGATGCGGATTGGCGCGCATCACCTCGGCGATCTGACGGGCGATGGCCTGCAAAGTCGGCAAATCCGGGCCGGAGACGCGAAACTGCACCGGAAAGCCGACCGGCGGCCCGTTTTCCAAACGCAATACGCTGCCGCGCAAGCTTGAAAAATCCTGTTCGAACAAACGAATCAATTTTTGCCGCAACGCTTCGCGCTCGGCCGGACCTTTGGTCAAAACCACCAACTGGGCGAAACTGCGTTGGGCCAGTTGTTGGTCCAGCGGTAGATAGAAACGCGGGCTGCCGGTGCCGACATAGGCCACGTAATTGTCGATGCCGTCCTGCCGCTCCAGCCAAGCCTCCAGCCTTTTTACCTGAGTTTCGGTCGCGGCATAGGAAACCCCCTCGGCCAGACGCAAATCGACGATCAATTCCGGTCGGGTCGAGTCCGGAAAAAACTGTTGCTGGACGAACTTGAAGCCGAAAATGGCCGCGCCGAAGATTGCTACAGTCAACAAAATCACCCAGCCCCGGTAAATCACGCAGGTTTCCACCACACCGCGGAAGCGCCGGTAAAACGGGGTTTGGTACAGATCTGCGTGGGCGGCTGCCGCAGCCGGCGTCTTTTTCCATTTCGCCCGGAGCCGGTTCAGGATCGAGTCCGGGCGCCGGCCTTCCCGAAATTCCGGCAACAAGTGAAAGCCCAAATACGGCACGAACACCACCGCCGCCAGCCAGGACACCAGTAATGCAATCACCACCACCTGGAACATGGAACGGGTGTATTCGCCGGTCGACGAGGCCGCGGTCGCAATCGGCAGAAAACCGGCCGCAGTGACCAAGGTTCCGCTCAACATCGGCATCGCGGTCGAGGTGTAGGTAAAGGCCGCGGCGCGACTACGCTCCCAGCCCTGTTCCATTTTCGAGGCCATCATCTCCACCGCAATAATGGCATCGTCCACCAATAGCCCCAACGCCAATATCAGCGCCCCCAGTGAAATTTTGTGCAGCCCGACGCCGAACAAATGCATCAGCCAAAACGTCGCCGCCAATACCACCGGGATGCTGATCGCAACCACAATGCCGGTCCGCAGACCCAAAGACATCAGGCTGACGCCCAAGACGATGACCAAAGCCTCGACCAGCGATTTGACGAATTCGTTGACCGAGCGCTGCACCGCTTGCGGTTGCGACGACACCGGATGCAATTCCAACCCGATAGGCAATTGGGCTTGTACCGCTTTGACTTCGGTATCCAGATTACGGCCCAATTGAATGATATCGCCGCCGTCGCGCATCGATACCCCAATCAACAAGGCGTCGCGGCCTTGGTAGCGCACCCGGTCGTGCGGCGGATCTTCGAAACCGCGGCTGACGCTGGCGACGTCGCCCAGCCGGAATTCATTGCCATTGGCGCGCAATCTGAGGTCGCGCAATTGTTCCAGGCTATCGTAACGGCCGCTGACGCCGATGCGGATATGCTCGTCACTGAAATCGAAACCGCCGCTGCCGGTCATCAGATTCTGGGTTTGCAAAGTGCGGATCAGCGTCGCGGTATCGATGCCGATCGTCGCCAGTTTGGCGTTGGATAAATCGATGTAAATTCGTTGCTGCTGCTCGCCGAAGAAGTCCACTTTCGCGACGTCCCCAACTCGTAACAACTGGGCGCGTACCGCATCGGCATATCGCTTGAGCGCGGCATAATCGTAACCGTCGCCGACCAGGGCATAGAGGTTGCCGTAAACATCGCCGAATTCGTCGTTGAAGGTCGGCCCTTCCACCCCGTCGGGCAGGGTTTGGCGGATATCGAATAGTTTTTTCCGCACCTGATAAAAAATGTTCGGGACTTCCTCGGGCGGGGTCGAGTCCTTGGCCAACACGAATATCAGCGATTCGCCCGGCCGCGAGTAACTGCGCAGATTGTCCAGCCACGGCACTTCCTGCAGTTTTTTCTCCAGCTTGTCGGTGACTTGCAGTTCGACTTCGCGGGCGCTAGCGCCCGGCCAGCCGGTGCGTACCACCATCAGCTTGAAGGTGAAGGGCGGATCTTCGGATTGGCCGAGCCGGCTATAGGAAACGGCGCCGATTACTGTCAACACCAACAGCGCATATAACACCAAAGCCGGGTGGCGTAACGACCATTCGGAAAGGTTGAAGCGTCCGGTCATGGCCGCTCCCGTCTAACCGGCTGCACAATCTGGCCCGGCACCAGGGTTTGGGCGCCAACCGCCACCACCCAATCGCCGCTCTGCAAGCCTTGGTTGACAATGGTGCCGTCCTCGCGGAACGGGCCGGTTTGTACCGGGCGCGGGGTAACGGCGCCGGTCGCCGGTTCGACCACCCAGACCACGGCCTGGCCGTCGCGCTGGGTCACGGCGGTCGACGGCAATAACCAGGCCTGATCGGCTGCCGCCTCGAAGCGAACCCCGGCCGTCATACCCAGATGCACGGCGGCATCGGCGTCGGCCAAAGCCACCCGAATCTGAAAGGTCCGCGTCACGCTGTCGGCGGCCGGCGCCACTTCCCGGACCGATCCGCGGTAAACCTTACTCGGTAGCGCCCATAGTTTGATTTCGGCCGGCGCACCAAGCGCTGCGCCGCCGATATGGGATTCCGGCGCGGAAATGGCTACTTCCAGGCTGTCGGTCGCCGCAATTCGCGCCACCACTTCGCCGGCCTCGACCACCTGGCCCGGTTCGGCCCGAATTTCGGTGACGACACCGTCACGGTCGGCCTGCAATTGGGTATAACGGGATTGGTTACTGCGAACGGCGGCGTCGGCTGTGGTCTGTTTGACACGGGCTTGAGCCGATTTGAACTTGGCTTCCTGAATGTCCAACGCTTGGGCGGAGACGAATTTACGTTGGAATAAACTGCGCTGGCGCTCCAACTCGGCCTGCGCCAGCGCCAAATCCGCCTCCGCCGCGTGCAGCTCGGCTTGCGCCGAGCTGGCAGACAGGCTGGTATCCTTGTCGTCCAGTCTAGCTAGCACCTGTCCTTTCCTGACCACGGCGCCGCGTTCCACCAATCGCTGGACGATTTTGCCGGGTATCCGAAAACCTTGCGCGCTTTCGTAGCGGGAACGCACCTCGCCGACCAACACCGTCGGGGCCGCTCGGGTACGCTCGCCGACTTCAACAATCTCCGCCGGACGGGGTTTCGGCGATATCGCAACTTCTTGTTCGCAGGCCGTTAACAACAAGAACGACATCGTCAAAAACACTCTCATCGCATCTCCTTGAAAAAAAATCCACAGAATTGCCAGTCATCATTTGTGCATCGCTTTAACGATCAGTTCCAGGGGCGTTAAGGAAATCACGGCACGGAACAATACCGCGTTGTCCGAACCGAACAAGCCGTAACATTCGTAATCCAGCGGAGTCGCCTTCAGGTCGCCGAAATCGTGAGCCGCCGACTCCTCCGCCGGCTTGATCAGAATATGTAGCGCGTCGTTACTTCTGAGTTGAGCCAGCAAACGCCTGTCGATACTGATTTTGTGCGAAGTATAGACCATGGGGTTGCGCTCGAAATCGTGTAGCCATTTCAGGGCTTTTTCCAATAACGCGCTGGACAGCAAGGCGCACGGGAATATTTCCGGAAATTTGACTTTATCCTGTAACTCGTCGAAATACTCGGTTTGGTCGCGCAGCGACGCACACAGAAAATTCTTGGCGTTGCTGGTCATCATGAATTTACGCTTCAGGAAGAAGCCGTTCGGCAAAAAACAGCGATCCGGCTGAATCTTCAATTCGCCGATGCGCGACAAATTCGGATTCGGCAAAAACAGCGGCTCGACCGTTTCTTTTTTGTAGCCCATCAAGGCCAGATTGCCTTCGGCCTTGACCGCGATACGGTTACTCAATACCGGCTGGGGCTCGGCTTTGAATTGGCTGTCCTTGATCTCGACCTGAATCGTCTGGCCGGGTTTGATCGCATTGGCGAAGGAAAATTGATAGTTACTGAAATGCAGCCCATGCCGCTCGATCAAATCCACTTCGTCCCGGCTAGCGCGAAACGTTGCAAGTCGGCCTTCGATCAGAGACTCTAACTGGAAACCCAACGAAATCGGTCCGTCGAACGGATTGTCTTTAATCCGCTGCCATTTATGCGGATCGTGAAACAGATTGAAATCGTCGGTGGAATTGCGGGCGACATCCACATGGAGCTGGGTAAAAACGTCCTGAATCTTCGAATGCATCTAAGGGCCTCCGCAGTTTATGGTCCGGAACTTGACCAGGAAAAGGCTAGCACCGGATCGCCACTCCCACAAATCGGCCCACTCCGATAGAACAAAACCCCCTTTTATATTTCCCCGCCGCACAACCCGGCTAACCAAGCCTGCAAACGGTCGAAACCGACGTACTCCTGCTCGAGCCTGACATTTCGGCCGTAACGGTTGTCGCGCAGTACGTCGTACAGCGCGCTTTCCTCGGCGCTCAGCTCAGATAAATCGGCCCGGCCGGGCGCGGCTTCTGTCACCCACGAGGCGCGGTGGGCCAGCAAGGTGGCTTGGTCCATCAACAGTGAACGGGTTTGCGGAAAATATTGGCGAAACTGGCTCAGAATCGCAAAGCCGTGGCTGTCGATATCGCCCCAATAATGGATTTGTTTGTCGCGCAACCACCCGGCTTTCGCCAACGCGTCGAAGCCGTACCCCCTGCCGAAAATGACGATGCTATCCGCGACTTCCGGAAAGGCCAGACCGTTAATGTCGTTTTCGGTGACGAACACCCGCACTACCGGCAAATTCAAAACCGCAAACTCATCGGCAGTGACGCTTAAATCGGTCAAGCCGGCGATGGCGAGCCGGCTATCCAACACCCGAAAGCGAATCGTCGCCGGCTTCGCCAAAAAACCGTAACGCGCTTCGAAACCGGCTACACCGGTTTGCGCGACGTCGATTGCCGACTCCGGCAACAGCAAATCCAGCCATTCGCCCAGCAATTTCTTGCGGCTCTCGATAAATTTGCTGTCGATGCCGGGCAGGCTGATCTGGCGCAGATAAATGCCGGGCCGGGGATGCGCGACCATCCAACCGGCCACGCTCAACAGCTTTTGCCATTCGCCCGCATGCTCCAGAGCCCGTAGCGGGTATTTCAACAGCCAGCCTCGCAACACCGAGAAATCGCCAGTCAGCGTTGTCGCCAATTGCGCAAAAACCGCCAACTCCCTGGATTTTTTCAAATACGCCGCGGCATCCTCCGCCGTATCGAAAACCGCCGCCGCCGGCAAGCGATTACGGCCCGACAGCCGATGATTGATCTCGCGCCATTCGACCGAAAAATGCCGGGCATCCGCCGCCAGCCAGGTTTCGACCCAAGCTTGCACCCCGCCAAAATCGGCGGCCAGTTGCGCCGGACTGGGTTGCTTCAGCGCGATTCGTAGCGGAAACAAACCGTTCGGCGCCAAACTTTCCGCCAGAATTTGGCCGCGCTGCCAGCGCTTGTCCAAGTCTAAGCGCAGCTCGGCCGGCAAAGTCCAGACCGGCTGGCTCATCCGCCGCGCGCCGCGCGTTCGGCCCGATATTGTTCGATGCTGAGATTGCGCAGTTTCGAGGCGCGGCCTGCTTCGTTATGCACAAAGCCGACCGCCGCCACGTAAGGTTCGATGATGTGGATTTTCTGCAGCGGCGTGACGATCAGCAATTGCAGATTGAGATTCTCGAACAGTCGCAAGCCGTATTGCGCCGATTCGTCGGAACCGCGGCCGAAGGCTTCGTCGATCACCACGAAACGGAACGAACGCGAGCGCAACGCACCCCATTCCAGGCCGAATTGATAGGCCAAGCTGGCCGCCAGAATGGTGTAGGCCAGCTTTTCCTTTTGGCCGCCGGACTTGCCGCCCGAGTCGGAATAATGTTCGTGCTCGCTGCCGTCTTCCCGCCACCGCTCGCTGGCGCCGAAATTGAACCAATTGCGCACGTCCGTAACTTTACCGGTCCAACGCCGGTCCTGCTCGGCTTGGCCTTCGCGGCCGCGAAAGCGTTCGATGATTTTTTTGACTTCCAGAAACTTGTTTTCCGAATATTGCTCGTCGTCGGAACCGGTCAACGCGCCCTCGGTGCAGGCGCGCAATTCGCTTTGAAAATCGCGCACGTCGGCATCCGGCGTCGGCTGCGCTTCCAGCACGATGTAGCGGTTGGTGTTGTAATCGATCTGGGTCAGGGATTCGTTGATACGGGCGATGCGCTCCTTGATGGTCTCGCGCTCGCGGGCCAGTTGCGACTGGAAGTTGGCGACCTCGCGGATGGTGTTTTCGTTGAGCAATTCCTTGAAACGGGCCTCGAAGCGCGGCAGATCGTCGGCTTGCAAGCTTTCTAACATGGCTTGATATTCGCCGCCGGCAGCGATGCCGACATCGACTTCCTGGGTTTCCAGCGGGAAGGCCGCGCAATAGCCGCGCATCGCATCGATGATTTTGTCGCGCAGGTGGTTGAGTTTCTTGGTTTCGGCGTCGATCCTGGCTTGCAGCCAGCCGCGAAAATCCTGTTCGCGGTTGTCGCAGGATTCAATCGTCAGTTGCCGCTCGCCCAACACTTCGCCGCGCATCGCGTCCAGCGCCGGGTAATGCGCGGCATGTTCCGCGCCGGCCTCGCGCAAAATCTCGCCAGTTTCCGCCAGCAGCGCTTCGGCGGCCAGCTTACGTTGTTCGGTGGCGCCGGTTTCCTTGATTTTGCCGCTTAACGCCTGCTCGGTATCGGCCAGCGCTTGTTGTAGCGTCTCCAGCTGCTCGGTCAGTTGTTTGAGCAGATCGGACGCCGCTTCCAACTCGCGTTTTTCGTGTTCCAACCGGGCAATCTCGCCGGCCAGCGGTCGCCAATCCAGCTCGCGGAAATCGCGGTACTCGCCCAGTTTGGACAATGTTTCCAGTTGCGCCTTGACCGCTTGCCTCGCCTGGTCGATCTGCGCCAAGTTGGCACCCAAATCGGCCAGACGGCTTTCCAATAGCTTGGCCTTGGCTTCCAGCGCGGCGATCTTGGCGGCATTGGACCAGCCCAACACATAGCGGCTGCGGTCGTCCAGGCGGTGGCGGTCGTCTTTTTCGTGGCGCTCGCCCGGCGCCTTGATTTGCCCGGCGCGGGTGACGGCCTTTTGCTCGCGGCGAAATTGCTCCTGGGTGGCGCAGCAGGCGACGTCGAAACGATGGGCGATTTCGCGCTCCAGCCAATCGTAAAACGCCGAGTCGGGCTTGATCGCCAGTTTGCGAACCAAGGAATCGCGGTGCAAATCCGGCAAATCGCCGCGTTGGCCGGACCGCACCCGGAAATACACCAGCCGGCCCCGCAACTGCGTCCGGTCCACCCAGTCGGCCACCGCCGCATAATGCGCATCCGGCACCAGCAAGGACAAGCCGAAATTGCGCAGCAGCCGTTCGGCGGCGCCTTCCCAATCCTTGTCCTCGTCGCGGACCTGGATCAGCTCGCCGGCGAACGGCATTTCGGCCTCGGCCAGATTCAGCGCCCGGCACAGCGCCTCGCGCATTTTGATTTGGGCATCGTCGATATTGCTGCGCCGGGTTTTCAGGCTGGTCAATTCGGCTTGCAGGGCTTGATGTTCATTACGGCTCTGCGCAAACGCCACCCCGATTTCGCTGGCCTGATTCTGTAAATCCGCCTCGCGAGCGGTGGCGCTTTCCCGCAAATCGGCAAATTGCTTTTGCTGGGCCAGAAAGCCGTCGGCGTCTTCCGGGGCCGGCAAGTCCAAGGTTTGCAGCAATTTTTCGTAACGGGCGGACTTATCGCGGCGGCGCGCCATTTCATCTTGCAGACGCTCGATTTCCAAACCCAATTGAGCGATGCGGTCGCCGCCGTTGGCGGCAATCTGGCGCTGCAGTTCACCCACTTCCATTCGCTGTTGCCGCTTGCGCTCGCTCAGCCGGTCGAGCTGAGCGTTTTGCCGGGCAAGATCTTGATCCAATGTCGCCAGACGCTTTTCCAGCAAGCTTTGTTTCAAGCCGGCGAAAAACGAACGCAAGGCTTCGCGGCAGGCGCGCAGGGTTTCGGTTTGTGCGTGCAGTTGTCCGTGACGCTGGCAATCGGCCACCAACGGCGTCAACAAACTCATCTGGCGCTTGGCTTTCAGCACCGCTTCGTGGGCGCGGTTCAGGTCGTCGAAATGATTGATCAACGCGGCAATGCGCGGCGCCACCTCGGACGGCTCCAGCATGTGGCTGCGGACGAAGTCGGTCAGATTGCCGACCGATTTCATCGACACGGTTTGATGGAACAATTCCAGCGCCTGCTCGTTGTCGATGCCGAAGCGACGGCGGAACCAGGCGCCGTAAGGCGGAAAGCTGTCGAACAATTCGGCGCCGAGATGGCGCAGCTTCTTGCGCAATTGGCCGATGTCGCTGCCAAAGTCGGCGAAGTCGGCGGCAATGCTCAAGTCGCGTTCGCAACCGGCATACAGCCTTGCCGGCTGGCCCTGACGGTCGGCAATCCAGAACACTTGCGCCAGCGTCACGGTCTGGTCGTAGCCGGCGTTGTGAAATACGCCGAGGATCACCGAATAACTGTTGTCGCCGCGCAAGGCCACCGGCTTGGCACTGCCGCTGACTTCGTTGCGCTCCGATTTGTAATGCCCCAGCACGTAGGAACGCAGGCTGCGCTCCTTGCTGTCCGCGCCGGCCGCCTTGTTGTAAGCGATGCGTTGAGCCGGCACCAGCAGCGTCGTCACCGCATCGACCAAGGTCGATTTGCCGGAACCGATGTCGCCGGTCAACAGCGCGTTGCGGCCATTGAGCTGCAAGCTCCAGACCCGGCCGTCGAAAGTGCCCCAGTTATAGACTTCCAGCCGTTGCAAGCGGAAGCCGGACAGGGTGTCGTCGTCGACGAAATCCAGCGACAGTTGCAGGTCGTTTTGCATTATTCCTCGCCTTCCCCGCCAGCGGTCAATTGGGTTTGGTATTCGGCCAGCCGGGCGTCGAATTCCGACAACCATTGCGCATCGACGAAAGCCTTGAGAATGCGCCTGACCTCGTAACTGGCGGATTGATTGGCAGCGGTCTTGAGTTTACGCAAAAAGCCCAGTTCGACCACCTTATTGATGTGGGTTTCGATCTGATCGATCAACCGCGCTTCGTTGCTGCGTTGCGGCAAGAACACCCGGATCAATTCGACGATGTCCTCGCGCGACAACACCAGCCGGGTCTCGCCGCCGCCCCGGTCAAACTCGGCCAAACGTTTGCGCAACAAGGCCAGCAACAAACTGACCGGAAACGACAAGGGCCGGCGGGCGATCAAACGCGGTAGTTTAACCGCTGCCTCATCGTCTTCGTCCGCTGCCTGCCGCGAGCGCAAGAAGGCGTAACCTTCGGCCTCATCCAGCACCAATTCCAAACCCAACACCGCCACGTAATCTCGTACCCTGGCCTGCAGATTCAGCAAGGCATTCCACAATCCGCCGTCGGTTTCCTGGTAGATCACGCCTTTCAGCAAGGGAATCACAACGGTCGACAAGTCGTATTGGAGGGCTATTTCGGGGTCGGTTTCGGCCATGCTTATGTCGTTTTGATCGAGCGGGCGTTGAATTGTGCGTATTTTAGGGTAAAACCCTCGATAAAAGAGACAATCTGCTTTTAGGCTTTCGATGCTACTATCCATTTCTAACTGAAAGCGGAATTTCACGAACTCAATCCACAAAGCCTTATGAAACGGAACCATGCTTTAGAGCTACTGAGAAAACTGAAACCCGTTGTCGCGCAACGGTTCGGCGTCACACAACTGGCTTTATTTGGCTCCACAGCGCGCGACGAAGCCGGGGACAATAGCGACGTGGACATTCTGGTCGGCTTCGATGGTCCCGCCACCTCCAGCCGTTATTTCGGAGTGCAATTTTATCTGGAAGATCAGTTGGGTTGCCCGGTGGATTTAGTCACCGATAAAGCCTTGCGCCCAGAATTGCGGCCATTCGTCGAAAAGGACGCCATCGATGTCTGAAACCGCCGCGCACGAATGGCGTTTTTATCAGGACGATATGCTGACGTTTGCCGAAAAAGTACTCATTTAGACCGAAGGCCTCGATCAGCAGCGCTTTGTCGATAGCGGATTAAACTACGATGCCACTGTCCGCAACCTGGAATTGATCGGCGAAGCCGCAACCCATATTCCCGGCGAAATTCGCGAAAACAATCCGCAAATACCCTGGCGCATGATCATCGCCACCCGCAACCGTTTGATTCATGGTTATTTCGACATCGACAACGATACCCTATGGAGCGTCATCCAAACCGATATTCCCGAATTGCTGCCTTTGCTACAGCAGCTTCAGAAAACCGTAACTCATAACCGCCGGCAGCTTGTGTAGGTGCGATTAACGAAGCCTAATCGCACGAATGTTACGAATTCATTCCTTAAGCAATTTCGATACTTGTCGCCGGACTATTAAAAGACTATATTAAGTCCTTTATAAATTCATCGGTGCCTCCATGCGCTTCTCGTCTCAAGTCAAACCCATCAGTTACCTGAAAGCCAACGCCGCCGAAGTGCTATTAAAACTGGCCGAATGCCGCGAACCTTTGGTCATTACCCAAAACGGCGAAGCCAAGGCCGTGTTGCAGGACGTAGCCTCCTACGAAGAAACCCAGGAAACCCTGGCCTTATTGAAAATACTGGCCTTGGGTAACCGCGACATTGCGGACGGCAACGCCAAACCCGCGGCCGAAGTCGCCGCCCGGCTGCGCGCGAAAAAGACGAATCGCTGATGCCTGCTGCCTATCAAGTGCTGCTGACTCGCGGCGCCGAGCAGGATTTGGAAAGCCTTTACGATTACATCGCCGAATTCGATACGCCGGCCAATGCCGATGCCGTCCTGGACAAGTTGTTGCAAACGCTGGACGACTTGGCGAGTTTCCCGGAACGCGGCAATTTCCCGAAAGAACTTGCGGCGCTGGGGATACAGGAATACCGCCAAGTCTTCTTCAAACCCTACCGCATCGTCTATCGCATCATAGCCCGACAAGTCTATGTTTATCTGATCGCCGACGGACGGCGGGACATGCAGGCTTTGCTGGCGCGGCGGTTGCTCGGTGAATAAAGCCGGTTAGTCATGGAGCTTTATGGGAGCCGACGCTTGATGGTATAGGCAGACTTTAATTTATTTGTAGGGTGTGGTGAGTTTACGAACCGCACCAATCGCGAACGATGCGGTGCACGTTGTTTACCGCATATATGGACTCCTCCCCAATTGCAAGCCAAGTGTTATCAAAATTGATGTTTCCAACAGAGATCAAGATTGCAGCCATATATTCGGTCTCTTGATGAAGGTACTTGATAGGCCTTCGGACCCTGAT